>JBIKOK010000325.1:0-6110 GCA_044358025.1 Opitutaceae bacterium
TCGGCAAGGGCCGGGTGAACGGGGTGAACTTGAACGGCGTGGCCGGACCCGCATTGGCGAACGCGCTGGGCGTCAAACGCAGGTAGGGGCCGATACCGGCCGCGAGGGCGGTAGCAATACCGCCGCCTTGCAGGAACGAACGGCGGGTGATGTCGGGACGGGACTGGTTGGTGGTTTTCATCGTAAGAAATGGGAGGAAGTGGACGTTGGTAGATTTTCGGCAGGCCCCGGGACCGGCGTCTGACTGGCGACTGAACGGACGCGGCCCCGATTGCCTACGTAATCAAGAAATTGTTAAACCCACTTTTCGAGCGTGCAGCGTTAACGACTTTTTGTGGTGGACGACGGGGTGACGTCGTTCCGTGCCAGCGGCGGGCCTACGTAGTTCCGCCGCCGGCCCTCCCCTGCCCCGGCGCCCGCGGCAAATCCAGCCGTGGCCGGGCCGCGATTCGGAGGCCGTGGCTGCCGCGCCGTCGGCGCCGGCGGCGCACGGGGGCGTATCCGAAATTCCCTCCACCATAGGCGGCGCCCGGCCGGGCGGTGCGCGCTCATCGGTCGCGGGCGCAAAAAAAAAACGCCGGAGGCGCTGGCCCCCATCAATCGCCCTTTCCTAAAGAAAGGGTGTTTCCCAGAGCGCACAGAGTTCAGAAGCGAGGTCACAGAGCCCAACACCTTGTCGGCTCTGTGAGCTCTGTGGGCTGGGCTCCGTGCCCTCTGTGAAATAAATGAGGTCAAGTGGAGTGTGAACTATTCCGGTTAGCCTCCGGCGTTGCTGGGCGAAACTGGGAGGGAGCACGTGGGCCCCGGCCCGGGATCGTCGCTTTACCTTCGGTTGATCGCCCGGGTGGCGGTGCCGCCCTGCGTCGAGGTCACCACGACGGACCTCGTCGTCGTCGGGATCGTCACGGTGGGCCGGGCCGCCCAGGCGCCACGGGCGTCGGCGGTGGCGGTCGCGATGACCGTGCCGCCGGCCGTGATCGTGACCCGGGCGTTAAAGCCCGCCGTGCCGGCCAGATTGCACAAGGACCGGGAGACCGCGTAGTCATCCTGCGTGACCGTGACCATCTCTTTGGCCGTGGCCGTCACGCTGGCCGTGGCCGTACCGCCGCGACCATCGGAGATCGTGTAGCTGAAGGTCTGCGGCGCCGCGCTGGACGCGCCGGCCACCGGCGTATTCGTCACCGTCGCGTCCGCGCCCGTGATCGTGCCCCGGCCCGACGCCGGCTGTGTCACGGCGGTGATCGTCCGCCCATCGCCGCCAGCATCGGTGTCATTGGCCAGCACATCGTTCGCGACCGGCACGCCGGCCTGGACGGTCGCCCCATCGTTGACCGCCGTGGGCGCCTGATGGAGGACGACCGACCCGGTGGCGATGGAGAAGCCGCCCCGATTGGCGGTGGCGGCGTAGCTAGCCTGAGCCGGGCCGGTCTTGCGCCGACCCTTCACGCTGAAGCGGTCCATCGAGCACACAAAGCCGTTGGGCCCGGTCAGCCGCACGAAGTTCTTGACCAACGGACTGCCCGTCACGGGGTAGGCCAACCCCGGATCGGCGCCATCGAGGCGGCGTTCAAACGGCACAGGGCGGCCGCTCGGCGCCGCCCGGCGAGACGGCCGGTAAACGATACGGCCCGATCGGACCAAACCGTGAATCCACGAAGCCTTCCGGGGCCTGCGGGAAGACCGCAGTCATCCGGGTTGAACAGACGCTGGCCGGCGACCAAGCCCTTGAACGTAGAGGTGTTGCAGGGGAGGCTTCAGCACGTCGTCCCCGAGGAGGGCACGCCGTTCCTGCTGACGCGAATGGGAGGGAAAGAGCGGGTTGAAGCCGTGAAGCGGAAAGGCGGGCGGGACAGGCGGGGGCGGGACAGGCCGCCCCCGAGGGGGCGGTTACTGGAGGAAGTTCCGGCGGCCTGGGCCGCCGGCAGCGCCGACCGCGGGCAGTTCAATCAACTGGTCGGTGGCCGTGTTGCCCTTGGTGTCTTTCGGTCCGTTGGTGATAAAGAGCTGGGGATGGTCGAACGGCGCGCGGTCGTAGCGGACGCGGTCGTCGGTCAGCGCCTTCAGGAACGCCACCAGGGCCGCCTGTTCGTCCGCGGTGAGCTTGAGCGGCCGCACCATTTCATTATGGCCCCACTCGCGGAAGTCCCCGCCGCGGTTGTAGAAGGCGACGACCTGTTCCAAGGTCGCTTGGGAACCGTTATGGAAATAGGGCGCCGTCAGCTCGACATTGCGCAGGCCGGGGGTTTTGAAGAAGCCATAACCGAGCACGACGTCGGTCGGAAACTGGAAGAAGAATTCATTATTGCCGGTGAGCGCGGCGCGGGCGGACTGGCCGAGCGACATCAAGCCTGACTCGGCGAGCGGCTTGCCCCAGGGGTCGCGGGCCCCGATCCCGATATCCTCCACGGCGGGCCGAACCCCGATGTTGTAGAAACCGCCATCATAGACGCCGCGGGACTTCGGCAGGAGGTAGCCGCCCAGTTCGACGCTCTGCTCGTTCGCCTCGAAGACCGCCGCGGCCGTAAAGGTAGCCCCGCCGTGGCACGACGCGCAGCGGGCTTTATTGTTGAACAGCCGCAGACCCTTCACTTGGAGGGGCGTCAGCGCCGTCTTATCCCCTTCGGCATAGCGGTCGATCGGCGCGTCGTTCGAGACCAGCGTCGACTCATAGACCTGGATCGCCAGGCCGAAAAAGAGGCTGAAGTTCGCCTCCATTTGCGAGTAGATTTCGAGGCTGTTGGTCGCAAGAAACTTGGCGTCGTCGTCGTCCAGATTTTCGCGTCCGTTGGTGGCGGCCACCCGGCGGCGCTCCTGCTTCTCGGCTTCCGAGACCGAACCGTCGTCGCCAATCACCCCCGTACCCTGCCACCATTCCGGGCGAAACGCCGCGCGGACCAGGTCGGCGTAGGTCGCGGTGGTGAGCCCGCCGCGGGCGGCCGCGCGGGAGGCGAGGACGCTATCGGTGGCGTGCACCTTCTGATTGGCGAGGGGCCGGGTTCGAAGGAGGCGCTTGCCGAGATCGGGAAATTCCCGGCCGGCGGACGACATTTCGAAGCTGGAGAGGACGGGGCCGACGGCCTGCGAGGCCAGACTGGAGCGGTCGAGGGAGATCTTGACCTTGGTCAACAGGCCCGGGACCGACGCGCGCCAGACGGTGGCGCCGGCGTCCCGCCCGCCCCACTGGTTGACGCCGTTGAACACGCGTTGGGCCCGGCCGTCCCAGAAATTGCGGTCATTGAACACCGCGTTGATCACGCTCGGCGTGTTGCGCGGCGTGACGCGGCGCAGGTTGCTGGAGCCGTCGGTGAAGATTTTGTCCTTCACGAACGTATCCTTTTCGGTGACCGCGCCCGATTTAACGGCGAGCCCGCCGAAGCGCGAATTGGAGACGCCCTGCGAACCCACGACGTCGTTGGAGTCACTCAAGACCGGCGAATAGCGGTTGTCGGGCGAGACCAGTTTGTGAAAGGGAAAATCCGAGGGCTGCAGCTGGCGCGTGGGGCTGCCGGTCTGAAAGGTGTTGTCCGGGCTGCTCTTGCCGGTCGCGGAAACCCGCAGCAACCCGGGGCTCAGCTGGGCGCGGGAGCGGTTGTCGGCGCCGGCATGGAAGTGGCAGCTCGCACACGCCATCATGCCGTCGCTGCCCACCTGCATGTCCCAGAACAACGCCTTGCCCAAGACCAGCGCCGCCTTTTCGTCCGCGATGAAGTCGGCCAAGTTCGACGGCTTCGGCACCGGCACCCGGCGGAGGGACAGTTCCACCGCCTCGAACGGTTCATCGACCACGAGCTCCGGGGCCTCCACGGACTCGACGCCCGGCCCGAAGTCGGGGAGCAGGGTGCCCTTGGGCCCGTAAAGCTCGCCCGCGGCGGTTTTGACATTCGTTACGATGGACGAGAGGTCCGCCGGGAGCGTGGTCACGTTCTTGACCGGGGTTTGCGCGGCCAGCGATTGGACGAGCAGGAGGGCAAGCGCGGCAAGGCGGGGAGGGAGGAAAGAGGACATGGCGGGTAGATTTAAGGGGGACCCGCGGCGCCGGAGGGCGCCGCGGACACAGTTGAAAAGGGAGCTTAGGCGGCGGGTTTGCCGAAACCGGCGTATTCCTGGAGCGATTTCGTGCGGGCGGTGCGCTCGAACAGGTTGGCAATGTGGATGGGCTCGGCCCCGGCAGGGATGCCGCCCCAGCGGTTGGTGGCATCGTTGCCGAGAATGAGCACGCCGGAGTGGGTGTTCAGCTTGCGATCCCGCTCAGGATTGGGGTCGATCAGCCGCAGCGAACGCCGCAGCTCGAGCGTGTCGTCGGGAGACGCGACCACGAACTGCCAGTTCTCGAACTGCGCAGCCGTATTCCTCGCCGCATAGCGGAGCATATCGTCGGGCGTGTCGCGTTCCGGATCGATCGAAATGGTGATCATCCGGAACGGCGCCTGCGCGCGCTCTTCGAGGATCTTGCGCGCGGCGAGCATGTTTCTCGTCGTCGTCGGGCAGATCCCCTCGCAGCGGGTGTAGATCAAGCCGATCATCACGCGCTGATTCGCGATCAAATCGGACACCAGGCGGTAGGAGGAATCGCAGTGGCTCTGCACGACGCAGTCGGGAAAGCGCCGGCTCGTACGATCACCCACCGGCACGCCGCCGGGCAGGCTCGAGTCAGGTCCGAGGGCCCGCGCCGGAGCGACGGTGGCGACCGAGGAAGTGAACCGGCCCCGGAAGAGGTCGCGGCGGCTGAGAGAAGGGGTGGAAGGAATCATGCTGAAATCAAGAAATTGTTAATTACCTCTGACAAGGGTGGGGCCTTAACGACTTTTTGTAGCCCGGATCACCGCCCCCCCCGCGAGCGCGGGGAGAGCGGCGGAGTTTACTTAGGGCGCGGGGCGGCGAGGAACACGCCGGCGGCGAGCGGCGGCGCGAACAGCACCAAAATCGGGCCGTGCGAAAACCACCCCGTGTTTTTGGGCAAGCCGATGGGGAATGATCGGGCCCGGCCGAGCGCAGCGCGCACCGCGAGGGTGATCAGACGACGCTGGGATTTCGCGATTTTCGGGCAGAGGCAACGGAACGGTTGGGCCGGCACCCAATAGCCAGATGGCCCCGTCGAGATCCGTCGGTTTACTCCGCGGCGGTGCCCGTCGCAGAAGTCCCGGTATGGGGCGGCGGGTTAAGGAGAAGCTCCTGCCCATGCGGGATAAGTCCGCGCCTCCTCGACCGGGTATCCGCCGGGGACTTCGTCCCCGCCAGATGTGCGATCAGCCCCACGACCAACGGCGATTGGGCCCGCCCCATCTCTTGGCACGACGCTCCGTCGGCCGCTCGTTCCCCAGCGAGATCACGCCGTTTGATGATCTCCTGTAACGGCATCATCTCGTGTAACGGCTCTTGCTCCGGCTTGGGTCGCTTCCCGTCGCCCGGATGAGTTGTCCGCCGAGCCTGCACGCGTTGAAGGTTTTCCGGCCTGCGCAAGTAGTGCGATTTTCAGGACAAGCGAGCCAGCGAGCCTGGCTCGCTGCCTGGCTCGCGGAGCGACACTCTGGTGCCGCGCAATCACGCGGTCGGGCGGGGTGGCGTGGATCGGGCCGCAAGAACTGACTGCAGTAGCGGCACGGGCGTTCAGGGATGGTTTTCACCCCTCAGCCCATCCCGCGTCCTTCGCTCAGCCACACTCCTTCCGCCCGTCCCCCGTCATCCGGTTCACGAGGGAAGAAAATCCACCCAACGAAGGGGAGCTTCTCTGCATGAAGCTGCAGAAGAAAACCCGACGACGTCTACGCGACTTTCCAACCGCCCGAAGAAAACGAGTTTCATCCCGCCGCGGACAGGCAGGCACGGCTCAAGCCGGCGCGACCGCCTCGGGGAAGCGAGGGGAGTCGCGCCGGCGGAGCGGCGGCGGAACTGGGGCGGAACTGGGGCGGGCGGCTTAGCTGAAGAGCCCGGGGTGCGTCTTGATGTACTCGGTCGGTACGCCGCAGATCTCGGGCGGAACGCTGAACCACTGCCCGTTCAGGTGGGGCGGATTCGTGGCTCCCGTAACCGGATTCACGTTACAGATCTCCATCTGCTTCATCATCCGCATGTCCTCGTGATTGTTGTTGTGGCAGTGGAACACAAACGGT
>JBIKOK010000141.1:0-16424 GCA_044358025.1 Opitutaceae bacterium
CACGCCGGCTCCCGGGGGGCGTGGCTGAGCGCCCTGGTCTCCTCCGACGAGAACCCGCTGCACCTCGACGCGAACCGCAACGGCGTCGACGACACCTTTGAGAAAACCCAGAACAAGGGCGTGTTGCTCGCCGCGACCGCCCCCGCCGCGCAGCGCACCGCGCTGGTGAAGCAATGGCAGGAAGCGCAAAAGGCCGCCAACCCCCGCCCGTGGAGCACCCGCAGCCCCGCGCCCGACGGCACCCTCGCCGCCGCGCCGAAGAAGTAAGCCGGCGCAAAAGGAGGCCGATTCCGGTAGCGGAAGCCGTGAGGCGTTCAGGCCTGTCGTTCGGGTCTGTCTACCGTGTCCGCACCGCGTGTCACCCAACGAAACGCCCATGCGTTTCACGGCACCGCCAAGCCGCGTCTTCGAGACTTTGGCTGCCGCGCGACGGTGATGGCGGAAGCGACGCTGTCACCAACTCCGTTGGGCAGACCTACGACACGCTGGGCCGGCCGGAGAAGACGATCTACCCGACGAATTTCCAGACGAAGAACGTCTACAACGCCTACGGATTCGTGAAGGAAGTGCGGCGGGCGGATTCCGGGGCGAACGAGGTGTATTGGATGGCCGACGACTACGCCTCCGACGGGCGGATCGAATGGGAGTATTTTGGCAACGGACTGGCCAACCAACGCTATTACAGCCGGGCGACGGGACGGCTCATCTACGCCTCGATCGACACCGGTTCGATCACGGTGGCGCCCTACGCGATCCAGCAGCTGGCCTACACCTACGACGCGGTGGGCAACGTGAAGACCCGCTACGATGCCTCGACCGGGCGCGACGAGCGTTTTGCGACCGCCGGCAGTGCGACCAACAGCGACGGCTACGATGGGCTCGACCGCCTGCTCGTCCATCGCGTGGTGGCCGGGGCGCCGGCCACGACGACGACCGTCAGCTACAATCAGCAGGGCAACCTCACGGCCAAGTCCGACGTGGGCAGCTACGCGTATGCCTACACGACCGGGAGCGGGCGCGCGCTGCCGCACGCGGTGAGCTCGGCCGGAGCCAACAGCTACACCTACGATGAAAACGGCAATATGACGGGCGGCGCGGGCCGCGCGCTGAGTTGGACCTCGTTCAACCAACTGCTGACGGCGACGCAGGGCAGTTACACCAACACCTTTGCGTTCGGGGCGGCCCATGAACGGGTGAAGCAGACGAGCCATCTCGGCACGACGGTCTACATCGGCGGGGTGTTCGAAAAGGTGACCAACGGGACGGCGTGGGAGGAAAAGTGTTGCATCATGGCGCCGACGGGGCGCGTGGCGGTTTACACCCAACGCAGCAACGCGACCATGGAAACGCGGTATTTCCATTCGGACGGGCTGGGCTCGATCACGACCGTGACGGACGAAATCGGCCGGGTGGTGAAACGCTTCGCCTTCGATGCGTGGGGCAAACGCGTCGATCCCACGACGAACGCCACCATCGTTGCCGCGACCAACACCGAGGCCGGCTCATCGACGAGCGGCAAGTTCACCCGCGGCTACACCGACCACGAACACCTCGACGACCTCGGGCTGATTCACATGAACGGCCGCGTTTACGATCCAGTCCTCGGCCGCTTCCTTAGCGCCGATCCGTTTGTCGGCGACGTAGGCGATAGTCAGGACTACAACAGGTATAGCTACGTCGGGAACAATCCGATGAACGCGACTGATCCTAGCGGTTACTTCAAGCTCGGCGATGCGGCGAAGATCGCGGCGATTGTTGTCGTTGGCATAGTCACGGCAGGTGCTGCGATTTACGCTGCTGTAGCCTTGGCCGGTAGTTCCGTTGGCTTCGGAGCTTCGATCACGGCTGTTGTCACCGGCGGTTTGGGGCCTTTGGGCGCAGTCGTAGCCGGAGCGGCTGGTGGATTCGGTTCGGCGTTCGCGGGCTCGCTGTTAAACGGCGGAAGTATCGGTGATGCTTTCAAGTCGGGGGCAGTGGGTGCGTTGGTGGGAGGAATCACCGGAGGGCTCACTTACGGTATTGGCAGCATGAGTGGGGATCTTGGCTATCTGGGAACTGCGGCGGCGCACGGTGCCGTGCAAGGAGCTACCAACCAAGCAACTGGCGGGCAGTTCAGGCATGGCTTTTATTCGGGCTTCTTCAGCTCTGCTGCGGCCGGTTCCATCTCGCGAAACGTTCGGGGCACTACTGCTCAGGCTGTCGCAGCCGCTGTCGTCGGTGGGACTGCTTCGGCACTTGGTGGCGGAAAATTTGCAAACGGTGCCGCAAGCGGAGCCTTCACCTATCTTTTTAACTGGGCGACCCATGTGAACAACGTTCACCATAAAGCGAACATGGATGCGCTCGGCCGGCAACTTACAAGAGCGGAAATCGAAACCCTGAGAGTGGTTTCGGTTGAAGCCGACGCTGACCAAGCGGTCGAAAATCAGTATCGCCACGCAATGCGAGACCTCGACCACAATGAGACCGTCGATCAGGCACGTGCACGGGCAAACGACTACTTCCGAGAGCGATTCAACAACGCAATGGATCGGCTGAAGGCGGGAGACCGCCCCGGCGCAATTCGTGAATTTGGATTTGCGCTGCACACGCTGCAGGACAGCACCTCACCTGCTCATGCAGGTTTTCAAGGATGGCGACAAGAGATGACGGACGCCGGGTATAAATCGGGACTTGCTCGGGCGCATTGGTCAGCGGAACTCATGTATCCCGGATCCAATAGTGCCCTTTTCCGCGCAACAAGAGGTGCCTATGAGTGGTTCGAAGCCGGAAAAATTCCGAGCGGAGACCTATTTGGTATTTACGGCCATGATTGAGCCTGAACTCCAATGAAGCATCTGTTCATATTGCTTATCTGCGTTGTGCTCTCGGTGCTGGTCGCATTTTACGATTGGCTGCCTTTGCCCTCTGGCGGGATGTTCTACTTGATGAAGCGGGTGCCGTGGTTGTTTGATCTACCCGTGTTCGTCGGAATGTTTTTCACGCCGCGCGGTGCGCACGGCGTGAGCCCGTGGGGTCTGTTTCTTGGGGTTTTTGTCCAAGCGGTTCTTGTGGCCTACGGGCTGTATTTCTTAGCCGGGTGGGTGGTGAAACGCCTTAAGCCGGGGAGCGGTTAGCTGTTCGCTTGGACGCAAAACGCAACGAGCCGACGGAACGAGCCGACGGAGTTTTTGGGTTTGGAGAAAAGTAAAATTCAAAAACAATCACTCCTGCATTCAAAACGGCGTAGGCACGGCCACCGCCACAATCAGGCAGCGCACGCCATTTCTTTCGCCCAACTCACCTTTGAAAACGCCCACCGTCTCCCTCATGCTCGCTCTGGCGCTGGTCTTCGCCGGCCCGCTCGCGGCGCAGCCCGCGTCCGCCGCCCGCACCGTGCCCTCGTTGGAACTGCCGCGGTACAAGACGTCCGGTAAGTCCGACGCGCCCCGCCTCGCCTCAACCAAGGTCACGGTTGACGACCTCGCGCCTACCGGCCCGGCGTCGGCCCGCGCCGCGACGCGGAACAATGTGGCCTACCTTGCGGTGGACGCAGGCAAAGACCTCTCCCGCCCGCTGCGCGGCGGACCGCGCGACGTGACCTTTGTGTCTTTCCAGCTCCAAGGCTCCGCCGGCACGACCCTCGATATCGCCGGCGCCCGGCTCTCGATCGGCCCGGCGAACAAAGACGGCTTCGCGCCGCTGCGCGTGGGCCAGCCCAACGGCAACAACAAGAGCCCGATCTGGCGCGATCTGCCCCATGTCGTGAAAGTGGAGACCTTCGACGGCGCCCCGCTCGCCGTGCTTCCCGTGGTCACCGTGCGGCTCGACCCCGTAGCGGGAAACTGGGATCTCTCCATTTTCCAGCGCCTCGTGGCGGAAAATCTCCCGCTGATCAACCCGCCGCGCGGGGCCAACAAAACCTTCGACCTGCACGCCGGCTCCCGGGGGGCGTGGCTGAGCGCCCTGGTCTCCTCCGACGAGAACCCGCTGCACCTCGACGCGAACCGCAACGGCGTCGACGACACCTTTGAGAAAACCCAGAACACCGGCGTGTTGCTCGCCACGACCGCCCCCGCCGCCCAGCGCACCGCGCTGGTGAAGCAATGGCAGGAAGCGCAAAAGGCCGCCAACCCCCGCCCGTGGAGCACCCGCTCCCCCGCGCCCGACGGCACCCTCGCCGCCGCGCCGAAGAAGTAAGTGCGGCGTCGCCGTCGTCCGACGCCCAACCTGACCGGAAAGGTGTCGCAAAAGCGCAACCAGAACAAAGTCAGCGTCTGTTTGTTGACGAGGACTTCTTTGCTTCGTCGTGGTTTTTGTGCCGCTCACGAAGGTTTGATGGCCGACTCACTGGGCGAGGAGAGGTCCGCAGCGTATAGTGCTGGCGCCGGGCGGCGTGTTTTCTCGATTTCCCAGTTGCTCCCGAGATAGGTCTGAAATGACCTAGGCATCCTTCCCGTGAAAATTCTCGCCGTTGAAGACGATGCCGTTTCCCGCGCCGTGCTGCGCAGGGCCCTCCATCGGCTGAACCATGACGTGATCGAGGCGGCGGATGGCGAGCAGGCGTGGGAGAAATTGCAGACGGAGCCGGTGCTGGTGGTGGTGAGCGACTGGATGATGCCGCGGTCAGATGGACTCGATCTGTGCCGGCGCATCCGGGCGGGGCGGGGCAAGGACTATACGTATTTCATTTTGCTCACGAGCCGGGACGCGACCGAGGAGAACCAGCGCGCCGCCGCCGACGCGGGGGTGGACGATTTTCTGACGAAGCCGCTCGACCTGCCGGAGCTGTGGACGCGCCTGCGCGTGGCCGAGCGTATTTTGGGTTATACGACGCAGGTTCGGCAACTGGAGGAGCTCCTGCCGATCTGTTCCTACTGCAAGAAAATCCGCGACGACCGAAATTATTGGCAGCAGATGGAGGGCTACATCAACGAGCGCACGGGCAGCGAATTCAGCCACTCGGTGTGCCCCGACTGTTATACGAGCGTGATCGTGCCCCAGCTCGAGGAAATCAATGCGGCGAACGCGCCGCGAACGCCGCCTTACGTTGAACGACCCCACTGAGCGCATTCACCGGCTGGAGGAGAAGATTGCCTATCTGGAGCGGCATGTGACCGAGCAGGACAAGGCAATGCTCGAAATGTCCGACGCCCTCAAGCGGGTGAGCCGAGAGCTGAAGACGCTTCGCGACCGCGAGGCGGGCGCCGGAGGGGGCGGTGGCGGCGAGGAGAGTGCGGCGGAGGAACGCCCGCCGCACTACTGACGTCGTGCTCAGAACGACGCGGTGAGTTCCTGTTGGTGGCCGGGGTCGAGGTTTTGCGCCCCGAGCGCGGTGCACTCGACGGAATCGTTTTTGTAGAGTTTGAAGCTGACGGGCTCGGTGGCGTCGCTGGTTTCCCAGCGCCATTTGCCGATGGAGACGAACTGCAGCGGGACGCCTTTTTCCCAGCTGAGGCCGGGACCCTCGCCGCGGATGAACAGGCGGTTGCCGATGCCGATGTAGGCCGTGACAACGAGGCGCGTGGCGCCGTCGGAGGTGAGGACGCGTTCGGCGAGTTCGGCGGACTGCGGCGCGGGGGTGTCGTCCATTTCGAGTCCGAGGCCGGGCTCGGGTTCTTCGTCGGGCTCGGTTTTTTTCGCGGCGCGTTTCCGGGCTGATTTGGGTTCCGTGTCGTCCGCGTCGGCGGGCTCGGGAGCGGGTTCGGCGGCGGGTTCGGCAGCGGGCGTAGCGGAGGGCTCGGGCTCGGGCGCGACGGCGTGGGTCGGTTCGACGAGCGGCTCGACGGGCGCGGGTTCCGGCGCGGGAGCGACGGGTTCGGGAACGGTTGGCTCGGCGACGGGTTCGGATTCCGGCGCGGGAGCGACGGGTTCGGGAACGGTTGGCTCGGCGACGGGTTCGGGTTCCTGCGCGGGAGCGACGGGTTCGGGAGCGGTTGGCTTGGCGACGGGCGCGGGTTCCGGCGCGGGAGCGGCGGGTTCGGGAACGGTTGGCTCGGCGACGGGTTCGGGTTCGGGCGCGGGAGCGACGGGTTCGGGAACGGTTGGCTTGGCGACGGGTTCGGATTCCGGCGCGGGAGCGACGGGTTCGGGAACGGTGGGGGTGGCGGGTGCCGTTGCGGGCGCCGGCGCGTCCTCGGCGGCCTCGGGGACGGGGAAAGGGTCGGAGGTCGGCGGCGCAACCGGGGCCACCTCGGGAATGGCTTCGATGAGGATCGGCGCGGGTTCCTCGACGGGCGGCGGAATCTCGGGTGCGGGCGGTGGCGGCGCAACCGATTCAACGACGGGTGCGGACGCTTCTTCGGGAGCGGGTTGTTCGCGGCGGGGTTTGCGCGGCCGCTTGGGCGGATGCGCGGTGCCTTCCGTGACCGGAGGGACGACCGGCGGAAGGTCGGCGGGCGGCGGCGGTAGCTCGTCGGTGACGGTGGGGGGCGAGGCCGGGGCGGGTTCGGCGAGGGCGGAGGCGGGTAGTGGGGAAGCCACGACGGATGCGGCAGCGGCAGCCGCGAGGGCGCGTTCGATGCGCTCGGCGGCGGCGGTGACTTTGGCGTCGAGTGCGGTCGCGGCGGCGGCGTGGGCGGTCGAGAACGCCGCGACGGAATCGGCGGAGGCGGTGGAGAACGCCGTGAGTGCGGTCGCGGTGTCCGCCGCGATGGTGCGGCCGGCGGCCGCGAGTTTTTCGTCGAGGTCGCCGGTTACCCGGGTCTGGGCGCGGGCGAGGGACAGCTCGGCCTCGGCCGTCGCGGCGGCGAGGGACTGTCCCGCGAGCGCGGATGCGTGGTTGATCGCGGTGGCGGCGGTTTCGGCGGCCTGGGCGATCGTGGCGGCGGTGGCCGCAGTGGCGGCGGCGGTCGCGGCGGTGAGCTGGGCGAGCGCGTCGGTGGCCGTGCGTTCGACGGTGCCGGAGAGAGTGGTGAGATCTTTTTGGGCGGCGGCTTCGAGCTTCGCCCAGTCGGCGGCGGATTTGGCGATCTTGTCGGAGATGGATTCGAGGCGGTCGCTCTCGGTGGTGCGGAGGGCGGCGAGTTCTTTTTCGAGCTCGTCTTTTTCGGTGTCGTTGGCGGCGGCGAGCTGCGCGTGGAACTCCGCGATTTTTTCCGAAAGTTTCTGCGGGAGGTGTTCGGCGTGCCGGAGGTTCTTGAGGGAGAGTTCGGCGATTTCGTGGAGGCCGTTGGCGGCGATGCTGATTTGCTCGGCGGAGGAACTGATCGTGCGCGAGAGAGCTTCGAGGGCGCGCTGGCGATCGTCGAGCGTCTCGTTTTTCGCACGTTCGTAGCGGGCGATGAGGGGTACGAGGCCGAAGATGACCCCGAGGATCAGGCAGAGGACGATGGCAAAGATCCGGGTATCGGGGAACGGGCGGGGGGATCCCCACGCGATGGCACCGGCGGCGCCGATAAAGGCGAGGTCGGCGACGATAAAGATCCACGTCGGCAGCTGGGGGTTTTGATCGGAGGGCGTCATAGGATACGGCAGAGCCGGCGGCGCGGCGCTCTCCCTGTAGGCGGCGACGCAGGTGCGGCTCGAAGTTTGTGCGACGCGACGGAGGAGATTTCAACTCCGGAGTGCAGGGGGAGAGTTTTGGTTTCCCTTGGAGGCGAGAGGCTGTCATCGCTGACGGCATCGCCATGGAATTTCCCCATTTTTTGCGGATCGAGCGGGAGGGCGGCGGCGGCTCCCGGCATTACGTGGTCCACACCAACGATCCGAAGTTTTCGATGGAGCTGCTCCCCGACGCCGCGGCTCCGGACAAGATCGGCAAAGGCATCATCAAGCGGGTGTGCGTGCCGAACTCGTGGGCCGGGGACTACGCGAGCTACGCTAAGTTCATCGGGGCGGCGCAGGAGTTTTTCGGGAAATCGTTTGGCGATCCCGTTACCAAGGCCGAGACGTTTTCGCCGGAGACGCGGCGGTTTCAGACGTAGGAGCGGATTCACGCTCCGCCCTGGGCGCCCGTGCGGGGGGGCGTGGTCGGGCCGGGGTGCGCGCGCTCAGGGGTTGGTCAATGCGTTGCGGTAACCGGCATCGAACTCCGCGGGTGTCAGGGTGCCGTTGCCGTCGGTGTCGAAATCTTTGAAGGCCTCCGCCGAGCGGTGGCCGGCTTCGGTGGCGGACAGCCGACCGTCGTGGTCCGTGTCGAGTTGGGCGAAGGCTTTGGTCAGCGAATCGGTGAGCTCGGAAAGTTCGATACGACCGTTTTGATTCCGGTCAACCCACCCCACCTGCTCCATCACGATGAGGAGTTCGTATTCGACGAAGGCGAGGAAGTCGTCGCGGTCGATGTCGGCGATGTGAAAAATCGCGCGGCGCAGAACCATGAACTCGCGGACGCTGAGGCGGCCGTCCCGATCGGTGTCGGCGCGGAGAAAGGTGTCCTGCGCGATGGCACTGCCCTGGAGTTCGTTCCCGTCGATAAAGTTGTTGTTGTTCTTGTCCGCGACGCGGAAGAGGGCGAACGAGGCGGCGTCCCATTCGGCCGCGCCGATCGCCTTGTTGTCGGAGGTATCGAGCGCGGCGAAGGCGGTCTTGAGCTGGAAGGCGGGGGGCAGGGCGTGGGCGGCGGGCAAGATCAGCGCCAGCAGGGACACCGCGAGGAGGGCGCAGCGCATGGCGCGGTCAGGCTCAGGACTTCTGGACGCTCTTCCAGATCACATAGGCGCGGTGATCCCGGTCGAGCGGGGCGGTCTGGGCGGTGCGGCCGCGGCTGGCCGCCGCGGGTGGGGCGGCGGTGGCCGGGGCGGTGTCCGGGCGCACCCCGGAGGCCGCGAGGCCCAGACGACCGCCGAGCGGATCGGGGCTGACGGCTTGCAGAGCGGCCACGAGGGCGGCGGTGCGCTCATCGGCTTTCTTCGACGCGGCCAGCACGGACTGGGAAGCGGCGAGAAAACCGACGAGAGCGAAGAGGAGGGGGGGAAGGCGCGTTTTCATGGGTGATCTCCTTGGATGTGCCCAGGGTATACTAACCGGGTTTGATTCGCATCGGTAACGCTACCCCGTCGATTACGCACGTCGGCAGCGTAGCGCTGCGTAGTGGCCGCGCCGGCTCCTACAAGCGGCGCCAGACCATCCCGCAGAGCGAGAGGAGGAAGCCGACGCGCACGGCGCCCTCCAATGTCAGGATCACGAGCGTCCATTTCATGGGGCTGCCGCGCCGCAGGGAAAAGCCGAGGCCCGAAACCACGAGAAGGCCGATGGCGTGGACGCGACCGAGCGGCGTAACGAGGAGCACAATCATCCAGAGCCAGTAGCCGAGGATCGCGGTGCTCCAGAAAAACGCGGTGAGTTCGCCCAGGCCGAGCGAGCGCGGATCCGCGTTGCGGGCAATCTGCTTGATGCCGAGGTAGCGTTCGCTGAGCACGAGCTGCACGACCTCGAAGACGAGGAAGAGAGGGGCGAGCAAGATCAGCGTGGTCACGGCGGAAACGAAGAGGGGCCGGGCGCGGGTTGGCAACCCGGAGCGAAGGGGCCGCGGGCGGGCGGGTGGTGGCGGCGAAGGGGCGAAGCGGCGAAAGGGGGCAGGGCGGAGCGCGGACTCAGAAGCGGGGCGTTTTCCGATGCGGGAGGAGGCAGGGGCCGGCGGCGCGGACCGCCTGGTGCCACGCATAGTAGTCGAGCCCGGTGGGCGCGACGTGCACGCAGCGCGGGTGGTCGTAGGGCTCGGCGTAGCGGAGGAAAAAATGGCCCAGCTCGTGGAGGCAAAAGGTGGCAATCACGTCGAGGCGTTGGTCGTCGGGGATGCGGCCGCGCTCGCGGAGGAAGACGGGTGCGTCGGAGAGGAAGGGGAAGAGGCCGACCATGGTGGCAGCCTGGTAGGGGCTGCGGTCGTTGTTGTCCGTGAGGCCGGTGGTGAGGCCGCCGCGCGCGATGACGTAGATGGGCATGCCGGTGTCCGCGCCCGCAATCATGGAGTTGGTGAAAACGAAGTCGGCCTCCCGGATCTGCTCCATGAGCACGGCCCAATGGGCAAACGAGGTCAGGCGAGGTTGGGCGGCGTCGAAAAAAGGCGTGCCGTCGGCGAGCGGGGCTGCGCGGAGTTCGGTCAGTTTGGCGGAGAATTGGCGGAGGGCGATTTCGACGGCCGCGGCCTGAGTGGTGAGCGGGCCGGCGCGGAGATAGCGCTCGATGAGGGGCAGGGGCCGGAAGCGGAAGTCCCGCGCGATGGTGGTGCGCAGGCGCGCGCCGCTGCCGGCATCCGGGGCTTCGATCTCCGTGGCCCGAATCAAGGCGGCGTGTTCGGCGAAGAGAGTGTCGTGGGAGGAGAAATACGCGGCGAGGGCCTGCTGGCCGACCTCGCGCAGGGAGACCCGGTAACCCAGCCACGTGGCGACCAGACGCCGGATCCTGGTGTAGAGCTCGCCGCGCTGCGCGGGGTCGAGCGTGGGCAGGCGGGGATCTTCGAGGTAGAGCACCCGCAGTTCGTAGGGGCGATCCTTCGGCAAATCCTGCAGCGGCGGCGGCTGGACGGGCAGCGAGAGTGTCTGGGCGGGCAGCGGGGCCGTGAAGAGGAGCGACCCCAAGGCCAGGCCGAGCGCAGACCACAGGCGGAGGACGCGGCGGGCGTTCATTTCAATGGGGTGCAAGGCGGAGCAGCGGGCGGGCAGCGGGCGTTCCCGCCGGGATGCCGCGGCCGAGTGCGGCCATGGGGCGGGCGGCGGCGGCGGGGTTCATTTTTCGCCGGCCGAGGGGGCCGCGGCCGCGTGGTGCCACGGCGTGGTTTCGCAGACGAAGTGAAAGCCCCGGCGCGTGAGGATCGGGCGGCTCATCGGCGCGGCATCGACGGCGAGATACGGGTAGCCGCGTCGTTGCGCCTCCTCGGCCCGCACGTCGAACAGGGCCGAGTAGAGTCCGCGGCCGCGGTGTCCGGCGAGGATGCCGCCGCCGTGCAAATCCGCGAACTCCGTGTCGGGCGGAAAGTCGATCCAGCCGGTGCCGACGAGTTCGTCGCGATCGAAGGCGCCGTAGAGCGAGGTGGTGGGCAGCGACTCGGTGAGGGAGCGTGCGAGCCAAGGGAGGGGGCGGCGCCAGATGGCTTCCTGGACGGCGACGACGGCCGCGATTTCGCGGGCCGAGGCGAGGCGCTCGATACGGACGGAGGGGGAGCGTGCTTTCGAGCGGTGGGCCGCGGTGGGATACACCATAAACGCCTCGGGGGCGTCGCGCACGAAGCCGTGGCGGGCGAGGCGGTCGGCGAGGTCGGACGGCGTATCGAAAGCGTAGACCTTCCACTCGAAGCCGCACCGGAGGCGGTCAAAAAACGCGAGCTCGTCGTGGATGGCGGTTTCGATCTCATCGCCGGAGAGTGCGGTGAAGGAAACGAGGCCCGCGAGGTCGGGTTCACGCGGGGTCAGCCGAGTCCGGGCCGGCGAGGAATCGAGGGCGAAGCCGGGGGGCGCGAAGGAGCGGCGCTGGCGCACGTAGCGGCGATAGATGTCGAGCGGGCGCATTGGGCCGGGCACTTACTTGCCGCCATACCAGACGCCGCGGCGCCAGTTGTGGCGGTGGAGGCGGTGGACGAGTTTATCGGGCATCGCGGGGAGGTCGCTGACGGCGCAGTTGGCCTCGGCTTGGGCGACGTTGCGGATGCCGGGGATGACGACGGAGACGGCGGGGTGGGCGAGGACCCACTTGAGCGCGGCTTGCGGGAGCGTGTAGCCGGTGCCGACCAAGTCGTGCTGAATGGCATTGGCGCGGGTGATGCAGCGGGTCAGGCGGTCGCCGCTGAAGTAGGCGGCGCGGAAATCGTCGGGCGCGAACTGGGTGGCGGCGGTGAATTTGCCGGTGAGCGCGCCCTCGTCGAAGGCGACGCGGACGATGATGGCGACGCCGCATGCCTGCGCGACGTCGAGGAGTTCGGCGGCGGGTTCCTGGTCGAAGAGATTGTAGATGACCTGCACGGCGTCGACCCAGCCGCCGCGCATGAGATCGATGACGCAGTTCTGATCGTGTTCGGGCGTGGAGATTCCGATGAGGCCGATGCGGCCCTCGCGCTGGAGTTCGCGGAGGATTTTGAAGGGCGTGGGATGGCGGTTCCAAGCGCGCGTCCACGTGTGGAGTTGCAGAAGATCGAGGCGGTCGGTGCCGAGGTGGGCGCAGCGCTCGGCGAGGTTTTCGCGAAGGTAGGATTCGGGGTAGCGGTCCTCGGCGCGGTCGTAGGGCGAGGGCGGCCACGCGCCGGGGGCGGGCGGGGTTTTGGTGGCGACGAAGAGGCGGGCGGTTTGGCCGGCGGCGGCGCGGTCGCGGAGGACCTGGGCGATGAGTTTTTCGCTGCGGCCGTTGCCGTAGCCGGCGGCCGTATCGAGAAAGTTGACGCCGAGGTCGAGGGCGCGGTGGAGCGCGGCGAGCGAGTCGGTGTCGGCCTGCGCGCCCCAGGAGCCGCCGATGGCCCAGGCCCCGAAGCCGATCTCGGAGGTGATGAACGGGTGCTGGCCGAAGGGGCGGAGTTGCATGCAAAGGGGCTGTAGCAGTGGGAGTCAGAGGCGGCACGCCTATATGCCGGTGAATTTCGGATGAAGGTGGGCCGGTGACCGGTGGAGCGGGAGCTTGTGCGGGGCGCGCGTCAACCCCTCGAATTTCCCCAACTCTTGGCTGAGGACTTCGCGATAGAGAAACAGCCCGGCGCAGAGCGCTTGATTCTGGGTGCTGGCCGCGACCTTTCTCGCGGTGGCGAGGTGATTGAGAAACGCCGTGATGTCGGGCGCGCCTAATTTCATGGGGAAACGTCCGCCATGAAAGGCGACGAACTGCCGGCACCCCATCAGATAGGATTCCGCGGTGCGGAGGGAGTCGTGAAAACGACGGAGCGTCTCGCGCATACGTTCGGAGAGGGGTTTGAGCGCGGGGCTGGTCGGGTTTGATCCGGCCGAATTAGCCAACGGGGAAGGGGGCGCATTTTCGTTGGCGAAACGGGCCGGACGATTGGCGCAAGCCTGCGCAACCCCATGGTCATCCGCGGAAATTCGGTTGCCGCCACGTGTTGGCTACCCAGTTTAGCTACCGTGAAAATCGCCGCCCCACGTTGGTCAAACCCACGTTAGGCGCTGCTACGCGCCTCCCCGATCGAGTCGGCAGAGTAGGCTTACAGCGACCGTCAATTCCATGAACGCCATTCAGATGATCGCAGCAGCAATCAGCGGTTCCGGGTTACTCATTTCTCTGCTCGCCGTTCCGATGATTCGGCGGCGTGTGCCTCCCAATCGGCTTTACGGCGTCCGCACAAAGGCATCGTTTTCTTCCGACTCCGACTGGTATCGCATCAACGCCATTGGCGGGCGCTATCTTGCGATAGCCGGCATCGTCATCCTCGTCGTCGGCAGCATCGGCTTTTTCCTCCCGCTTTCCGCTCGCGACACCTACTCCATCATCGCTGGGGTTGTTGCGTGGCTAGCCATCGTTATTCCATGCCTTCGTCTTTGCTCACTCAAGCCCGCCACGAGCCCCAAATGACGACAGCCGCAATGCCTAACCCTGAGCTGCAGCGAACGGCCCCGGCTGTCACGCTGGCTGCTCCGCCGCCTTCGCCCGCGCAGCCATCGCGCCAGCCTCCGCCGTCGCTGAGCTTGGGGTCGATCGGCCGCCGCGCGCGCCCATGAGCCTCATCTGGATTTTCAACGGCCCGAAATCGTAGTTTCCTCCTGGCGCGTTCACGCAGCGTGAGGCTGCCGAGAGTTGGATAGCACAGCAGGGTTTGAGCGGCACTCTGACGGCGTATCCCGTGGATGGCGGGCGCATACGATTGGGCAGTCAGGATCGGGCACTTTACTCCGAAGCGGGACGACCAGCGGAGCGCAGAGTTCATGCAGCGCTTTAGTTCTGCCACTCAGGAGCACGATCATTACGAGCAGGGAAACGCGGCCTAACCATGCGCTGCAGCGAACTCGACGCGAGCGGCGCGACTGCAATCGGTGCATCCCGTGCGCCGGGTCGCTGAGCGTGGGGCGTTAGGCGGGTGATGTCGTGACGGGTAGATCCGATGGGTTCGGGTGGAGCGCATCGCCCAACGGGCCCGGACGGCCCGGAGAGCCGTCCCTACCTTCGATCAGATCTTATCGGGGGTGACTTCGGTCACCTCGCCGTTGAGGCGGACGGTGATTTTTTCGGGGGTCTTGGAGGTGAGGCGGTAGGTGGTGACGCGGCCGTTTTTCCAGGCGAGATCGACGGTGATTCCGCCGCGGGCGCGGAGGCCGCGGGCTTCGCCCTCGGGCCACGCGGACGGGAGCGCGGGGAGGAGGTCGATCTCGCCCGCGTGGCTTTGGAGCAACATCTCGGCGATGCCGGCGGTGGCGCCGAAGTTGCCGTCGATCTGGAAGGGCGGGTGGGCGTCGAAGAGATTGGGATACGTGCCGCCGCCTTTTTTCATGTCGATGCCTGTCGCGGTGACGGGGGCGAGCTGGGTGCGGAGGATTTTTTCGCAGCGGTCGCCGTCGCGGAGGCGGGCCCAGAGGTTGAGTTTGTAGGCGATGCTCCAGCCGGTGCCGGCATCACCGCGGGTTTCGAGGGACTGGCGGGCGGCGGCGGCGAGGTCGGGCGAGCGGCGCGGGGAAATTTCGTGGCCGGGATAGAGGCCCCAGAGATGCGAGACGTGGCGGTGGGTGGGCTCGGCTTCTTTGTATTCTTCGAGCCATTCCAGGATGCGGCCGTCGGAGCCGATGCGGGTGGGGGCGAGGCGGGCGCGTTGCGCGGCGAGACCGGCGGAGAAGGATTCCTCGCCGGCGAGGCCGAGAATTTTAGCGGACTCGATCGTGGCGTCGAAGAGGTAGCGGATGAGCTGCTGATCGATGGTAGGACCCATACACACGTTGGCGCGTTGGCCGTTCGGGAGGAAAAACGCGTTTTCGGGCGAGTTGGAGGGAGCGGTGACGAGCCATTTATTCTTGGGCTCTTCGATGAGGAGATCGGCGTAGAATTGTGCGGAGCCCTTGAGGATCGGGTAGGCCCGGGCGAGGAATTTCTTGTCGCCGGTGAAGAGCCAGTGGTCCCAGAGGTGCTGACAGAGCCACGCGGAGCCGCTGTTGGCGGAGCCCCAGCTGGCGGCTTCGCCGGGGGCGGTGAAGCCCCAGGGGTTGGCGAGGACGTGGGCAACCCAGCCGCGGGCGCCGTAGTATTTTTGGGCGGTGACGGCGCCGGGTTTTTGAAGCGACGCGATGAACGCGAAGAGGGGCTGCGCGAGATCGCCGAGGCCGCAGACTTCGGCGGGCCAGTAGTTCATCTGGAGGTTGACGTTGAGGTGCCAGTCGGCGTTCCACGGGGCCTGGATTTCCTCGGCCCAGAGGCCTTGGAGGTTGGCGGGGAAGCCGCCGGGGCGCGACGAGGAGATGAGGAGGTAGCGGCCGAAATCGAAGAAGAGGGCGGCGAGGCCGGGATCGGCGGCGCCGGCCTGGAGGGCGGCGAGGCGGGCGGGCGTGGCGAGGGCGGCGGTGGGGGCGGGGGTGGAGCCGAGGCGGAGGGCGACGCGGTTGAAGTAGCGTTGGTAGTCGGCGAGGTGAGCGGCGCGGAGGGCGGTGAAATTTCTTCCGGCGGCGCGGGTGAGATCGTCGTGGGCGGCAGTGGCGGGGTCGTCGTCGCGGCGGTTGGCGAAGGAGCGGATGTCGGTGAGGGCGGTGAGGAGGAGGACGACCTGGGTGGCGTCGCGGATTTGGAGTGTGGTGGCGGTGGAGGAGAGATCGCCGCTCGGCATGAGCGCGCGGAGGCGGGCGGCGTAGCGGACCCCGGTGTTGGAGCCGTCGGCGGAATTTTTTCCGTCGGGGAGTTGGCCCGTCATGAGGAGGCGGTCGGGGCCTTCCGCGGTGGTGGTGAAACGCTCGGGACGATCGAGGGCGACGTCGAAGTTGAGGGCGCCGGGCTGGTCGGCGGTGAAGCGGACGACGAGGACATCGTCGGGAGCGCTGACGAAGATTTCGCGCGTGTAGGTGATGTCGCCGAGGCGGTAGGAGACGCGGGCGATGGCGGTCTCGAGGTCGAGTTCGCGGCGGTAATCGGCGGGCTGGGCGTCGGCGGGGACGTTAAGGAATTTGAGGCGGAGGTGGCCGAGGGTTTGGTAGGAGCCGTATTGGGTGTTGGCGCCGCGGGCGCGGGCGGAGCCGGGACCGGCGCAGGTGAAGTGTTGGTTCACGAGGGCCTCGGCCTCGGCGTTTTTGCCTGCGAGGAGCAGGCGGCGGATTTCGGGGAGCGATTGGGCGGCGTCGGGGCGGTCGGCGTCCTGGGGCGAGCCGGACCAGAGGCCGGCCTCGTTGAGGACGATGCGTTCCTCGGCGATGCCGCCGAAGACCATGGCGCCGAGGCGGCCGTTGCCGAGGGGGGTGGACTCGGTGAAGTGGGCGGCGGGTTTCGCGTGCCAGATGAGATGCTCGGGGGAGGCGCGGAGCGCAGACGCGACGAGGGCGGCGAAGGCGACGAGAGCGATCAGGGGGGGGCGCGGGAAAAGGAGGCGGGGCGAAGTCATGCGAGAG
>JBIKOK010000353.1:0-4979 GCA_044358025.1 Opitutaceae bacterium
CGAGAGGTGGGAGAGAGCGTGGAAAGCGCGGTGAGCGCAACGCGCCCGGGGGGTGGGCTGGTCGGGGGCGTGGGGGGCGGATCAGCGGCGGTGGGGAAATCGCCGCTCCGTCAATAGCCCACGGCCTTGGAGTCGCCTTTGCGGGGGTCAGCGGCGCCGAGGCGGAGACGGGTCTGGGGATCGACCATAATGGTCTCGGCGTCGCCTTGGTAAGAGCCTTCGTAGCTGGCGCGCTCCTTGAAATCGTGGCCGAGCGATTTGAGGATGGCGGCGGTGTCGGGGTTGAGGCCGTTGCGCTCGTAGCTGAGGGAGTCGGGCATCCACTGATGGTGGATACGCGGGGATTCGACGGCCTGGGTGGCGCTCATGCCGAAATCGATCACGTTGCTCACGACTTGGAGGACGGTGTTGATGATGGTGGGGCCGCCGGGGCTCCCGGTGACGAGGAACAGCTGGCCGTCTTTCAGAACAATGGTGGGTGTCATCGAGGAGAGCGGGCGCTTGCCGGGGACGATGGCGTTGGCCGGGCCCTGGAGGAGGCCGAACATGTTTTTTACGCCGACCTTGGCGGTGAAGTCGTCCATTTCGTTGTTCATCAGAATGCCGGTGCCGGGAATGGTGACGCCGCTGCCGTAGGCGCCGTTGAGCGTGTAGGTGTTGCTCACGGCGTTGCCGGCGGCGTCGACGACGGAGAAGTGGGTGGTTTCGGTCGTTTCGGAGTAGAGGTGGGCGTGGGGCGTGGGGAGCTTCGTCAGCTTCACGGGGCCGAGGCCGGGTTCGATTTTTTCGGACGGGGTCGCGCGGGTGGGGGAGAAGTCGGCCATCCGTTTCTTGAGATAGGCGCGGTCGAGGAGTTGGGCGGTCGGCACGGTGACGAAGTCGGGATCGCCAAGGTATTCGGCGCGATCGCGGAAGGCACGGCGCATGACCTCGGTGAAGAGGTGGTATTTCGCGGCGGAGGTCGGGCCCATCGCGGCAAGGTCGAAGGGTTCGAGCATGGCGAACATCTGGAGCAGGGCGATGCCACCGGAGCTGGGCGGGGGCATCGTGATGATGTCGTAGCCGCGATAGGCGCCGCGGAGGGGTGTACGTTCGGCGACGCGGTAGGCTTTTAGGTCGGCGAGGGTGAGGTGGCCGCCGTTTTTCTCCATGGCGGCGGCGATGCGGCGGGCCGTCTCGCCCTCGTAGAACTCGCGCGGACCGTTCTGCTGGAGGCGGGCGAAGGTGGCGGCGAGGTCGGGCTGTTTCCAGAGGTCGCCGGTTTTCCAGAAGGCGCCGCCGTTGAGGTAGATTTTTTTCGATTCGTCGAACTGGCTCAGGAGTTTGGCGTAGCCGCGGAGCCCGGCGGCAGTGGTCTGGGAGACGACGTGGCCGTCGGCGGCGAGGCGGCGGGAGGGCTCGCAGACGTCGGACCAGGTGAGTTTGCCGGAGCCGTATTTTTGGAGGGCGAGGGCGAAGCCCGCGACGGAGCCGGGGATCCCGCTCGCGCGCCAACCGACGGTGGAGGACGTGGGGCCACTGAGGACGTGGCCGTCGGGACCAACATACATGTCGCGGGAGGCGGAGGCGGGGGCGGTCTCGCGGTAGTCGAGGGCGACGGTGCGGCCGTCGGCGAGGCGGATGAGCATGAAGCCGCCGCCGCCGATGTTGCCGGCGAAGGGATAGACGACGGTGAGGGCGAGGCCGGTGGCGACGGCGGCGTCGACGGCGTTGCCGCCGCGCCGGAGCATGTCCAGGCCGGCGAGCGAGGCGAGTTCGTGGGCGGAGGTGACAAGGCCGTGTTCGGCCTCGACCGGGGAGCGTTGGGCCCGGGTGGCGGGTGCGAGGACCAGAGCAAGCGACGTGAGGGCGATCCAGAGGGGGGCGAGGCGGGAACGTAGCATGGCGGCACGGTGGCACGGTTTGCGGACGGAAGGCAAATCCGGGCCGGAGACGGGCGACCACGGGAGCAGGGCATGGCCGAGTGATGGGGGGTATTAACGCAGATTGTCACTTGTTTGTAACAAGAACCCGGACATGGTGGGCCCGGTATGAACTCCCCTACACCTACCACCACGGACGCACGTCGCGCCGTGCTTCGACGAGTCCCGGCGGCGACCACAGCGGTGCTCGCCTTGATCATCGCAGGCGTCTCGGCGCCTTTGGCGGCCCAGACCGCTCCCGCCGCGAAACAGGATCCGCTCAAGATGGAGGCGTTTGTTTCGACCGGCACGCGCTTCAACGACCGCACGGTCATCGAATCGCCTGTGCCGATTGATGTCATCACGCGCGCCGAGATGGAGCAGGGTGGCTACACCGAAGTGTCGCAGATGCTGCAATCATTGGTGCCGTCGTTTAATTTTCCGCGTCCCTCCCTCACCGACGGCACGGATCATATCCGGCCGGCGACGTTGCGCGGGCTGGCGCCCGACCAAGTGCTGGTGCTGGTGAACGGCAAGCGCCGCCACAGCAGCGCGCTGGTGAACGTCAATGGCTCGATCGGCCGCGGCTCGGTGTCGGTGGATTTCAACGCGTTCCCGTCTTCGGCGGTCGAGCGCATCGAGGTGCTGCGCGACGGTGCTTCGGCGCAATACGGCTCCGATGCGATCGCGGGCGTGATCAACGTCATTCTGCGCAAAGATGTGGGTTGGGGCTTCGACGCGACCTATGGGGCGACGAAGGAAGGCGACGGGCGGGATTTGAAGCTGTCGGCGTTTGCGGGCACCAAACTGGGCGACAAGGGCGCGCTGTTTGTGACGGCGTATTCGCGCACGCACAGCCCGACGAGTCGCGGGGCGTATGATACGCGCCAGCAGTATTTCGGCACCAATGCCGCGGGCGCGAAAGTTGCGGCCTCGGGCAATTTTGGGGCGGGCACGGGCCTGAGCGCGGCGAACGGCACGTTGGATTCGCGGGAGTCTACGGTGAACCGCTACAACCACCGCTTCGGCGATCCGCGGGCGCGGGAAGAGGGCGTGTTCGTGAACGGCGAGACGCCGTTGGCGGGTTACACGGCCTACTTCTTCGGCGGCGCCACGCGGCGCCACGGGGAAGGCGCGGGATTCTTCCGCCGGTCGGCGGACGACCGCACGGTGCGCTCGATCTATCCGAACGGCTTTCTGCCGGTCATCCAGTCCAACGTGACCGACTTGTCGGTGGGGGGCGGCCTGAAGGGCAAGCTCGCCGGGGGTTGGGCGATGGACGTGAGCACGGCCCTGGGGTCGAATGCGATCGCGTATACGATCGCGGAGACGGCCAACGTGACGCTGGGCAGCGCGAGCCCGAAGACTTTCTACGCGGGCACGCTGACGAACAAGCAGAGCACGACGAATCTTGATCTGACGAACGAGTTCAAGACGGGGCTTCACAAGGCGCTGAAGGTGGCGCTCGGCGGCGAGTTCCGCCATGAGCATTACAGCATCCGGCCCGGCGCGCCCGACTCCTACCGGGACGGCGGCGTGCGCATTCTCGACGGCCCGAACGCGGGCAACCAGGGGGCGCCCGGCGCGCAGGTGTTCCCCGGCTTCCGGCCGAGCGACTCGGGCACGCACACGCGCGATGCCTATGCGTTTTATGCCGATCTGGAGCAGGAGATCACGGAGCAGTGGCTCGTCTCCGCGGCCGGCCGCTTCGAGGACTACAGCGATTTCGGCAACAAGAGCACGGGCAAGCTGGCCACGCGTTTTGCGATCACGAAGCCGTTCGCGATTCGGGCGTCGGTCAGCACCGGGTTCCGCGCGCCGCATTTGGCGCAGCAGTGGTTCAGCTCGACGGCGACGAATTTCATCGGCGGCGTGCCGTTTGAGAACAAGACCTTCCCGGTGAGCGATCCGGTGGCGAAGGCCCTGGGCGCGAAGCCCCTCACGCCGGAGACGTCGGTCAACCAGAGCGTCGGCCTCACCTGGCATCCGATCGATGCGTTTACGGCGAGCGCCGATGTCTACCGCATCGACATCGACGACCGCATCGGTCTCTCGTCGAACTTTACGGGCGCCGCCGGCAGTCCGTTTCTGAACTACCTCGCGGCGCAGGGGCTCGTCGGCACGACGGGCGGACGGTTCTTCACCAATGCGGTGGATACCCGCACGTCGGGCGTCGATCTGAATTCGCGTTACGCGTTTCGGCTCAGCTACGGCGCGAAGGTCACGCTTACGGCCGGGGCGAATTTCAACAAGACGGAGGTGACGCGCACCAAGCCCACGCCGCCGCAGCTCGCGGCGGTGGGGATCACGACCCCGCTTTACGACCTGACGGAGCGCCTCCGGATGGAGAAGGGTCAGCCGAAGGACATCGTCAATCTGTCGGCGACGTACGATCTGCGGAAGTGGTCGTTCCTCGCGCGCACGGTGCGCTACGGCGAAGTGCAGGCCGTGCAGTTCTCCAGCGCGACGCCGGCGCAGATCGCCGCGCTCACGCCCGGCTACTCGACCTACCTGATGCCCACCGATCCGGTGAGTGCCAACAGCCAGATCGTGCAGCGCTACGCGCCGAAGTGGATCACCGATCTTGACGCGACGTATCGCCACTCGAAACAGCTCACGTTGTCCGTCGGCGCGAACAACGTGACGAATGTGCTGCCGCACCGAACGATCGGCTCGACGGTCTCCGGCGGCACGGTCTTCAACGGCGGCGACAACGCGGGCAGCCTGCCCTACCTGTTGAACCCGACGCCGTATGGGTTCAACGGCGCGTTCTATTATACGAAGGTCAGCTACAAGTTCTGAGCCGGCCGGCGACCGCCGGTGGAGGGCGAAGACAATGGTCGCGCGAAGCGCGGAGCCCCCGGGCTCCGCGCTTTTTTGTCGGCGGAATCCGGGATGACGGCGACGCCCCGCACCGCACGCTGCGGACCGCCAGGCTGCTTTCCGTCGACTGCACCCTCGGCTACGAGGTGCAGGGGCCTAGTATCACGTAACACATTTAATTTCGTATTGATGAAAACCGGTAAGCAGGCCAAAGCTTCGGCATGGCCAACCGATATAAAGTCACTCTGACGAAGA
>JBIKOK010000319.1:0-6394 GCA_044358025.1 Opitutaceae bacterium
GAGCAACAGCGACGGTTTCCGCCGCAACGTGACGCTCAACCGCGACACGAACGCTCGCGACGAGTTCTCCGCCCGCCTGCGGCTCACGGCGAACCCCTCGTCCCGCCTGCGCCTCGAAGGCACGCTCCTGTTCTCCGACGTGAACAACGGGTTCGATGAATTCTCGCTCACCAACAGCGGCACGTTCACCGCCAGCGACCAGCCCGGGCGCGACGAGCAACGGTCCCGCGCCGCCAGCCTGCGCGCGACGTTCACGGGCTTTGAGGGCGCGCGGCTCACGTCCGTCACGGGCTCCAGCTGGGTGAAATCCTGCTACAGTTACGACGACGACTGGACCGCCGCGTCGTATCAGGGTTTCAGTGATCTCCGGCGGGACCGCACCGTGTTCAACCAGGAACTCCGCCTCGACTCGATGCTCACGCGCGGCGCGCTCGGCTGGATCGACCGGTGGACGCTCGGTGCATTTTATTCCGCGACCCGCGAAACCGGCGCCTACACCAACACCGACCCGGGTAACATCCGCGGTCTGCGCACGCGCTACTTCGGCGACAACACCGCGCTGTTCGCGCAGGTCGCCCATGACCTCGCCGCCCACACGCGTCTGACCGTCGGCGTGCGCACCGAGTCTGTGAATCTGGACGGTCGCGGCACCAAGACGCGCTACCGGGCGGCGCGCCGGTCCTTCGATCCCGAAGTCACGTTTCACCCCGGTTTCGACGACACGGTGCTCGGCGGCAAGGTCACCCTCGAGCACGATCTGAACGCGAACCAACTCGTCTTCGCCTCGGTGACGCGCGGCTACAAAGCCGGCGGGATCAACCTCGACGCGCGCATCAGCCCGCCCGCCGATCCGCTCACCTACGGGACCGAAACGCTCTGGAACTACGAGGCCGGCATGCGGGGCAACTGGCTCGACCACGCGCTGACGGGCGAACTCACGGCGTTCTACCTCGACCGCCGCGACACGCAGGTGCGCGACTCCGCCGGCTTCGGCGGCAACTACCGCTTCTTCACCGCCAACGCCCGCGGCGCCGACGTCTACGGCCTTGAAGCCGCCGCGACCTACACGCTTACCCGGGAAGTCTCCCTTCACGCGACGCTCGCGCAAATGGGCTCCCAACTCGACCGGTTCACGCTGACCAACGGCAACACCGGCGGCGGTCGCCGTCTTGCGAATACGCCGCGCTACGGCTACACGCTGGGCGCGCGTTACCGCGAGGCGTCGGGCTTCTTCGCCAACGCCGAACTCGTCGGCCGCGCTGAGCAGCTCGACTCCAACAACCAGAACGAAGCCCGTCGCGCCTTCCGTCTCGTCAACGCGAGTCTCGGCTACACGTGGCGGGCGTGGACGGTTTCCATCTGGGGCCGCAATGTCTTCAACGCGCGTTATGAAAAACGCGTCTTCTTCTTCGGCAACGAGGACCCGGACTACGTCGAGAGCCGCTACGAAGACCGCGCCGACCCGCGCCAGGTGGGCGTCAGTGCGGCGTATCGGTTCTGAGTGCGGAACTCTTTGTGGTCGTCGTCGTGACGAGCCATGTCATCCACGCACCACTCCCGAGGGTGTCGGCGGAGGTGCGTTGGATGCGATCGCGCTTGCCGTAGTAGTGGCGGAGGGCGGCATAGAACGCCGTTTGTGTCACCACGAACAGAGCCAGGAAGACCAGGACGTTTTCCCCCGGGACCGAGTTCGCCAGCGGGTTGTAGTTGCGGGCCCTCCAGAGGGTCCGCGAGAGGAAGGGCACGAGAATGAACACAGAGCCGAGCACGGCGATCTGCATGATGCGACTGTCGCGGGTCTCCGCGTGGAGCCGGCCCCAGTGAACCAGCGGCGCAACGGGCAGGGCCGTGGCGACCATCGCGGCGATGCCCAAAAAACCCTGCCACGGAAAGAGGCGTCCATTGATCAGACATGCCGATTGGCCGGCCAGAAAGACGACGCCCACGAGGATGACGTAGGCGAACGCCAGGTCCGCGAGGGCGCCGAGGAAGAGGGCGTTGGCCCGTGAGCGGCGCGAGAGCGGATAGAGGCAGCGGGCGCGTGGGACGGCGACCAGATGCGTTTGGAAAAGAAACAGCACGCCGAGCAGCGACCACAGTGACGGTCCGCTGATGAAATCGCGCGCACTGGGCAACCGCGTGCCGGGCTTGCCGGCGGCGACCGATCGGATCGCCGCAGCGACGAGGCTGCTGATCACCAGACTGGGGGCGCGCCCGAAGCGTCCCCAGTCGGGGCGCCGCTCAAAGCGCAAGGCGGCGAGCCACCAGCCCGGTGAGCGCAGGCGCCAGCGGGAGGTCAGCGTGAGTCGCTCAAAGGGTTTGCGGACCTCGTCCTGGTTGGCGCGCAGCTTCATCAGTTGCCCGGAGAACAGGGCGGAAAAATACGGGATGTGCGGTGTGAGAGCGCGCGTGCCGAGGCGGGCACGGGAGCGGGGCAGGGCGAGGAGCGTCGCCGCTCCGGCCAGGCAGACGGCGGACCACGTCACGGGCGCCGCGTGCATCCACCCAATGAACAGCGCGGGCGCGCGGCCGCTGCCAATCGCGAGACCCAACAGGAGTCCGCTGCTGAGAGGCGCAATGACGGCGGTGTCATCACCGGAGGAGACGCCCGGGCCCAACATTAGGGTGCAGGCGAGCAGGAGGGCGGCCCACGCGGCGGCGGGAAAGATGGCGAGCGTCGGCGAGACGGTGTGGGCGATGAAGCCCGCGGCGACGGCCACGAGCGCGGTGACGGCGAGATGCCCGTTGAAGAGACGTGCGGCGCCGCGCGGCAGCAACAGCGCGTTGGGGCGGTGGAGCGCCTCGTGGAGCAACGAGGCCAAGGCCCACCCGATGATCAGCGGGTAGAGCGTCAAAAGACAAAACGTCTCGGCGGCACGATTCGCCCAGGTCACGCCGCTACGTTCCATGGCCGGGATCCACGAGAGCAAAAAGACGGCGAGACCGGCAAAGCGGGTCTTTCGCGCCCACAAGAGCTGGAGGTAGGGATTCATGCGGCCGGCCTCCGTTCGTGGATCAGCACGGGGAAGAGTTGATCGAGGTTCATGGCGCGCCGGGTGATCGTCGCGCCATAGCTGGCCGCGAATGTGCGCTCCGCCGCGGCATCCGGGGTGCGGACGCAAAGCCGCGACTGCTGCGAATCGCCCTCGCGTGCCAGCACCCACGGCTCGGGAAATCGGGCGGGTAACGTGGCGGCAGCGGCCGTGACGATCCACCCGGCCTACGTGTCCGGCACGTCGTCGAGCGCGGAGTTGAGGGCAAGTTCGCCGCGATCCAACACGACGACCCAATCGACGATTTTCTCGACGTCGGCGAGGAGGTGCGACGAGAGGACAATCGTGCTGCCGTCCTCGCGGAGGAGATCGACGACAAAGGCCATCAGGCGCGTGCGTACGATGGGATCGAGTGCGCTCATGGGGTCTTCGAGGAGGAGGAGCTGCGGGTGGTGACAGACGGCGAGGATCAGGCCGAGTTTTCGCGGATCACCGACGGAGAGCGGCGCGATTCTGCGGGTGGGGTCGAGTTCGAGGTCGTCGAGCAGGCGTTGTTCGCGCGCGCGGTCCCATGCGGGGTCGAAGTTCGCGGTGAAATCGAGTTGCTGGCGGACGGTCATCCACGCGAGGAACGCATTTTCCTGTGGCATGAAGCCGATGGGGGACAGTTCAGTCGCGTCGAGTTCGCCGCACGGACGTTCCACGGTCGTGCCCGTGCCCGAGGAGGGCAGGAGCAGGCCGCAGGCGATATGCAGCAGGGCGGATTTGCCGGCGCCGTTGCGCCCGAGCAGGCCGACGCCGCGTCCCGGGGCGATTTCCCGCGCGAGGGAGTTGAGCGCGGCGCGTCCGCCGGCGCGGAAGCCGAAACGTTTGGGGAGGTTGTCCATGATGAGGGGTGATTTCATGGGGAGACGATTCAGGAGTGAGCTTGGTCGAGCACTTCACGGAACACCCGCACGGCCTGGGCGGGAGAGAGACCGAGCTGCCGGGCCACGCTGGCCGCACCGGGGAGGCTGTGGCGCAATTGGTCGAGCTTCTCGGTCTCGACGTCGTCGGCATGATGCGCGCGGACGACGAGCGTTTGACCGCGGCGACGTTCGAGGACCCCGTCGCGCTCCAGCAAACCGTAGGCTTTGCTGATGGTCATCGGATTGAGCGACAGCGTGACCGAGAGGGCCCGCGTCGACGGTATCTCGTCGTCGGCCTTCAGGATCCCGCTGCCGATTTGGAGGCGGATTTGCTCCATGATCGGGCGGTAGGCCGGCACGCCGGTGTGGTGGTCGATGACGAGGAGCATGGCGGGGATGAGTCATGTGTGTTAGTGGGCTGATGCAGGATTCAAACGGGATTGTGGTCCGGCGGTTGACCGCGAGCGTAGCCGGGCCGTCACGTCGGGCATCCGCCGGCTTGCGCGACGGCGACCGGGCGGTTCAACTCCGCCACTTCCATGATCGGTCTCCACGAAGGAAAGGGTTCGCCCCTGAAAAAAAAGCCTGCCGAGCGCGTCTTCTCGCTCCGCTTGAGCGTGGTCGCGTGCCGGCCGGTCATCTGGCGCCGGCTGCTCGTGCGCGAGTCGATGTGGCTCTCGCGGCTGCACGACACGATCCAGGTCGCGTTCGACTGGTTCGATTACCAGACGCACGCCTTCAATCTCGACGATCTGCGCTTTGGCAACCCGCTCAAGCGCGAGGAGCTCACGATCGAGGATGACCGCGACGTGACCTTGGCCGACCTCGACCTCGAGCACCGCGGGCGGCTGACCTATGGCTATCATTTCGGCGAGGGCTGGCAGATCGACATCAAGGTCGAGAAGAGCGGTCCGCTGGAAAAAGGCGTGTTCTTCCCGGTGTGCGTCGGCGGCGAACGCTCGGGTCCGCCCGAGGATTGTGGCGGGATCGAAGCGTTTCACGACATGCTGGCGTGTATCAAGGAGCCAGAGACTGAGCTCGGCCGCGAATGGATCGAGTGGCTCGGGCCCGACTATAATCCCGAGACCTGCGATCTGGAGAAAATCAACAAGGCGCTGAAGAAGCTCGGAAAGTAACCGGAGCGTTTCCGGTCGCCCGGTGGCGCGTGGTGCGCCGCCTGCGATGACCGCCGGGTTCTTGGCGGTTTCGCGGTCAGCCGAGCGCCCGCGGGCGATATCCGCCGGCAGGCTCCATCCGATCATGAAATCCAACGCGCGTTATCTCGCGGTGGTGCATCCCGGCGTGGTGTCCGGAGTGGCGTTGATGACCGCGGCTTAAATCGAAAATTTCCCCGCAACCGCCAACGACGATCTCCCGGAACCCGAATCGGCCGTCGCACCGTCCGGGGACCCGTCCAGTCCGTGGGACTGCGCCACGGGATGCCTGTCACGGGCGTTCCGCCGGTGGGTCCCACCCCTGCGGCGGCGCCGCGCCGCAGCCTAAACCAGCCGACCATGCCGGGGCGGGGGGAGCCATTCCCCCGTCCCGGATTTTTTGGGACGAGCCGGGGCCGTCACGCGGCGGCTGTGCGCCGGGCTGGTCGCGGCGTCAGCGCGAATCGGCGAAGCTGGTGATCGAGTGCCACTCGAAGACTTCCTGCAGCAGCGCGCGCTCGGCCTTCATGACGACGCGTTCGAGGGCCCCCCAGGTCCGCACCAAGGAGGCCTCCTTGCGCGCGGTCTCGAGGCGCACGCGCATTTCGTAGCACCGGGCGGCGCGGCGGTGGAGATCGTGGATGGCGAAGAGGGCGATGAACCCGGCGGAAAACACGGGCAACACCATCAGGCCGAATTCGTAGATCCACGCGTGGACCCAGGATGGGGCGAGCAGGCCGGGCAGGAGGCGGTGCTCCGCGTAGGCGGCCGTGAAGCAGATCGCGAGGGTCGAGCTGAGGAACAAGCCCGCCCGCAGGCAGAGCATGAACGGCTTGGTCCGGCGTTCCTGGGCGGCGAAGTAGGCGAGCTGTCCGTCGAGGCGTTCCGTGAGGTAGCGCTGGCGGAATTCGTCGAACCCCGCCGGGTGTTGGCGGACCGCCCGGCGCTGCAACACGTCGAGCGAGCGGCGCAGCGGCTCGATCCCGGCCCACTCGAAATCGTCGAACAACCGCAGCGCCCGCGGGAGCCCCCAGGTAGCCAGCGCGCTCCGGGTGATCTCGGCCGTGAGGCGGCAGCGCATCCAGTCGTGTTGCAGGCGCCGTTGCAGCACGACAAACGCCACGCCCACCGCGATCAGCAGGCAGAGCAACTGGCTCCAGGGCAGATCGAACCCGAAGGTGTGGGCGGCGGCCGCCTGACCCGAGGAGAGGACAAACAGCCCGACGGTGAGGCTTTGAAGCCGCTTGAAATGCGGCGCGCTGCGCGTGGCGGCATGGTCGACCTTCCGGTGAAACTCGAGCATCAGGGCGCGTTCGGCGTCCGGCTCCGGTGCCGCCGG
>JBIKOK010000106.1:0-21363 GCA_044358025.1 Opitutaceae bacterium
CGCGCCTGCCCGGCCCCGCCCCGCCTCGGCCGGCCCCGCCCCGCGCCATCGCCCTCCACGCCCCCACCCACCCCGCCCATGCGCACCGCAGCTCGATTTCTCCGGCGACTTTGCCCCCTCCTGCTCGCGCTCGCGGCCACCACGCCGGGCCTGCACTCGGCGAACCCGCCCCGTCCCAACATTCTCCTCATCGCCGTCGACGATCTCGGCAGCGTGTTGCACTCGGCCGGCGACCGCCTCGCCTCCACGCCAAACCTCGACCGGCTCGCCGCCACCGGCGTGCGCTTCGACCGCGCGTATTGCCAAATCCCGCTCTGCAATCCGACCCGCGCCTCGTTGCTCACCGGCCTCCGCCCCGACGCAACCGGCGTCTACGACCTCGCGCGCCACTTCCGCACCTCCGTCCCCGAGGTGGTCACCCTGCCGCAGCTGTTCAAAAACCACGGCTGGTTCAGCGCCCGCGTCGGCAAACTCTTCCACTACGACGTGCCCAACGGCATCGGCACCGACGGCCTCGACGACGCGCCCTCCTGGAATGTTGTCGTCAACCCGCGGGGCCGCGACGTCACGGACGCCGCCCACATCGTCAATCCCACGCCGCAGAAGCCCGTCAGCGCCGCCCTGAGCTGGCTCCGTGCCGAGGGCACCGACGAGGAACAGACCGACGGCCTGATCGCCACCGCCGCGATCCGCTTGCTGGAGCAGTCCCGCGGGAAACCCTTCTTCCTCGGCGTCGGATTTTTCCGCCCCCACACGCCGTTCGTCGCGCCGAAAAAATATTTCGATCTCTACCCCCTCGGGAAAATCCAGCTGCCCGCGGCCCCGCCCGACGACCGCGCCGACATTCCGCCCGCCGCCTTCGCGCATAATAACGCGACGCCCCACTACGGTCTTGACGAATCCACGCTCCGCACCGCGCTCCAAGCCTACTATGCGTCTGTCTCGTTTGTGGACGCGCAGGTTGGCCGGTTGCTCGACGCCCTCGACCGGCTCGACCTCGCCCGCGACACCATCGTCGTGCTCTGGAGCGATCACGGCTATCATCTCGGCGAGCATCTCGGCGTCTGGCAAAAACGCACCCTCTTCGAGGAATCCGCCCGTGCTCCGCTGCTCATTCGCGATCCGACGGCCCGGGGCAACGGCTCCGCCTGTGCCCGCATCGTCGAATTCGTGGATCTCTTTCCCACGCTCGCCGAACGCTGCGGCCTGCCCCGGCCCGCCGGCCTGACCGGCCGCAGCTTGCAACCGCTGCTCGCCGACCCCGCGGCCCCTTGGGACGGCCGCGCCATCACCCAAATTCTGCGCCCGCCCGACGCCCGTTTTCCGCAGCCCGTGATGGGCCGCAGTATCCGCACCGAACACTGGCGCTTCACCGAATGGAACGAGGGCCGAGACGGCGCGGAACTCTACGATCACGCCGCCGACCCCCACGAGTTCCGGAATCTCGCCGCCGACCCCGCGCACGCCGCCACCCGCCGCGACCTGCGTGACCGCCTGGCGCCGCTCGCCCGCGGTACCCCGCCCGCCGCGGCCATGTTCAACCCGGCGCGGTTGTAAGTCCGCCCTCAGTGCGCGGCCGCCCCGCGACCCACCCGCCCGCCGGAGGTCGTCCCGGCACCCGGAGCTTGCCCCCCGCCGCCCTTCCCGCCACGTCCCCCCCCGTCCCGTGCCGCCCCGACCAACCCCGCCTCGGCCCGGATTCCGCTCTCCCTGAGAAACTGGTTGAGTTGTTCCGGCGACAAACGGTCGCGACGTTTCCCGAGTTGGCGGCGGCGTTGGAAACCTCGGCCGACCGCACGGTGTTCCGTAAACTCGCCGTGTTGGACTACACCACCAGCTGCTCGCAGCGTGGCGCCTATTACACGCTCCAGTCGCTGGCCGCTACGATGCGCAGGGGCTGTGGTCCCACGACGACGTCCATTTTTCCCGGTTTGGCACGTTGCTCGATACTGCAGGGGAATTGGCCACGCGAGCGCCGTCCCCTATCCGCTCCTACGCGCGCGCCTGCTCGCCGGCCAACAGGTCGTGCAGCCGTAGGCAAAGCGGCGCCCCCGTGGCGGCGGGTTCATCCGACGAGCGATTTTCCCATCACCTTCCCACCTGCGCGCCGCCACACCCACAGAAAATTCGTCGCCAGACTGAGCAACGTTGAAAAAACCACGGCCAGCGTCGCCGCCCACAGATAGGGCACCTCGAGTCGCTGCAGGGCGTTCGCCGTCGTCCACCACACGGCAAACCCGCCCGCATTCGCCACGTGATATTTCCACAGCCGAGCCCACGTCGGCTGGCCTTGGCAAAAAACCCAACGCTCGTTCGCCAGGAAACGCAGCAACGTGCAGAGTTCGGCCTGCACCAGCGACGCGGCCCAAAACGGCCAACCGAGCAGGCCGACGAATAATTTCAGCAGGCTCAGCCCAATGCCCAAAAAAATCGCGCCGACGAAAAACCACCGCACAACGGGATGGGTCTTCAAAATCCATGGGCCTGGGGACATCCCGGGATGCACCGTCATCCCGGGCTGCGTGACGAGCGAAATCAGCTTCCGGCCCGCCTGCGGTGCCGTCCCGATCTTGGCCCGCCGGCGCGAACCCGCTCGATTCGTCGCCCACTGATTTGCCAGCGTGACATCCGCCGCGTCGCCGCGTTAGTTCTGCCGCCGATGCCCAACCGAGGAAAGCCGGGAAAAAAGACAGATGCTCCGGCTCCAGCCCGCCCCGAGCGCTTCCACGTGAGCCTCGACGATATTGCGCGCGAAGCGGGCGTGTCGCGCATGACGGTGTCGCGCGTGCTGGGCAATCGCGGCCGTTTTTCGGAAAAAACCCGCGAGCGCGTCGTCGCGATCGCGGAATCCAAGCGCTACCGGCCCAATCGCATGGCGCGCGCCGTGCACACCGGCCGCTCCATGACCATCGGGCTGCTCCTGCCGGTGCACGGCCCCTACTACTCCCGGGTGGCGCAGGGCGCGCATGACGAATTGGCCGCCGCCGGCTACAGCGTGTTGCTGGGCTCGAATCCCCACGACCGCGGCCCCGAAGCCCACGCCGCAGAACTCCGGCTCGTGCACGCCTTCCTCGACCGACGCGTCGACGCCTTCGTGCTGCGTCCCGTCAACGACGACGCCACGCGCGTCTATTACCGCGAGATTCACGAGCGGAGCGTCCCCCTCGTGGCCGTGGATCGCCGCCTCGCGGGCTCATTTTGCGATTTCGTCGGCACCGACGATCTGCTGGGCGGGCGCCTCGCCGCGGAATATCTGCACGCCTTGGGTCATCGACACCTCGGCCACCTCGCCGGTCCAGCCGCCGTGAGTTCGGCCCGGCTTCGGCGGCAGGCCTTTGAGCAGACGGTGGCGGGCTTCAACGACGGGACAACGTGCCAGGTCGTCGCCGCGGGTTTCCACGCGAGCGAGGCCGACGCGCTCACCTTGCTGGACCGCGCCGCGCGACCGACTGCCGTGTTCGCCGTCACCGATTGGGGAGCGGCGGCGCTCTATGCCGCCGCGCAGCGGCTGCGCCTGCGGATTCCGCACGATCTGTCGGTGCTCGGATTTGCGGACTTGATTTTCGCCGGTCTGCTCAACCCCGGCCTTTCGACTCTCGCGCAGCATCCCGAAGCCGTGGGCCGCGAAGCCGCCCGGCTGGTACTCCGTCGCCTGGGTCAGCCCACGCCGGCGCTGCGCAACAAAACCGTGTTGCTCCCGCCTGAACTCATCGTGCGCGGCTCCACGGCCCCACGTGTGACCGCACTCCTGTGATCGATTTCCCCGCGGCCAAGAATGTCCATTAGGCTGCCAGTTTTTGTCATGAGAACGGGTTTGCGTTACATGTAACTGAGAAGTGAGTTTGTAAGGCTACCCCGCCCCTCCCCCTGACTGCGTTCAAGACTTCGCGTCTGCCATTTCCTGCCCCATCTTTCCTTCAACGTCCTCTTCCCACCCGTCAAACCCGTACCCCATGATCCCACTCCCCCGCCTCACGACCCTCGCAGCCGGTCTCGCCTTCCTCGCGATTCCGGTGGTCGCCCAAACGGTCCCGTCTCCTCCCGCCCCCTCCCCCACCGGCGCCGTCGTGCTCACGCCCTTCGAAGTTTCCTCCGACAAGGACAACGGCTACGCCGCCACCGAAACCCTCGCCGGCACGCGCTTGCGCACGAACCTCCGCGACATCGGTGCTTCACTCAGTATCCTGACGCCCGAATTCATGCGCGACCTCGGCGTCAATTCCTTCGACCAGGCGCTCCTCTACACCCCGAGCGTCGATGCCAGCGAGGGCGACAACACCGATAACAATCGCGCCTCCGGCAACCAGATGCGTTTCGGGACCGGCCAGTCCTATTCGATCCGCGGTTTCAACACCAACGCGGGCAATCAGTCCGCTTCCCATGATTTCTTCACCGCGCTCGACCCGGCAGACAATTACAACTTAGAGCGCGTCACCCTCTCGCTCGGGCCAAACGCGTTGTTGATCGGCGTGGGCAATCCGCAGGGCACCGCGGTCACTTCGACCAAACGGGCTATCCTCACGAAACGGAAATTCGACGTGCAGACCCAGTTCGACACCAACGGATCTCGGCGCGCGTCGTTCGACTTCAATCAGCCACTGATCAAGGATAAGTTAGGCATTCGACTCAACGCGCTGCACGACGAAGCGCGGGATTTCAGGAAATATGAAGGCAAGAACCAGGAGCGGATCACTCTCAGTGTCGCGGCCAAGCCTTGGACCAACACCAAACTCACGCTCAACCATGAGAGCTACTCACTGGGCACGAACGCCGCGAGTTTGACCTGGGGCTTCGACAGTTCGGCCCTGCGCTGGGCGGCAGCCGGAAAGCCAGCCATCACGTTTGTTCCTGTTCCGTCATGGACCGCCACCGCGACCTACGTCGATGCTGCGGGTAACCGCATTCCGGTGGCGCGGGGCGTTGCGGACGAAGACGGGTTTGTGGATGCCCGCACCGACTTCGATCCAAATCTCGTCTTGAACCAAAATACTGGTAACGCCCAAACGTGGATCGTCGGCCTCAATGTGCCCAACCCGATGATGAACCTGCGCTATCAAGCCAACCTGGCCAACGCCACGTTCAGCGGGCAAAACAACCCGTTTATCCAGTCGAAAGATCCTTGGGCTACCTTTGGCTTGGCTAAGGACGCGTATCTTTATGGTGGCACCTGGGACGAGCCCTCCAACAAGCAGCACGGCCGCTGGAGCCAGTTCCTCGTCGAGCAAAAGCTGGCGGAGAATCTCTTTTTCGAAATCGGGGGCAACCTCGCACTGCACCATCAGACATTGGATACGACCAACTTCATCAGCGTCTCGATCGATCCGAACCGTTATCTACCCGACCGCACCCTCAATCCGGGTTACCTCCAGCCCTTCGCGACCGCCAACGCGCAGCAGCGCCCGGTGAAAAACCGTTCCGAGGAATACCGCGCCACCCTTTCCTACGAACTCGATTTGACCAAACGCAACCGCTGGTTGGGCCAGCACAACTTCTCCGGTCTCTGGCAATATACCCGCAATGATGCCGAACAAGAAGTCACCGGCCTAAGCAATCTCGCTAGCGTCAGCCTTCCCGCCACGGCTGCGACCGGTTGGTCGGGCGATGTCTTAAACGGCGCGAACGCCGTCGGCTTTCGCGCGTATTTCGTGAATGGAAACATGCCCATCCTTCCCGATCTGATTCAGGCCAAGAACAACATCCCGCTGCTCAACAGCTACGGCAAGCTCGTGGGCTATAGCGCAAACGAACAGGCGCCGATCAATCTCCGCGCAATGACCAGACTGAATGCGATCAAGAGCAAGTTCCTCGACGATGCGATCTCGCTCGGCTGGCAGGCCCGTTGGTTCGACAACCGCCTTGTCACGGTCGTCGGCTATCGGCAGGACAAAACTAAGAGTTTCGGCGTGCCGACCGTGCGCAATGTCGTGCATCCCGAGATCCCCGGCTCGGCCACGGACCTGCTGAAGCGAAGCTTCGCCTCAGCTAAAGATATTTCATACAACCCCAACCCGTCGATCGTCGCAGACGGCCTCACGCGCACTTACGGCGGCGTCTATCATGCGTTGTCCTGGCTGTCGCTCACCTACAGTCGTTCGAGCAATTTCCTGCCGGTGACCAATGCCTCATGGGTCAACGCCCTGGGCCAGCCCGCCCCGAATTCGGCGGGCAAAACGGTGGATTACGGCTTCCGGCTGTCCCTCTTGCAGAACAAATTATCCGTGGGCTTGAGTAAATTCGAGACCTCCGCCGCCAATCAGGCGCGCAACGCCAATGCCAGCGTGGGCCCCACCCGCAATATCCTTACGCGCCTACGGACCTACAAGCTCGCCGGCGATCCCTACTTCGCCGACCTAGCGGCAGCGGGCGATTATCCTGTCGATACCGGCAACGTCTCGGACACCTGGAGCTATGTGGCCACGGGCTACGAGATGAATATCGTCTTCAACCCTTCCCGAAACTGGCGCATTTCCCTTTCTGGCAGCGAGAATGAGAACATACTGGGCGACCATCTGCTCGCCGTGGGCGCTTACCTCTATACCGATTCGAAATATCAGGGTCTGGGCACGTGGAAAAAATTCGCGGCGGAGCTCCGCAAGATCGAGGCCGGCCAGCGCTCCTCGATCTTCTCGCTCAATCCGGCCATCCCGGCCAATGTCACGCTGGCCGCCGCCGACGCGCTTTTCCTCGAACAACAGATCGCCGCTCAAGAGGGGTCTTATCTCGATGATCAGGCCCTCAACGGCGTGACGACTTCACGCGCAGGCAAATACGCGTTCAACGGCCTTATCACGCGGTCTTTTTTTGAGGGACGCCTCAAAGGCTGGAGCACCGGCGTCAACTTCCGCTGGCGCAGTCCCGGCAACATCGGCTACGAGCGGATCAAAAACGCGGCCGGCGCTCCCGTCGGCAACCTTGATGTCACCCGTCCGCTCACCGGGAAAGAGTCCTGGGATGTCGGGGCGATGCTCGCCCACACGCGCCGCATTTTTGGCAACGTCAACCTGCGGCTGCAGCTCAACATTCAGAATCTGCCGAACTGGCAAACCCCTCAGCTCGTGCGGGTCGGCTACGACACCAACGCGATCTACGGCACCACCAACGCGCTGGTCGGGACCAACTGGCAGCTCCGCCGGCCCCGGAACTTCATCCTGACATCGACCTTCGAATTCTGATTCCAATGAGCGTTAGAGATTAGCCCAATTTGCCGAGAGGTAGGAGCCTGCTTGCAGGCGATTCAGGAGGTGAGCATCGCCTGCAAGCAGGCCCCTACCTCCAATCCGCCCACTCAACTAGACCGCGACGTTCGAGTTCTGGGTCCCGCATAGGCCAGGGTCTCCGCCCGCCCGCCCTCGCATCTATGGTCGCGTCAAACGCCTCAGTCTGCTCCGATCCGCGGCACACCCACCCGAACAACTCCTGCCCCGGTTTTATTCAGCCACATTCGGCCGTGATCTTACCCGACTATACGCCTGCGACCTCCATGAAACGCCCGCTTCGCACCTCGCTACTCCGCGCCTTTGTGCGCGGCTTCGTCATGCTCGGCGCAAGCGTCGCAGCGGCGCAGACCGGGAGCAGAGGCGTTGCGGCCCAAGTCGAGACTGCGCCGAACCGCAGCGGCGCTGCCGAGCACGGTTCGCCCCTCCCGACCCTCGCAGCGGTGAGGGCGGCGGGCGCACTGCACTCGGGTGTGCTGAACCGCGCGGCTCGATCCGTCGGAGGTGAAATCGCGCAGCCCAAGCTCGATGTTTTCCGCCGCGAGGTTGAGCCCATCTTGCGAGAAACCTGTTTCAAGTGTCACGGCGCCGAGAAGCAGAAGGCGGATTTCCGCATCGATACCTTGGACCCCGATTTGCAACGCGGTCGTGACGTGAGTTGGTGGCTCGAAATCTCGGGCGTGCTGGGCAAGGGCGAGATGCCGCCCAAGGACGAACCGGAGTTGTCCGGCGAGAAACGCGCCAAGGTCATGGAGTGGCTGTCCGAGGAAATTCAGGTCGCGTCGCAGGTGCGCCGCAGCGAAGAGGCCCACTCCTCCTTCCGGCGCATGACGCGCTACGAATACAACTACGCGCTGCAGGACCTGCTCGGGTTGCCCTACGATTTCGCCGCCGACTTGCCGCCCGAGACACGCACGAAGGAGGGTTTTGAGAACAGTTCGGAACTGCTTCAAATCTCCGCCATGCAGTTCGAGTATTACCGCGAACTCGGCCGGAAGGCGTTGTTGAAGGCGACCGTCCGGGGCGAACCGCCGGCCGTGAGTCACTACGGCATCGCGATGAAACTGGACGCTCCCCAGACCAAGCTACTGAACCCGGCCGAGGAGCGCGCCGCCAAGGAGGGTATCCGGCCCAGGGTCGATCTGCGCGGGCCGCATTTCAAAAATCTGCACACCGGTGCGGTCGCGCGGGCCGCGTATAATTATCAGCGCGGAAGGTTTTCCTACCAACCCATGGCGACCCGGCCTGAGCTTCCCGCGGTCTCATCCGAAGTCCTCATCCTCCCGGCCAATCGAACGCATACTTTTGATCTGGGCGACACGCTGCCGGATACCGGCACCATGGTCGTGCGCGTCCGCGCGGCGCGGGTGTCCGCGGCGGGAAAAGGATTTCCCAGCCTCCGCCTGGAGTTCGGTTTCCAGCCCAGCAACAATTCCCGTTCCACCGAGCGCATCGGCGGTCCCGATCTGGCGATCCGGGGCGCGCCGGATGAACCGCAATTTTACGAGTGGACCGTCCCGCTGGGCGAGATGCGCCGCAATCCGTTTCGCCGGATCAAGGAGCTCGGCGACTTTCCTAACCCGTCGGAATTTCTGGTGCTCCAGAGCATCTATCAGGGCTCGCCCGATGGAAACGCGGCCGACATCCAGATCGACTATCTGGCAGTGACCGCGCCGGTCTCCGCGCCATGGCCCTCGGAATCGCACCGCCGAATTTTCCCCGCGAGCCCGCACGAAAAAGACGAGGCCGCCTACGCGCGGGAAGTGCTGGCGGATTTTCTGCCGCGGGCCTGGCGGCGGCGCGTGACGGCGGCGGAAATCGAGCAGAAATTGGCGTTGTTCGCCCGCGTGCGGCCCGGCAGCGGCGACTTTCAGGAGGCGATGATCGAGGTGCTCGCCACCGTGCTCTCGTCCCCGAAGTTTCTCTATCTCGTGCAGGCCGATCCGGAGAGCCGCGGCGTGGCGCGCCTGAGCGCCGACGAGCTGGCGACCCGGCTTTCCATGTTTCTCTGGTGCAGCACGCCCGACCGCGAGCTCATGGACTTGGCGGCGCAAGGGCGGCTCACCGATCCGGCGGTGCTGGCCGCGCAGACCCGACGAATGCTGGCGGATGCGCGCAGTGAGCGATTCGCCCGACACTTCGTGCGCCAATGGCTCGGCCTGCAGCTCCTCGATTATCTCGACGTCGAGAAAAAGCTCTATCCCCAGTTCGACGCGGAATTGAAGGAGGCGATGCAAGGCGAGCCGATCGCTTTTTTCCGCGAGGTGCTGCGGGAGAATCACAGCGTGATGGATTTCCTCCACGCGGACTACGCGCTGGTCAATCAACGCCTCGCGCGGCACTACGGCTGGCCGGAAGTTTACGGCACCGAATTTCAGCGCGTGCCGTTGCCCTCGGCGGATCGGCGCGGAGGATTGCTGGCACAGGCAGGCCTGCTGGCCATGAATTCCGACGGCAAGGATTCCCACCCGCTCAAGCGCGGCATCTGGATTCTCGAACGCATCCTGCACGACCCGCCACCCCCGCCGCCCCCGGCCGTGCCCGAGATCGATCTCGCCGATCCCGCGATCGCGAAGATGACGTTGAAGGAGCGGATCGAAAATCATCGGAGTCATGCGGCCTGCATGCCCTGCCACGCGAAGATCGATCCGTGGGGGATTGCGCTGGAGAATTTCGACGCCGTCGGCAGTTGGCGGGACCAGATCAAAGGCGCGCCGGTGGATGCCTCCAGCCTCCTGTTCAACAAGCAGAAACTCGACGGCATCGACGGGCTGAAACGCTTCCTGCTCGCGGACCGTCAGGACCAATTCGCCGGCGCGATGGTGCACAAACTCACCACCTACGCACTGGGTCGCCCGCTGACTTTCAGTGATCGGGCGGGCCTCGACGAACTAACCCTCCGTTTCCGCCGGCAACAGGACCGGCTCGGCGACCTCATTACCCTCATCGTGACCAGCGAGCTATTCCAAACCAACTGACCCCGCCCGCGCCCAGCCCACGCAGCAAAACTTCATTTCCTTTCCCCATGAAAACCGACCTTTCCATCATCGATCGTCGCAGATTTTTGCGCGGCACCGGCATTGCGCTGGCGCTGCCATGGTTCGAATCGTTTACAAAATTCGCGAGCGCCGCGGAGCGGAAAAATCTGGAAAACCGGAAACGCCTCGCGTGCTTCTACATTCCCGACGGCGTGCCGATGCCGCTCGCGGAGGATCCGGCTTATCAGGACTGGAGCTGGTTTCCGCACGGCCACGGGAAAAACTTCACGCTCACCAAGTGTCTCGAACCGCTCGATCCGCTGCGCGACGACCTGACAGTGCTGGCCGGCTTCTCCCATCCGGCGGTGCGCAATGTCCACGGCCACTCCAACGCCGATCAGTTTCTCACGGGCGCGGACACCGGAGGACGCGGCGACTACAAGAACAGCATCTCGCTCGATCAAGTGTTCGCCGCCCAAGCCGGGGAGCACACGCGCGTTTCCTCCCTCGTCATGTCCACCGACGGCGGCACGGGCTCTCCGCGCGGCGCGCAGACCATGTCCTACAACCACAGCGGCCGCGCCATCCCGGCGGAGCATAAACCGAAACGCATTTTCGACCTGCTGTTTGCCAAGAGCGATGCCGACGCGGCGCGCAAACTCGCGCTGAGCCAGAGCGCGCTCGACGATCTGCTGGAGGACTCGCGCTCCTTGAAAAAACTCCTGTCCGGCCACGATCAGAAAACCTTGGATCAATATCTCCAGGCGGTGCGCGATACGGAAATCAAAGTCGAGAAAGCCAAACGCTGGATGAATATCCCGTTTGCCACGGTGAACGTGGATCACCTCCAGCTCGACGTGACGCCGGAGGATCCGCGGAACTATCTGCAGACGATGTATGAGCTGCTCTACCTCGCCTTCAAGACCGACACCACGCGCGTCGCGACCTACCAGATCGGCCGGGAAAATGGCGTCGGCATCAGCGACTATCTCGCGCGCGCAGTCGGATTCAAACTCACCCATCAACTCAGCCACGCGACGAAGGAGCCCGGCGGTTGGAAGAATTTCGGCGTCTATCAGCGTTTCCAAGCGGAGGAATTCGGGCGCTTCGCCGCCAAACTCAAGGCGACGCCCGAAGCCGGCGGCACGGGTAACATGCTCGACAACACCCTGCTCCTATTCGGGTCCGCCTCGAGCGCGTTCCACCTCTCGCGCAACTATCCGCTCGTCCTCGCAGGTGGAAAAAATCTGGGGTTCAAGCACGGGCAATTCCTCAACCAGAACAAAGGCACCCCGGCCGGCGGCGCGTGGCTGGGCGGCAAAGAGCCCTTCCAATACGAGGCGACCTATCAGGATCAGCCGCTGGCAAATCTCTACGTCACGATGCTGCAGCGGTTGGGCGTTCAGACCGAAGCTTTCGCCGGCAGCACCGGCGCGTTCTCCGAGGTTTGAGCGCCGGACACACCGCCTACTTCCGCGAAGGAAACTCTTACCCCACGATTCCTTCACGCCGCCGCACCGTCCTCACCGCGACGTTTGAAGTCTGAGTCCGACGTAGGGCAGGGTCTCCGACCCGCCCTCCCACGCCCACGCAAGGCGGGTCAGAGCCCGCGCCCTCCTTTTCAATCCGCCCCATGCACCTCCTCCGCACCCTTCTCCCCCTCTCGCTTTCCCTCCTTCTCTCCCTCTCCGCCGCCGCCATTGCCCAGACCGCTCCCGCCCAACCTCCACCTACCCCGGAAATCGCCGCCAAACCCGCCGCGCCGTCTCAGGTCGTCGAGCTATCGCCGTTCTTAGTGAACTCGGGGGCCGACCAAGGCTATTACTCCGCCCAAACCCTCGCCGGCGGGCGCATCCGTTCGGAGCTGAAAGACGTCGCCACATCCGTACAGGTCGTGACGGACGTGATGCTCGAGGACCTCGGCCTCACCAACCTCAACGACGTCCTCGCCTACACCACCAATACCGACGCCCTCGGCGCCTTGAGCAACTACACTCAGGCCGCGGACAGCGTCGGCGACGGCACCCTCAGCCAGTCGGAAGCCCGGCAGGATCCGGCCTCGGCCAATCGCGTGCGCGGCCTGGCGGCGCCGACGCGCACGACCAACTATTTTCAATCGGACATCCCGTTCGACGCCTACAACTCGGGCCGCATCGACATCAACCGCGGCGCGAACTCGCTGCTCTTCGGCTTGGGCTCACCCGGCGGCATCATCAACAACAGTGTCTCCAACGCGGAATTCCGGGATTCGCTGAAGCTCGATTTCCAGGTCTCGACCCAGAATTTCGCGGACAATTATTCCCGCCGCGCTTCGGTCAACCTCAACAAGGTGATCGTGCCCAAGAAGCTCGCGCTGCGCGTCGCCGCCCTCGAAGACCGGGATGAGTTCATGCAAAAACCCGCGCATACGGACACCACGCGGAGATACGGCGCGCTGAAATTCAAACCCTTCGCGCAACACCACCTCGTTTTCAACGCGAACTACGAACGGGGCCGCATCGCGGCCGTCCCCATGGACCGCCTCGCCCCACTCACAACCCTCGATACGTTTCTCAACGATCCCTACGGCAACCGCTGGCCCAGCGTGGCGGGCTTCGGCGGCACCCCCGGCGTGGCCAACGCCTCCGGTCGTCGCGTCCAAAACCCCTTCGTCACCGTCTTCACCAACAATCTCGGGGGAAACGCCGGCTATCTCGGCCGGTTTCTCAACGGGTCGGTGATCCCGGACGCCACCTACGACAAGTTTCTCAAGCGTAATGGGTGGGCCTCCGTTTACGACGGCACCGAGACCCCCGATGGCTTGGCGGCCCGGGCCGTCCACACCGGCTGGACCGGCGGCCGGGTCGCCCTGGGCAGCCCGACCTTCGACCCGGATCGGAATCTCACCGGGGCCAACCAGTCGGTGCTCGTGCGAAATCTCTATCTCAACGAAATCCCGCTCGCCCGCTACGACGGCTTCACCAAACAGGGCCTGTTGACCGACGACGTTTTTGATTTCAACCGGCATCTGCTCACCGGCTCGATCGACAACTATCGCAACACGTTCGACCGGGCGATGTATTCGCTGGAGGCCGTTTCCCAGAGCGGGCACTACGGCATCGAGGTGGCGTATGCGGGGGAGAAGTGGACCCGCGACAGCTTCGTCGCCGTCGACGCGCCGGCGATCGACATCGACGTCAACTACACCTTTCCCATCGGGCCCAACGCACTCTTCGGCCCCACCAACCCGAATTTCGGGCGGCTCTACTATTACGCGGCCTCGGCCAATCGCTCGGTCAACACCGACCAACGGGACGCGGTCCGCGCCACCGCCTTCGCCAAGTTCGACTTTGCCGAAAAATTTCGCGGCGGCCTGTTCCGTTGGCTCGGACGCCACAACCTCGCCGCGCTGGGGGACCGGAACGAAAAAAATTCCCGCGCCATCACCACCAAGCCGTTCGTCTTCGGCAACGACGTGGCGTTCCACCTCCAGGCCGCCGACGCCACCATCTTTCAACGCCAATGGTCGGGCATCTTCTACATCAGCGCCCCCCATCGCAACGCCTTCGAGAATCCGAACTTCACGTTGTCCGATTTCAAAACCGCAGGTTCGGCCCCGAATACCACGGTGGATTTTCCGGCCAATTATCAGATTCCCGTCGCCTATCTGAACGTCGGCAACCCCGCCACCCAGGCGGCCGCGACCACCGTGCGGGGCGATGAGACCACGCAGGTCGGCCAGTTTTCCCCGGCCTTCCAGCCGTTCGGCGGCACCCTGACGAAGACCGTCACCACGTCGATGGCCGTGAACTCGCAGAGCTATTTCCTCCAGGACCACCTGATCGCCAATCTCGGCTGGCGCAGCGACGAGGTGGACCTCCGGCGCAACGGAAATCCGCCGCGCCAGTTTGATTCCATTCCCCTCGTCACCTCGGACCTGTTCAACTTGGCCGGCGCACCCTCGCGGGTGATCAAGCAAAGCAATTTCGCCTACGGCCTAGTGCTCAAGGTACCCAACAAGTGGTTGCGCGAGGGTATGGGCGTGTCGCTGCACTACGGCGACTCCAAGAACTTCGTCGCCAACCCGGGCGGCTTTGATTTTCGGGGGAATTCTGTGCCGAGCGCCTCGGGCTCGACCAAGGACTTCGGCGTCACGGTCAGCTTGATGAACAACAAGCTCGTCGCCCGGCTCAACCACTACCGCGGAGTGGTGGCCAACGACAATTATTCCGGCATCACCCGGGCCATCGGCCTGTATGTCAACGCGGCGGCGCGCAATTTCGGCACCTTCTTCACCGACCTCGACGACTACGACCAGAACCGCGACGGCGTCTTCGACTTGGTCAACGGCGAGGATCCGGACAAGAACAAGAACGGATTCCTCGATGTCATCGAACCGGGCGGCGCACAGTATGTGCCGGGGGCGGAATACATGTCGCTCGCGGATTTCAACAAACTGTTCAAGCAGTGGGACAATTACTGGAACCCCTTCGCCCGGACGCGGGCCGAGCTGAACTTGATCCCCAAGACCGCCACCTCGCCGGCCGCCTACAACAGCGGCGGCGGACTGTCGCTGGTCCTGAGCGATACGACCGATCTCACTGCGGAAGGGTATGAATTCGAGCTGACCTACAATCCCACCCGCAACTGGCGGCTGTCCTTCAACGCCGCGCAGCAGAGTTCGGTGCGGACCAACGTCGCCCCGCGCATGGGCCAGTTGCTCCAGGATCTGGTGGACAATTACAGCGTGGTGCCCACCGGGACCCGTCTCCGGGGCGGCGACGATCGGCTCACCACTCCGCTCTCGACGCCGCTGGCGACCGACACCTTGGCCGGCGGGCCCCTGCGCGACGCCATCATCGGCCAAGTCTACTTCATTCAGCAGGCGCTCGCGGGTTCCTCGAGCCCGGAGATTCGCAAATACCGCGCAAATTTCGTCGGCAATTACTCCTTCTCGGAAGGACGGCTGAAAGGCGCCAACCTCGGCGCGGCCCTCCGCTGGCAGGACAAGGCCGCGATCGGCTATCCCAACGCCCGCCTCACCATCCCCGGCACCACCACCGTCGTCCCCATCAAGGATGTCGCGAATCCCTACTTCGACGACGGCTCCCAATTCATCGACCTCTGGGCGGGCTACCGCCTGAAGCTCTTCAAGAACAAGGTCGAGTGGCGCGCGCAGTTAAACGTCCGCAACGTCTTCGCCGACTCGGACCCGGTGATCGTCCAAGTCCAACCCAACGGCTCGCCCGCGCGCGTCTCCGTGCCCGTGCCACGCCAATTCGTGCTCTCGAATACCTTCACTTTTTGATCAGCGTTCAAACCACCCGCTGACCGTTCCCTCCTCCCACCACCCGTGAAACCAGCCCGCGCTGCCGACCAAAGTGGACCCGACCTTCGTAAGCAAAGCGCCCCGGAAAGCGGGCGCGAAGCAGGATGGCGACCTATGAGAAAATATTCGTCCTACTTCGCCACGGCGCTGCTCACGGCGCTGACCTGCCTGGGCGCAGCCGACACCCCGCGCGCAGCGCCGGTCACGGAACGTTTCCCGGATTTCTCGTGGGACCGCGTGCCCCTCTACATGCACATCCGCAAGAGCACCGGTTTCACGCCGGAGGAGCTGCGTTATCTGGCCGGATTTCCGCTCATCGCCTTTGAGAAGACCACCGGCGCGACGGACTCCGGCTCGACCGAAAAGGGCACGCTGGCAGCCGCCCGCGCGGTCAAGCGCCTCAATCCTGCCGCGAAGATTCTCTATTACCGCAATGTCATCGTGCACTACGGCGGCTACGCTGCCAATGCACCGCTCGCGGCCATTCCCGACCCGTTTCTGGTCAGCCACGACGGCCGGGGCAAACTCGTGCGCAATACGGTCGAGGCCTACGATCTCACCAACCCGAAGTTGCGCGACTGGTGGGTCGAAAACGCGCGCCAGGTCTGTGCCGACCCGGCGATCGACGGCGTGTTTCTCGATGGCAATGTCAAGGTGCTCGAGCCCGGCTATCTGCGGAAGGATCTCGGGCCAGAGCGGAAGCAGGCCGTCGTCGAAGGGTATCACGCCATGATGGCAGCGACCCGCGTGGCGCTCGGTCCGAAAAAACTCATGGTCGCGAATCTCGTGCGTGCCCGATTTCCCGATGCCGGACTCGGTTGGTTGGGCGCCTTCGACGGCTCTTATTTCGAAGGCTTCGAAACCACGGTGGGCACGATCCCCCGCGAGGAATATGTCGCCAAAGGAATCGCCGCGGCGCAGGAGACGGCCCGCCGGGGTGCGATCGTGGCATTCACTGTCGGAATGGGAAAACTCGCTGAGGGCGAAACCGGCAACGCGCAGTTGACGGATGAGATTCGCAACCGCGCCACCCCGGAGGCGGAGACCCAACGGCGGCTCACCTACTGTCTCGCCCTGTTTCTGATCTGCGCGGAGAAATATTCCTACTTCCTCGCGCACGACGGCTACGATGCGACCAGGAGTTCGACGTGGCTGAAGCGGCCGTCCGAGTTTGAGCGCCCGCTGGGACCGCCCACAGGAAAGGCGCAGCGGGAGCGCTACATTTATACCCGTGAATTTCGCCATGCCTCGGTGTGGCTCGACGTCAAAAACGAGCAGGCGAGAATCACCTGGCGCTAGAGAGCGAAAACAAACACGTCTCCGTGAAACACACCCTCATCCTCCTCGCCGCCCTGCTGCTCGGGCCGGTGACCGCGCGGCTCGCCGCCGACGGTCTTCCGCCGTTCAGTTGGGACCGCGTCCCGCTCAACCTCCACTTCGGCAAACGCACCGCCGATCTCACCGACGCCGAAGTCGATTTTATCGCCAGCCACAGCTCGTTGATCGCCCTCGAAAAAAGCCATGGCGTCACCCCCCACGGGAGCACCGAGGCCGGCATCGCCGACTCCGCGCGGCGCATCACCCAGCGCAATCCCGCCGCCAAAGTCCTCTTCTATTTCAACGCCTTCATCAACTGGCCCGGCTACGACGCCTTCAAAACCTACCGGCCCGAGTGGACCCTGCGCACGGCCACCGGCGAAATCGTCCAACACCCCTCCGGCACGCCGCGCCCCGATCCGTCGAACGCCGAATTCCGCGAGTGGTGGTCCGAGGTCGTCGCGACGGCGCACCGCTCCGCGCCGCTCGGCGGCGTCTTCGTGGATGCGCTGCCGCAGGCGCTCACGCCCGCCCTCGCGAAACAAGTCGGCGAGGCGAAAGCCCGCGCCGTTGTGGCCGGCCTGCGCGAGATGCTGGCGCTCACCAAGCGCAAGCTCGGCCCCGACCGCGTCGTGCTCGTCAACGGCCTGCGCACGACCGATTTTCGCGAGATCCTCGATTGGGAGGGAATCGACGGCGTGATGATCGAGCACTTCGGCGCCTTTAAAACCGACTCGCCCACCGACCTCAAAACCGACCTCGATTCCATCGCGCTCGCCGCTGCCAAAGGAAAGTTCGTCGTCATCAAAGGCTGGCCCGGCTTCAACTGGCTCGACCAAGCCATGATGCAGCGCCCCTCCGCCGACTTGCTCAAACTCGCCCGCGAGCGTCTCACGTTTCCGCTCGCCTGCTTCCTCGTCGCCGCGCAACCCGGCTCGCACTTCTGCTACTCGTGGGGCTACCGCGAGGAGCACGGCATGCTCGACGCCTACGCCGAGTTTGACCGCCCGCTCGGCCCGCCCCAAGCCGACGCCACGTGGGTCGGCCTCACCGCCACCCGCGAATTCGCCCACGCCTCCGTCTGGGTTGACCTCGCGGCCAAGCAAGCCCGCATCGACTGGCGTTGACCTGCCCCGCACCGCTTTCACCCATCTCCCATGCCCCACCTCCGCTCCCTGCTTTCTCTCGCCCGGGCCGTCCTTCTCGCCCTCTCTGCCGCCATAGCCACCTCCGCGCCTGCGGCGAAACCCAACATCGTCTTCGTCATCACCGACGATCAGGGCTACGGCGATCTCGGCTTCACGGGCAATCCCGTCGTCCAGACGCCGCAGATCGACCGCCTCGCCACGGAGTCTTCGCAACTGAAAGACTACCACGTCGCCCCGACCTGCTCGCCGACGCGCGCCGCGTTGCTCACCGGCCATTGGACGAACCGCACCGGCGTGTGGCACACCGTCAACGGCCGCTCCATGCTGCGCGAAAACGAAGTCACCCTTGGCCAGCTGCTCAAGGCCCACGGCTACGCCACCGGCCTGTTTGGCAAGTGGCACCTCGGCGACAACTACCCCTACCGCCCGCAGGACCGCGGGTTCACCGAGGTCTACTACCACGGCGGCGGTGGGGTCGGACAGACGCCCGATCTCTGGGACAACGCCTATTTCGACGGCAGCTATTTTCACAACGGCCGCATCGTCCCCGCCAAGGGTTTTTGCACCGATGTATTTTTCGCCGAGGCCCAGCGCTTCATTCGCGCGCAGGCCGCCGCCCAGAAACCCTTCCTCGCCTACATCGCGCTCAACGCCCCGCACAGTCCCTTCCACGCGCCGAAAAAATACACCGACATCTACCCGCAGCAGACGCCCGAGCTCGCGTCGTTCTTCGGCATGATCACCAACATCGACGACAACGTCGGCACCACCCGCGCGCTCCTGCGCGAACTCGGCATCGCCGACAACACGCTCTTCATCTTCACCACCGACAACGGCACCGCCACCGGCGAGAAAATCTTCAACGCCGGCATGCGCGGGAAAAAAGGCAGCGAATACGAGGGCGGCCACCGCGTCCCGCTCCTCGCCCACTGGCCCGCCGCCGGTTGGACCAAGCCGCACGTCAACGACACGCTCAGCCACGCCGTCGACATCGTCCCCACGATCCTTGATGTCACCGGCGCGCCGACGCCCGCCGGCCTCACGTTCGACGGACGCTCCCTTCGCCCCCTGCTCGATCCTGCCGCCAAAAATACCGCCTGGCCGCATGAGCGTATGCTCGTCACGGATTCCCAGCGCGTGCGCGATCCCATTAAGTGGAAGCAAACCGCCGTCATGTCCGGCCCCTGGCGCCTCATCAACAACACCGAGCTCTACGACCTCCGCACCGACCCCGGCCAGCAACGCAACCTCATCGCCGTCGAGCCCGCGCGCGCGGCGAAGATGCGCACCTTCTACGACGCCTGGTGGGCCGAGCTCGAGCCCACCTTCGCGCAGACCACCGAGATCTACCTCGGCCACCCGGACCACCCGAGCGTCAGCCTCACCGGCCACGATTGGATTCAAGAGGCGCTCCCGCCGTGGAACCAGCAGCATATCCGTGTCGCCGATGGCTTCGCGCCCGCGCAGGCCAAAGCCGGCCAAGGCAAAAACGCGAAAGCCGCCGCATCGTCCGCCACGCCCGCCGCAGCCGCCGAAAAATCCCGCCACGCCGGCCACTGGGCCGTGAAAGTCGTGACCGCCGGCCGCTACGAAATCAGCGTGCGCCGCTGGCCCGTCGAGGCCAACCACCCCATCACTGCCGCCCTGCCCCCGGGCGCGAAGGTCCCCGGCTCCGACATCGCCTTCCGCGCCCGCCCCGGCGTCGCGATCCCCGCGACGACCGCCACGCTCCGCGTCAACGGCGGCGACCTCGCCTCCTCGCCCGTCCGTGCGACCGACACCGCCGTTGCCTTCACGACTACGCTCACCGCCGGCTCCCACCAACTCGCCCCCGTCTTCCAGACCGCCGACGGCCACGAAGTCGGCGCCTACTACGCCGTCGTCACCCAACTCCCGTGACCGCCCACCCCGTATTTCCCCTCATGAACCTCTTCCGCGCACTGGTCCTCGTCTCGTTGGTTCTGCTGCGGCCGGTCTCGGCGGCGGTCTCCGCGCCAAAGCCCAACATCGTCTTCATCTTCGCCGACGACTGGGGCTGGGGCGACCTGTCGTGTCACGGCCATCCCTACGTCAAAACGCCGAACATCGACCGGCTGGCGAAGGAGGGCACGGACTTCCATCGGTTCACGGTCGCGAGCGGCGTGTGTTCGCCCAGCCGCACCGCCGTCCTGACCGGGCATTTTCCGGCACGCTACAATATCGACGGCCACTTCGCGTGGGCGAAAAACAACGCCCAGCGCAACATGCCCGACTGGCTCGACCCGCAGACGCCGACGTTGCCCCGGATGCTGCAGTCCGCCGGCTATGCGACGGCGCACTACGGCAAGTGGCATCTTTCGAATGACATGATCCCGGATTCGCCGTTGCCGGCCGTTTACGGCTACGACGACTACGGCGCCTTCAACTGCGCCGGGGAGCAGATCCCGGTGCATGAAGACGCGGCCCGCGCGATTGCCTTCATCGAAAAGAGCGCGGCGGCGAAAAAGCCCTTTTTCATCAACCTATGGATTCACGAGCCGCACACGCCTTTTCACACGGTGCCCAAATACGAGTGGCGGTTCCGCGACATCAAGAACCGCGAAGACCAGATCTTCGCCTCCGTGATCTCACACGCCGATGACCGCATCGGCGAGGTCCTCGCCGCGCTCGACCGGCTGAAACTGACGGAGAACACGCTGGTGATTTTCAGTTCCGACAACGGACCCGCCCGCGGCGCAGCCGGCGCGAAGCTCGACTTGTCCTACGACACCGCCACCGGCGCCGGCTGGGGCATCGCGGCGGCCAAGGGCATCACGGCCGGTCGGAAAGGCTACAAGGCCGCCTTGTTCGAGGGCGGGATCAACGTGCCCTTCATCGCCCGCTGGCCCGGCCAGATCGCGGCGGGCCAGGTCGACCGCACCTCGCTCCTCTCCGCCGTGGATCTGTTGCCGACGTTCTGCGAGATCGCCGGCGCCCAACCGCCGCCCGCCTACGTGCCCGACGGCGTCAGTCAGGTGGCCACGCTCAAGGGCCGCGCCTCCCCCTCGCGCAGCCATCCGCTCTTCTGGCGGATGGGCGCGAACTGGCCGCCGCGCAAAGACGCGCCGGATCACTGGGCCGCCCACGTCGTCGTCGACGCTCACTGGAAACTGCTGCTCAGTCCGAAGCAGGACCACGTCGAGCTCTACGATCTCCAGCAGGATCCGCTGGAAAAATCGGACCTCAGCCCCTCGCATCCCGCCGTGGTCGCGCAACTCCGCCGGAAACTCGCCGCTTGGCACGCGACGCTGCCACCTCAACCTCGAGGCGACGTTTTTTCCCGGGAACGTTCGAACTAGTATTACTATGTTAAGTCTTGACGCTAGGCTTTCTGCCTCCACCATGGGGCATGGACTGGAACAAAAAACTGTGGCAACGCA
>JBIKOK010000107.1:0-21316 GCA_044358025.1 Opitutaceae bacterium
CGGGCGTGCCGTAGTAGGGCTCGAACACATCCTCGGTATAGGCGCCGTGGAAAGTGAGGTTGAGCGAGTCGGTGGCGCGCCAGCCGACGGCGACCGTCGCGGAAAAAAGATCGGTCTGGCTGCGTTCGACGTAGCCGCGGGCCGAGGCGGCGGACACATCGGCGCGGTAGGTGAGTTTACCGGAGCTGCCGAGCGGGCCACCGGTGCCGGCACCGGCGCGATAACTTTCCCAGGAGCCGACGGCGAAGAACAAGTCGGTGCGCGGCCGGGCATCGGGATTCTTCGAGACGTAGTTAATCGAACCGCCGATGGCGCCCTCGCCGAACAGGACGGAGGACGGGCCCTTCAGGACCTCGACGCGGTCGAGGTTGAACGTATCGACGGGGCGTTCGCTTTGCGACTGCGTGTTCATGCGCACGCCATCGAAGAGGATGGTGACTTGATTGCCGAAGAGCCCGCGGATGACGTAGCGCGGGATGGAGCCCACCGCGAGGCCGCCCTGCACGCCGACGACGGAGTTGACCGTTTCCACGGTGGTGCGGAGGCCGCGGGCGGCGATGACCTCCTGGGTCATGACGTTGATGCTGGCGGGGACTTCGCGGAGCGAGAGGCCGAGGCGCGTGCCGGTGGCCGTGGTGGCGTCGAGCGGCAGCGTGAAGGCGGCGGCTTTTTCGGCCTTGGTGATGAACGCGTCGAGTTTGACGGCTTCATCGGCGGGCTTTGGCGGAGCGGATGACGCGGTTTGAGCGTGGACGATGGACCCGGCGGTGAGGCCGAGGAGGAGCGAGAGTGAAAAGAAGAGACGAGAAGACATGGTGAGCTCGGTTGAGCGTTGATGGATGGAAAATCGAACAGGAGGGGCGCGGGCGCGCACAGCGGCGCGGAGGCGCGAAGACAACATCCGGGCATGGTGCAGCCCGGACGGAGGGAGGAGGCTCGCGCTAGGCGCGAGGTGGGCTCAGGCGCGAACCGGCGGCCCGCAACTTGGGGCATGCCGGAACGACGGAGCCGCGCGCGCGAGGTGCGCGACGGTCGGGACGAGGCGTGCGGCCAAGTTCAGCCCGGAGAAAACGAAGAGCGCGACGACCACGAGGTCGGTCGCACCGGCCGCAAAGGCGGTGACGATGCAGCGGTGCTCGTCGTGCGAGTCGGCCGAAGGGGAGCCGGCGGCGTCGGCGGCGTGATCGTGCGCGCACGCCGAATGATCGTGGGCGCTCGCGGGATGGGCTGCCGCGTCGGGGTGGAAAAACTCATGCGCCGCGGGATCGGCGGCGAGCCAAGCGAGCAGCCCGACGAGCCCCACCGCCAGCCAGGCGACGACTTGCCCGAGGAGAGTCGGGCGGCGGGTCGCGCCGGGGCGGTGGAAGCGTAGGAATGGCATTGCGAGTGACAGCATACAGAAGTCGTCAAGCCCCCCCCCCTTGACGACTTTGCTACTGTGTCTCCACGCCCTCATGCCGACGCTCGCCGAACTTCACAAAGTCAACCATCTCCTCACCCATGTGCTCGCGGCGGCGGTGGCGCGGCGCTGGCCACAGATCAACGCGGGCGATTGCGGCGAGACCTGCGAGGGATTTTTCGGGGACTTTGCCTTTGAGCCGGTGCCGCCGACGGCGGAGGAGCTCGCGCTGCTGGAGGGTGACATGCGGCAAATTCTCGCTGAGTGCCGGCGGTTTGAGCATCGGGAAAAAACGCCCGCGCAGGCGGCGGCGTTTTTCGCGGGCAATCCCTACAAGCTGCAGATCGTCGAGACGTTGGCGGAGGTCGACGAGACGGTGGGGTTCTTTGCGCTCGATGAGTTTCAGGACGTGTGCTCGTGCCAAATCAAGGAGCTGAGCGAACTCAAAGCCATCGGCCCGGACGCGTTTGCGCTGACGGGCACGACGCCCGCGCTCTGGCGGCAGCGGGACAAGGAAGTCTGGCTGACACGGATCCACGGCGTGCAGGCGGCGGCGATCTTCGGCGGACGGATCGGTGGAACAATGACTCGCGTGGAAAAGGGCGGTGCATGAGCGCAACGCCGCTGCCTCCGGCCGCGCGGCCGCCCGTGACGGTGCTCTGCGGTTTTCTCGGCGCAGGGAAAACCACGCTGCTCAACCATCTGCTCACGCAGGCAAACGGCCGCCGCTGGGCCGTGGTCGTGAACGACGTGGCCGCGATCAACATCGACGGTGCCGTCGTGCGCGCGGGCGCGGACACGCGCACCAGCCGTGACATCGTGGAATTGGGCAACGGGTGCGTGTGCTGCTCGAGCAAGGACGAACTCGCCGAGACCATCGCGGAGCTCGGGGCGACCGCCGCTGAAAAAGGTTACGAGCACATCCTCGTGGAGACGACGGGTGTGGCGGAGCCGCGCAGCATCGGGAATCTGTTTGCGCAGAAGAATCCGTTTCGCCGCAGCCTCGACGAATTCGCGACGCTGTCGGCGCTCGTGAGCGTGATCGACGCGGCGTTTTTTTTGCGCGAGTGGAAGCAGGATCGCGCCCGCAAGGAAGGCCGCGAGGTGCTGACGAGTCAGGAGCGCCCGGTCTTTGAGCTGATGGTGGAGCAGGCGGAGTGCGCCGATGTGCTCATCCTCAACAAATGCGACCTCGTGAGCGCCGACGAATTGGCGCACTTGGAGGAAATCATCCGCGGCCTGAACGCGCGGGCCGAGATCGTGCGGGCCGAGCATTCGCGCGTGGCGGCGGAGCTGCTGCTGGGGCGCGTGCGTTTCGACGCCAAGGCCACGCTGCGCGCCGCGGCGTGGCTCAAGTCGCTATCCGCCTTGATTCCGATTGCGGCGAATTTGACCGAGGAAAGTCGGCAGTCGCTCGCGCGCGTTGCGAAGCCGGCGGCCCGCGATGCGCGCCCGGCGCACGAGGCGAAATACGGTATCCGCAGTTTCGTCTATCAGGCGCGGCGGCCCTTTGCGGCGCGAAAGTTTTTTGCGCTCGTGGAGGGAGGGATGCCGGGTCTGCTGCGCGCGAAAGGCTATTTCTGGTCCGACGCGCGGCCCGATGAGATGGGGTTTTTGTCGGTCGCGGGCGGCGCGGCGCGCTACGATTTTCTGAGCTACTGGTGGGCGGCGTTGATCGAGAATGGCCGGGTGCAACTCGAGCACCGCCCGGAGCTGATCGTCGCGCTGTGGGCCGAGCCGCACGGCGACCGGCGGCAGGAACTCGTCTTCATCGGTGTGGGGCTCGACGAGGCGGCGATGCGGGCGGCGCTCGATGCGTGCCTGTGCGATCCGGGGTCGACTTTGGCGGTGGCCGACCATGCTCCTGCGTTGCCATGAAAACTATTCTGCTCCGTTTCGTTGTCGCCTGGCTTGCCGCCGTCGCGGCGCACGCTCAGGGCTCGCTCATCTCCGGTCCCATGCTGGGTTATCAGGCGCATCGCGAGGCGCTCGTGTGGCTTGAAACCAAGGGCGCCGCCGAGGTGAAACTCACCTACCGGCTCGCGGGCCAGCCGCAGTCCGTGCGCACGCTGGTGAAAACCGCGCCCGCGACGGCGCCGGCCGGCACGCAGCCGATGAAGTTTGTGCTGCCGCTGTTGGAGATGGGGCAGAGTTACGACTACGAAATCATGATCGATGGCGTGAAGGCGGTGCGCCCGTATCCGTTCACGTTCAAGACGACGAAGCAGTGGGAGTTCCGCGCGCCGCCGCCGGATTTCAAATTCCTCTTCGGCTCCTGCGCCTACCTGAACGACCCGCCCTACGACCGGCCCGGCAAACCCTACGGCCACGGGACGGAGATTTTCAAACACATGGCCGCGAGCGGCGCGGACTTCATGCTCTGGGGCGGAGACAACACCTACCTGCGCGAAGCGGATTTCTCCTCGGAGAGCGGTATCTGGTATCGTTTCTCGCAGGACCGCGCGACGCCCGACCTGCAACCGCTCCTGGCCACGATGCACCACTACGCGGCGTGGGACGACCACGACTTCGGCTCGAACGACGCGAACAAGAGTTTCGAATTCAAAGACGTGACGACGGCGGCGTTCAAAGCCTATTGGGGCAACCCGACGTGGGGCGAACCGGACAACGCGGGCGTGTATGGTAAATTTTTCTGGGGCGACGCGGCCTTCTTCGTCATGGACAACCGCACGCACCGCGACGACGACCACTTGGACGCCGCGCAGCACCCGACCAAGTCGCAATACGGCGCGAAGCAGCGCGACTGGCTGAAGCAATCGCTGCTGGCGGCGAAGACGCTGCGGCATTTCACCTTCAAGTTCATCGTCACCGGCGGGCAGGTCCTCACCGACTTCGGCGGCGCGAGCGAGAGTTTCGGCCGCTACCAGAGCGAGCGCGAGGACCTGTTGAAATTCATCGTGGATCACAAAATCACGGGCGTCGTTTTCCTGACTGGCGACGTGCATTTCACGGAGCTGGCGAAAAAGAAAATCGGCGCGACGCAGTGGGTGTATGAATTGACGTCGTCACCGCTCGCGAGCGGCGCGAATTCCTCGGCCCAGAAAGATCGCGCGGCCGATCCCCAGCGGGTGGAGGGCACGCTGGTCGCCGACCAAAATTACTGCGCGGTGGCCATCAGTGGCCCGGCGAAGGCGCGCGTGCTCACGATCACCTGTTTCGACAAGAGCAACGTGAAGCGCTGGGAAAAGACCATCGCGGCGGACGAGTTGAAGTAGAGCGCGCGGACGGGGGTGCGCGGCCGGCGGGGCGACGAGGTGGCCGTGCAGGCTGCGAGTGAGCGGTGAATGAAAACCGTCGGGCCCGGAGGTCCCGACACTACCTGCTGAAGGTGCACAGGGCGGTCGGTTCGCACAAAAAAACGGCACCGGCGATTGCCGGTGCCGTTGGGGAAACTGCAGGAGCGAGGCTTATTTCGCCGCGATCTTGGAGGCGGTGATGACTTGCTTGCCGTCGACCTTCTCGACGGTGCCGGTGACGCTCACGCCATCGAGCGTGCCTTTGCAGACTTTGCCGTGGAAATCTTTGCTGACCTTGTTTTCAGCGAGCGTGTAGGTCGTGACCTTGCCGGCTTTGTCGGTGACTTGGAGGGCGTTGGTGCATTTCTCGGCTTGTTTCAGCTCGCACTTCGCGCACATGGCCTTGCCGGTGAGCGTCGTTTCTTTGGCGGTATCAGCGGCGAAGAGGCTGCCGATGGTGAGAGCGCCGGCGGTGGCGAGCGCGAGGAGGAGGTGACGTTTCATTGGTTGGGGGATCTAGCTGTTTTTTTGGAGGGATCGTTTCGATCGAATATGCGCGAAAACGGTGTGAAGCGTGGTCCGCGCGCAGGTGGCAGACGAGAAAATTCTCTCCACTGAGAATTGAACGCGGGCGCGGCGCGGGCGTCTTTCTCCGTGCAAGTCAGGGTTTATAGGGTTTCAGGTCATGGGCCGCCCGAGGGGTCGGGCGGCCCTCTTTTTTCTCCGGTGCCGGCTGGGACGGACGCGAGGGCCTGTTGCACCATTGTTTTTGTCACGGCGGCTTTGGGGCGCGTGAGTTTCCAGCGGCGCGTGCCGGCGGCGTCGAAAACGGCGATGACGGTCTCGATCAGCGGGCAGCCTGGGTCGGTGCAGGCGAGTTCGCTCACGGTGATGACGACGTCTTCGTCGAGGTGGAGGTAGTCGCGCGTCCATTTTTTGATCGCGAGACTGTGCGCGGGCACGGGGCCGCGTGCGGCGAAGGAGGGGGCATCGTCGGCGTGGGGCTGCGGGATGAAATGGTGCATGGGAGATTACGCGACGGGGGCGTCGCGTCCCCAGAGGTGAAGCGGGCGGAGAGAACGAGAAAGAGAACGAGAACGATTACGAGAAAGAGAAAGAGTTTACGCCAAGCAGGCGTGGAAGCCGGCGTTGAGGGCGGCGCGGTCGAGGTTGCGGCCGATGAAGATGAGGGTGTTGGTGCGCGCTTCGCCGGGCTGCCACTCGCGGTCGAAGGTCGCGTCGAAGAGCATGTGCACGCCTTGGAAGACGAGGCGTTTCTTGGAGCCCTTGATACTCAGCACGCCCTTCATGCGGAAGATGTCGTTGCCCTTCGTGCGCAGGAGGGTGCCGATCCAGTCGTTGAGGCGGTCGCCGACGAGATCGCCGGGGGTGGTGATGCCGACGGAGGCGACTTCGTCGTCATGCTCGTGATCGGGTTTGAAGACGTGGGACCACTGCGGGGCGAGGGCCTCGCCGGCGCGATGGAGTGCGGCGTTGAACTCGTCGGGGTGGTGCTGGGTGTAGAGGGCGTAGAGGCCGGCGCGGGCGGTCTGCACCGGAAACGTGGCGGGGAACGCGGGGAACTTGAGGCGCTGCAAGGCTGCGCCGGGCAGAATGGCGTCGCCGGGTTGGAGGACGCTTTCCCAATCGGAGTAGATCAGCACGGCGGCTTCGCGGGCGGCGGCGAGGTCGGCCTCGGCGAGGCTTTTCACCGGCACGCAGGCGACGTCCATTTCGGGATCGGGGCCTTCGTTGATGACGAGTTCCGCGGTGCCGGCGGGGAGTTCATACACGCCGCCCCACTCGAACGGGTATTCGGGTTCGAGGAATTGCGGGTCGACTTCCATCGCGCGGCCGAGGTTGAAGCCGCCGAGGTTGAGCACGCGGTCGAGCGGGATGACGGCGTCGCGGGTGCGGTGGAGCTTCGCGGCGGCGTTCATGTGGCGGATGCGGTCTTCGAGGGCGTCGAGTTCGGCGGGGGCGACGAGGTCGGTCTTGTTGAGGAGAATCACATCGGCGAACGCGATCTGCTCCTTGGCCTCGGGGGCGTTGTCGATGTGCTGCACGAGATGCTTGGCGTCCACGAGCGTGACGATGGCATCGAGGCGGTAGGCGGCCTTGATGTCGGCGTCGGTGAAGAACGTCTGCGCGACGGGGCCGGGATCGGCGAGACCGGTGGTCTCGATGATGATGGCGTCGAGCGGGTCCTTGCGTTTGGCGAGGCGGTTGAGGATGCGGATAAGATCGCCGCGCACGGTGCAGCAGATGCAGCCGTTGTTCATTTCGAAGAGTTCCTCTTCGGCGGAGATCACGAGCTGGTTGTCGACGCCGACTTCGCCGAACTCGTTTTCGATGACGGCGATTTTTTTGCCGTGCTGTTCGGTGAGGATGCGGTTGAGGAGCGTGGTTTTGCCGGCGCCGAGGAAGCCGGTGAGCACGGTGACGGGAATGGGCATGGGCGCGGAAGGGAAAGTGAAGGTGAAAGGGAAAGTGAAGGTGAAAGGGAGCGTGAAAGTTCGGAGTTCGGAGCTGAGAGCTGAGAGCGAAGAGCGGGGAGCGGGGAGCGGGAGGTGGGGCGTTATTTTGCGAGCGAGAAGGCGACGTCTTTGAATACGGTGCCTTTGATTTCGATGGTGAAGATGCCGGCGAAGGAGCCGGTGGTTTTCAGCCAGTCGGCTTGGACTTCGAACTGCGAGGTGTCGCCGACTTTTTCGCCGGTGCCCGGGTTGGCGACCGCTTTGAGCGTGAGCGGAGTGAACTTGCCGCCGGGCATGGCGACGAGTTCGAGGGTCGGCGCGGCGAGGCGGACGAAGTTCTCGGCGTGGCCGTCGAGCACCCAGGCGGTGAGTTTACCGGTGGCCGGGTCGCGGAGGAGTTCGAGGTTGTAGGCGTGTTCGCCGATTTCGACGAGCGTGCCGCCGTTCGGGGCGACGTGGACGTGGGCGGCGTGAGTGTGGGCAGATTTTTTGTCGTGGGAGTCGGACTTGGAACAGGCGGTCGCAAGGAAGGCGACGCCGACGAGGGCGAGGAACAGGCGGGTGGTGGTTTTCATGACGGAAAATGAATCGTGAGATGAGGGCTGAAGCGAAAAATTCAGTTGAGAGCTGAAAGAAAAATTCTCGGTGTGTGGCGCGGGCGGAGCGGAATCGTGGATGCGCTCACCCTTTAGTTTTCCCTGATAGCACTGCATACCACGTTTGTCTGCATATTGCGGTTGCGGGCGAGCGGAGGGGGAGGCGTCAGCCGAGTTGGCGGCGGTGAGGAGGGAGCGGTGAGTATTGCTGGAGACGGTAGGAAACTTGCTCGAATTTCGTGCCCTTGATCACGAGGGTGAAGATGCCGGAGAAGTCGCCGGCGGTCCTCAGCCAGTCGGCTTGGACTTCGAACTGCGACGTGTCGCCGATTTTTTCGCCGGTGCTCGAGTTGGCGACCGCTTTGAGCGTAAGCGGAGTGAACTTGCCGCCGGGCATGGCGACGAGTTCGAGCGTCGGCGCGGCGATGCGGACTAAGTTCTCGGCGCGTCCGTCAAGCACCCAAGCGGTGAGGTTTCCCGTGGCAGGGTCGCGCAGGAGTTCGAGGTTGTAAGCGTGGTCGCCGATACCAATGAGGGTGCCGCCGTGCGGGGCGGTGCGGACGTGCACGGCGCGAGTGGGGGCGGATTTCTTGTGGGGGTCGCCAGAGTCGGATTTGGAACAGGCGGTCGCGAGGAAGGCGATGCCGACGAGGGCGAGGAGGAGGCGGGTGGTGGTTTTCATGATGGAAATTGAGTCGTGAGGAGTGCGCTCAGGCGCGCATGGTTTCGAGGTAGAGTTTCTCGAGGTCGGTGTGGCGAAGTTCGGCGGCGGCGAGGATGTGGGCGGGGCGGCCGTGGCGCCTGATGCCGACGCGGTCGGCGTCTGCTTTCGCGCCCAAGAGGTCAGTCGGCGCCAGCCGGCCGCTCCGGCCATTGCCAGCGGGGATATCGCCCGCATGCGGGGTGAGCCAAGTGAGCGTGAGCATAAAGTGAGTGATTGGTTCGGGGCGTAAACGCGTGAAAAGCAGCGTCGAGGTCAGTCACCGGGACGCGTGGGGCGAAGCCGCGGTTCACCAGCGCCGGCCCCTTGGGGGCGTTGCAGGGCCCAGATACCGACAAGAAACAGCAGCAAAATTGCGGCACTGCCCAGCAACACGCTGCGAGAGACGGCGAGCGGCGCGCCTTGCGGCGGAATTGCCGGCAGCCGGTCGTAGTCAGCCACGCTGATTCGTTCACCCTTCAGGATCGCATGGCCGAGCTGTTTGGCGAAGGTGACCAGCAAGGCACGCGCATCCGCTTGAAAATCCTGATAGCGCCCGACGTCCCCACTTGAAACCTTCGCGAGGAAGGTGTCGCCGGCGATCGCCGGTGAAATCAATTGGAGCCAGGACGAAGTGTTTGCTCGCCGCTCTTGGACGCGATCGAAGCGCTCCCGGTGCTGGAGCGTCGCCTTCTCCACGAGCATGGTGCGCAGGTAGCCTTCGCGGAACGGCGCCTCTTTGGGCAGATCGTTCCAATGTAACTCCGGGTCTATCACTTGATACGCCTCGATTACGGCGCTCTGCTGCTCGTCAGCGCGAGAGGCGACCGCGCGCAAATCGCTTAGATAGACGAGACGGGAAGGCGCTGGGAACGCGGCCTGCACGGCCGCGATGGCCAATGCAGGGGCGATCAGAACCACCACGACCCATAGGGCAATGAGACGGCCGACCGCTTGCCCTGAGTCTGCGGCTCGGCGAACGACCCACGCGAGAGCAAGGAACCAAAACCCGCCGTAGAGCAGCGCACCGCCGAGCCACGCGACGTAGTGCAAAAGCCGAACGCTGAGGAGCGCCTGGCCAGGATTTAGGAGCGCCGCGATGAGAGTCGCGAGAATCAACGTCAGCCAAAGGGCGCCTGAACGCACCGCCAGCCGATTGAAGAGGTATTCCTGTTCGCTGACTCCGCAAAGCTGGGTCAGCTTGATGCGGCCAGCATTGCGATCCGCGCCGAGCGTGTCGAAGCACAGCGCGATCATCAGAAGCGGCATGAGCACAATGACGATAGCGCTCATATCGAACCCACCGAATCGGAGTAGTGTAGGGTTTCCGAACTGATAATTTTCGAAGAGACTGGCGGAGTTTTCGAAGAGCCGGACTCTGACGCGACTGGGATAGAGGTCACCGGCCCCGGCCGAAAAATCCCCGAGAATGCCGTCGTCTAGCGCTGCCGAACGTGAAATGGCCATGGGGCGCGCGGCCAGTGGGGACATCTGCGCGCCCGTCTCGATGGAAACGAGCATCTCCCGAAACCGGGTTTCGGATTTACTGGCGTCGGCGAGGAACTTTGCGTTCGCCGCTTGGCGTTGCCGCAGGTCGGCTGCGCCCGTGGCGAGCGCTCCTACGCATAGCAACGCCACCAGCGCGACCATCGCCAGCGCGACCGGCGAGCGTCTCAGCAACATGACTTCCAATCGAACGAGTGAGAGGTTCATTGGCTCACCTTTCGCGCGGCGCGCTGGATGGCCCAGAAGGCAAATAGGAGGCTGAGCACGGCCTGACCTGCCAAGATCGCGAACAGAAGGCCGCAGCGCGATGCGCCCCAATCGAGGGGCGGGGGTGCCATGGCGAAGTCGGGTATTTGCTCCCAGAGGGTTCGGTCCGCCGTGTAGGCGCCTTTACGGCCAAGGTCGTTGAAAGTCAGGTCGTCGTTCAACATCTTCACGATCTTCCGCCGATGGGCTTCGGCTGCGTCGGTGAATTGCAGATGATGCTGGCGGTCGGTGCCGGCCAAGGCCGAGGACAGGCTGCCAATGGAAAGACCCGGCAACAGCGTCGAGGCTGTGATCAGGACACGCTCATGCGCGTCATGCACGGCGTGGACCTCGCCATATATCTTCGCGAACTTCGGATGTGCGATCTCCTCGCTGTATTGGAGCTCGTAACCGTCGTAGCGCAGGGGCAACTCGGCCTTCCGCTGCACGCCGTAACGCGCCAGCGCTTGCTTGAGGGCTTCATCCCGCGCCGCCTTGTCCCTGAAGAAGCCGTTGGACGCCTCGACGATCCGCGCATAGGTGGCGGGCCCATCGACATCGGGATGGAGCTTCAGCGCAATTTGGGCGGCGACGTAGGGGCCAACGACGATGGTCGCGGCCCAAAGGCCCACCAGAGCACCGAGCGCGACGCGCCGGGCGCTGCTTAGCGCCGAGACCCCGGTCGTCACCGCTGCGACCGTGATAAAGAACAGGGCATACGTGAGCACAAGAAGCCCCGCGCGCGGGAAGAGATCAGGCTCAGCCGTCATGCGCGTCGCGATCGCGACACCTAGGGTGACAACCAGGCCGGCCGCCAGCAGGGCACCTGCGCAAACGAGCGCCGCAACCATTTTTCCGACTGCAAAGTGATGGGGATCGAGCCCTGTCGCGAGCACCTGCCGCAACGTGCCATCTTCCCGCTCACCGGCGATGATGCCGTGCAGGGCGGCAATGATCGCCAGTGACCCGAAGAGAACGAGGACCCAGGCCGGCGAGAATTGGGCGATGCGCAGACCAAGCGGCGCATCCTCGATTCTCCGAAACTGAGCCGGATTTTGGTAGTGCCCCTCCATCCAGACGGCGACTCCTGCCGTATCGAGCGCGCCCGGGTCGAAGAGACCTAGGATCGGAACAGGCTTGAAAGCATAGCGGGAGAAGTGAGCTGCGGCATGCGGGTTGTCCGCGCCTTGCTCGACCCAAATTCTGCGATCCGCGGTGCTGGCGGCCGCGCGTTCCGCTTCGAAGGCCTGAACGCGCTGCACGCCGATCCAGGTGGAAAGGCCCAGTAGCGCGAGCAGCAAGACGCCGACAGTCAGCAAGCCGCGGGCTCGAAACCGCGATCGAAGCTCAAGCCCTACGAGATAGGCGATCATGCGAAGGTCTCCTCGTCGGCAGCCATGTGGGCGAGATAGAGGCGCTCCAGCTCGACCGCGTCCACGCTGCCCGCGTCGATGAGATCGACCAGCCTGCCGCCCTTCATGATACCGATCCGCGTGCCGACAAGGCGCGCGCGGAAGATGTCATGCGTGGCCATCAAGATGGCCTTACCCCGATCCTTGAACGAGGACAGGAGGGCGCAGAAGTCGTTCGCGGCGGCGGGGTCCAAGCCGGACATGGGCTCGTCAAGCAATAGGGCATCGGCATTGCGGGCGGCGGCGATGGCTATGCCGACCTTCTGGCGCATCCCCTTGGAGTAGTCGGCCGCAGGCCGCTCGGCGTCTGCTGCGGCCAGGCCAGTCTGGCTGAGCAGATCGAGCAACTTCCCCTTCTCGGTCCGCAGTCCTGCGAGGCGCGTGAAGTGATGGAGGTTTTCGAGCCCGCTCAATTGCGGGTAAAGGGCGACCTGCTCCGGGATATAGGCGAGACGGCGCACGGTGACGGACCGTTCGCTCGTCGCGTCGCGCCCGCAGACCAGGGCTTGCCCGGCGCTGGGCTCAAGAAAGCCAAGGAACAGATTGAGGGTGGTGGTTTTGCCAGCGCCGTTGGCTCCAAGCAGACACAGCAGCTCGCCGGCGCGGACCTGCAGGTCGAGCGGGTGCAGCGCCTGCTTGTCGCCGAAACGCTTCGCGAGGCCACGGGCTTCCAAGATCACGGACATCGGGCTCACCACTTTTTTGTCAGCGAGACGCTGAGGTAGCGGCCACGAGCGGTGGCGTTGACCACGTCATAGCCAAGATCCCCGGTGAACCGGTTGTTGACTGCCGTCAGCCCCCGCAGCTCGGGCGGGTCTTGGTCCAACAAGTTCTGGGCGCTCAGGCGCACCGTGGTGCCGGAGAACGCGGATCCGAGTGTGTGCCAAGACCCTTACAAACGCATCGACATCACGTATCGCAGCGAAACGGTTATCCTCGTAGGTGTCGGCGTAATTGAGAAAGACGCTGCCGGTCGCCCCTCCGCGAGAGAGGAACCCACCCAAGCGCGCTTTGAAATTCAGCGGCTGAAATGGCGTGTCGAGACGGTCCACCGCGGGCTGAGCCGCTGACGCCTGTTCGTCATAGCGCGTCGTATAGACAAGGTTGGCCGTGCCACCGAAGGAGCCCCAACCGGTCTTGACGCGATATTCAGTCGTAAAGTCCAAGCCGCGATAAAGGCGGCGCGATAGGTTGGTTGTTCCTCCACGGTAAATCGCACCGACCGACCCAAGGCCCCGCGCGGCGTAGGCAGGCGCGTTGAAAGGAACGATATCGGCGACCGATAGGCCCACTGCCGCGAGCGCGCTTTCGATCTGCGCCGCGGTTGGGTTGACCGTCACGAAGTCTGCAATCAACGGGTTCGTCGGGTTGGTGCTTCCGCCCGGATTGGCGAGCACGTCCTTGAGATCGATGTCGTAGTAGGTCAGTGAAAGCCGCAGACCTTCGACCGACTTGGGTCGCCAGTCAGTTCCGATGGTCCAGTAGGACGAGGTTTCGGGCCCAAGGTCGGCGTCGATCCCTGAGAGGAATAATGTGTAGGGCGTGCCCGTCACGGGCTGATTCAGCGCGAGTTGGGTGAGGACACGCGCGCTGTTGGACTGCCGCAACGTCGTAAGCGGCGCGACCCGGAACGATGTCCCGTAACTGGCCCGTAGGTCCAGCCTCTCGACCGGCGAAAAGAGAAGGCCGTATTGTGGATCCAAACTATCTGTTTTGCCGCTTCGCTTGTTCTTCTGGCCGGTCGAGAGTGTCTCATCGACGTTGCTGAAGCGCTCATATCGCCCGGAAACGCTGACTTGCAGCCTCTCCAAGCCAAGCTTGCGATTCGTTCGCCCAATCAGCGGGACGAACACCTCCGAATATGCGGCGTGCACCGTCCGCTCATTCTTCGAAACAGGGGTGGTTCTGGCGAGTGCCCGGTCGAAACGCTCGTAGCGATGCTGGCCGCCGAGAGCGAGTTTCGCCGCGCCGCCAGGGAGTTGGAAGAGATCGCCATCAACCTTCGGTTCGACGAGGGCGGTGCGGTGGAAGCGGGCGAAATACTCGTTGCTGAAAATGTTCGTGGGCTGGCCGGTGCGGGTGTCGATGTCGTAACCCTCGAGGTCATTTGTGGAGTAGGTTCCGATGATTTGGGCCAGCCAGCTGTCGCCGAGCCGCTGCTGAAGCGTTACGGTGCCGCCCCATGCGTCGGTCTTTATATTCTCCTCAAGCGGGAGGCTGAAGCCGACCGAGGTCGCCACGAATGGAAATTGCGACTGCCGGTTCGTGTGGGAGGAAACGTAGTAGCCATCGAAGAGGACGCGCGCGGACGCGCCCAAGTCCTGCCGGAATGAGCCGAGAAGGCTGTGTCGCTCGATCTTGGGGACCAGGCCGGTGTCTTTGGCCTTCGGATCGGTAAAGCTGCGTTGGCCGGCGAGAATGTCGTCCTGATTGAAATAGTCGTATGCCAGCAGGCCACCCCCGCCTGCCCACGTCGTTCCACCGGCTATGGTGCCGTTGTAGGTGGTTCCTCCGCCTTGGGTCGTTGTGCCGGTCTGCGCGCGGGTTTCGAGGCCCTTATAGTTGTCGCGAAGCTTGAAATTGACCACGCCACCCACGGCGTCGGCCCCATAGATCGACGAAGCGCCCACCGGCACCATTTCGATCTTTTCGAGCGCAGCCGCCGGTATGAAACTGATATCTACGAAATTGCCGTCGCCCTGGGGGGCGATGCGGTGGCCGTTTAGCAGCGTCAACGTTCGTAGGGCACCGAAGCCTCGAAAAGAAACCGCGCTGCCACCGAAAAAGGCACCAAGCACGCGCCCCTCGTCAGCGGCCGCACCGCCGCCCGTATTCTGCGGCAACTGCCGCAGGAATTCCGAGAGACTCGGTGCGCCACTCTGCTCGATGTCCTCTTGACTGAACGTAGAGAGGGGCGCCGCAACCGGCGCGATGGCACGGATCGAAGTGCCCGTGACCACCATCGATCCGAGCTGGGTCGAGGGCGCGCTGGCAGCGGGTGAAGCGGACGTAAGGGGATTTTGCTGAGGGGGGGGCACCTGTGCCTGCGCCGCAATCGGCGCAAGAGAGAGAAGTGCCAGCAGGGCTAGGTTGGTTTTCATGTGGATTTGCTTGGGTGAGGTGAAAAAAAGAGGGCAATCGAGCTCAGGCGCGCATGGTTTCGAGATAGAGTTTTTCGAGGTCGGTGTGGCGGAGTTCGGCGGCGGTGAGGATGTGCGCGAGTTTGCCGTGACGCATGATGCCGACGTGGGTGGCGTCTTCTTTCGCGCGGAAGAGATCGTGCGTCGCCATGAGGATCGCGACGTCGCGCTCGCGAAGTTTGCGGAGGAGTTGGCTGAATTCGTGGCTGGCACTCGGGTCGAGGCCGCTGGTGGGCTCGTCGAGGAGGAGCGCCTTGGCCTGTTTCGCGAGCGCGATGGCGATGCCGACTTTTTGGCGCATGCCTTTGGAGTAGGCGGCGGTGCGTTGGTCGTGGGCGGCGGCTTGCAGGCCGGCGTCGAGCAGGAAGCCGCGGAGCGCGCCCTCGGGGTAGTTGTGCCCCGCGAGTTCGCTGAAGTAGGCGAGGTTTTCGAGGCCGCTGAAGTGGCCGTAGAGGTTAACCTGCTCGGGGATGTAGGCGAGGCGGCGCTTGGTTTCGAGGGGCTCGCGGGCGACGTCGAGGCCGTCGATGAGCGCGCGGCCGGAGTCGGGGGTGAGGAAACCGAGGAGGCAGTTGATCGTGGTGGTCTTGCCGGCGCCGTTGGGGCCGAGGAGGGCGAAGAGCTCGCCGGGCGCGACGGTGAGGGTGAGATTGTCCACGGCGGGGGCGGCGGCGCCGGGGAAACGTTTGGTGAGAGCTTCGAGGGTGAGCATGTTAGACGGCGGTTGAGCGGCGGAGGGCGAAGGCGGTGAGCGCGGAGGTGCCGAGGGCGAGGACGAGGAGGGGCCAGATCGACAGGCCGGATGGGGGCGGCGCGGCGGTGGCGCGGAACTGCGGGAAGGCGGCGTAGTCGGCGGGCGTGAGATTACGCTCGGCGAAGACCAGCGGATAAAAATAGGCACGCAGTTCGGCGTGAAAGGCGCGCACGCGGTCGAGGTAGGCGAGGTGCGCATCGAGGTCCGAGCCGGCGCGCTGGCTGAACACCAATTGCGCGTAGGCGGCGGGGGCGAGCCACGCGAGGCGGGCGGTGATGCGCTGGCGGGCGCGGAGATTTTCGCGATAGGCGGCGGATTCGGCAGCGACGGACTCGTCGCCGGTCTGTTGCATGGCGTAATACCATTTCCAGGCGAAGCGGCCGGTGACGGGCGGCGTGCCGCTCCAATCGGGATTGTGCACGAAGAACTTCTCCATCGTCTCGGCGCGGGGTTTGTCCCACGCCGCGTGGCTTTCCTGGCGTTGGCGGACGGTGAGCTCGAGGCCCTCCCGCACGGGCAGCGCGGTGGCGAGGGTGAGGTTGAGCAGGGCGGGGAGCAAAACCACCTGCGCGATCCACAGCGTGAGCGCCCCGGCGAGACTGGCTGTCGGTGTGCGCGTAGCGACGGCGATCCACGCGGTGAGGCCGGCCCACGCGGCGAGGTGCGACCAGGTGGCGGCGAGCCACCCGAGGGCCTCGGTGGTGAGCGGAATGCGCAGCCGCGCGCAGGCGAGAGCGAACACCAGCGTGCACGTGAGTGCGACGGCCAGGGCGCGGACGGTCACGCGAGCGGCGAGCAGCGGGCCCGGCGAACCGCCCTGCGCGACGAGCAGCGGGAAACGCCCGCTGTCCCGCTCGCGCGTCAGCGCATCGTGCGCGAGCACGAGCAGGGCGAGCGGCGCGAGCGCGCAGAGCACGAAGGCGAAGTCGAAATTGCCCAGCGCCTGCAAGGCGGGGTTGCCGAGGTCGGCTTCGTAGAGTTGCCCTTCCAGGCCGAGCAGGCGCACCCAGGTGACGTTGGGCACGATGTCGCTCACGCCGACGGCGAGGCCGGCGAGCGGAGCCATCGGATGATGCGTCGGGAAGAACGTGTAGTAGGCGACGTAGCCGGCTTCGCCCTCGGGGGTGAATTGCTTGGCGATGCCCGCCATCTGCGTGGCGTAGTGCGTTGGCAATCCCGCGATCTCGGCGTGATGGCGCGCGAGTCGGCGTTCGCCGGCCCAGAGCGCGAGCAGGCCGGCGGCGAAGAGCGCGCCGCACACGAGCCACGCCTGACCGTCGCGGAGCAGGTGGCGGATTTCCCAGCGGCAAAGGCGGAAGAACGTTCTCATGCGACCCACTCCTTCCGTGGCGCGAGGGAAACCACTCGCTCACGCTCGCAGCTACCGGAGATTGCGCTCATGCGGCCCACTCCTTTTTCCGGGCGAGGGCGGCGAGCGGCAGCGCCGCCCACAGGACGAGCGCGAGCCACGCGAGACCGGTATCGGCGAGTGCGGCGCGCAGCGGTAAAGGCTGGGAGCGGAAATCGGGAAATTCCTTCCAGCGCTCGGCGGCGAGCTTTTGGTCCTTGTCGTTTGCCTGACGGATTTCGTCGCGATGGAGTTGGTTCAACCGCTTCACAAAGCCGTAGCGATAGGTCTCGGCTTCGCGTTGGAACTGCAGTTGCGCACGCAGATCCGTGCCGGCGGCGGCGGCGGACAAGGCGCGCACTGCGAGGAACGGCGCGACGAGGGCCGCGCGGTCAAGCAGTGCGGCCTGCGCGATCATCGTCGCGCCGAGCGCGGCGAAGTGCTCGGCAAAGGTCTCGGCGCTCAACTCCTCGCCGCGGGCCATCACGATGGCGGAGTAGTTGACCGGGAGATCCTCGACCCGGGTGACACCGTAGCGGGCGAGCGTGTCGGCGCGAAAGCGGGCGAAGTGCGGGTCGTTGGGATCGTGCGCGTCGCCGTGTTGCTTGGTGGCGGCGGTGACGGCGGCGGCGAAGCTGCTTTTGTCGGGCAAGGGATGGCGGGCGTCGGCGACGACGGCGGCCAGGCGCGGCCCGAGCACTGCGCCCAGCAGCCAGAGACTCACGAGGGCGGCGCAGGCCTTGGCCGCGCTGCGGGCGCGGGCGGAGAACCAGATCGTGAGGCCCAGCCATGCGCCGGTGTGCAGGGCGAACGCCGCGGTGATCAGCGCGGTGCGGGCGAACGCATCCGGATCGGCGTGAAACGCGGGATCGGTGCCGGCGACGAGCAAGGCGGCGCCCAGACCGAGCAGGAAAAACGGCGCGGTCGCGGCGGTGAGACCGAGCAGTTTGCCGAAGGCGAGGGTGCGGGCGGAGAGGCCTTGCCCGGCGAGCAGGCGGAAGCGGCCGGATTCGATTTCGTCCACGAAGGTGCGGCAGCCGAGGACGATCACGATCAGCGGCAGCACCGTCTGGAGCACGAAGGCGAGCGAGAGTTCGCCGAGGCGGAAGGCGGAGGAGAGTTCGCCGGCGGCGGGGAAGTTGGCGGCGTTTTGGCGGTGGGCTTCGAGATACTGCACGCGGCCCGCAAAGCTCTCCACGCCCGGATCGAAGGCGGCGAGCGGACCGGGCGGCTTGAACGCGAAGGTGCCGTAGTGCGCGACGCGGTGGGGATGACGGTCGGGCTGCCCCTCCCACTGCGCGCGCACGAGCTGCTGGAACGTTTGCTGGTCGCTGCGTTCGCGGACCTGACGCACGCGGTTGAGCGTGCCGGCGGCGATGATGAGCGCGGCGAACAGCCCGAGGAGCAGCCAGAAGCCGCGGCGGCGGAAGTGCAGGCGCAACTCGGCGCGGGCGATGGTGAGGAGGGAGGACAAGGTGAGAGTTGAGAGCTGCGAGTTGAGAGATCGGAGCCGGGCGGGAGACGAGCGGCTCACTCGCTCACGCTCGCGGCTACGAGGGGGAACTTCAGAACTCGAAGGTCACGCTGCCGAGGAAGGCGCGGGCGTCGGCGGGGGAGTGCAGGGTTTGGGCGCCGTCGTGCCAGACGTATTCGGAGTAGCGGTCGAGGGCGTTTTTCACGCTGAGGCCGAAGGTGGCTTTTTTGTAGCGGTAGCGGAGGTCGACGTTGGTGGTGGCGGAGCTGCCCCAGCGGCCGAGGTTGTTGGCGGTGGTGAGCTCGTAGGAACCTTGCGCGAGCAGTGAGACGGACGCGGTGAAGGCGGGGGTGACGTTCCAATCGGCGCCAGCTTTGGCGTGATAGTCGGGGATGTGGTCGATCTTTTTGCCGCGGAGGGCGGCGTCGGCGGGCCGGAGTCCGGGGTTGGTGAGCTCGCCCTTTTGCACTGTGTAGGAGGACCAGAGCGTGACGGCGGCGGAGGCGCGCCAGGCGAGCTCGAGGTCGACGCCGTCGCGGCGGGTTTCGCCGATGTTTTCGGAGTCGCCGGAGTTGTCGGGCTTGAGGCGGATTTCGTCGGTAGCGGTCTGGCGCCAGACGGCGAGTCGGGCTGTGAGCGCGCGGGTGGGCGTGAAGCGGAGGCCGAGCTCGTAGCCGTCGTTCTTGGACGCATCGAGGGGTTTGGCGGAGTAGGCGGCGGCGCCGGCGCCGAGTTGGAAGGCGCGGCCGTAGCTGGCGTAGAGCTGGGTGGAGGCGTGGGGTTGGTAGGAAGCGCTGAGCTTCGGTTGCCAGATGGTGTTCGAATCGAGGAGGGGCGTGCGGGCGTTGTTCACGCGGTTGAGCAACTCGCCGTCGAAGCGATCGGCGCGGAGGGCGGCGTTGACGCGGAACTGCGCGGTGGGGCGGAGCTCGGCGCCGAGATAGGCGCCGGTGTTGTCGAGGGTGTAGTTGTGGTTGCGCGTGGTGGCGGTGCGGACGCGGGCGGCGGTGGCGTAGCGTTGGTTATCGGCGTCCTGGCGGTGGAACTCGGCGCCGGCGTCGACGGTGAGCGGGAGGCCGAGATCGGTGGGCCGCCATTGCGTGGTGAACGTGGCACCGGAGTGGAGTTCGTTTTCGAGGCGTTCCTGTTGGGCGCCGGCGGCGGTGAAGCGGACGAAGCGGTGACGTTGCACGTCGTGGCGGTAGACTTTGGCGGAGGCGGTGACGGTGGGCGCGAGTTGGGCGTCGCCGTGGAGGGAGAACTGGGTGTTTTCCTGCGTGCCGCCGTCGGTGGACGAGAAGGCCGGCGAGGCGGTGGGCGTGCGGCGGGAATCGGCGTAGGAGAGGTAGCCCGGGCCGTCGGCATCGAAGTCGTGAACGCGGGCGCTGAGGCCGAGACGCCAGCGGTCGGCGGCGCCGGCGAGGAACCATTTGCCGGCAAAAGAGTGCTTATCGAGCGTCGAGTGATCGCGGTAGCCGTCGCTGTGGCGGTAGCCGGCGAAGTAGGTCTGCGAGAAATTGCCGGAGCGATAACCGGCGAGGGCCTGGCCCTCCTGGACGCCGAAGGAGCCGGCCATGAGTTTTAGTTTTTGGCCGACGAACGATTGGAAGGTGTGGACGTTGACGGAGCCGGCGACGGCGTTGAGGCCGAAGCGGGGATCGGCGGTGCCCTTGACGACCTCGATGCGCTCGATCTCGAGCGGGAAGATGGGGCCGAGGTCGTTGTAGCCGCTGTTGAGATTGGCGGGGAGGCCGTCGATGAGGAGACGGAGGTGGGGACTGGAACCCTCGCCGTTGTAGCCGCGGAGGGAGACATCAGCGGTGATCACGCCTTGATTGAAATCGGTGAGCGTGACGCCGGGGATTTTGCCGAGGAGCTCGAGGGTGTAGTCGGTGCTCTCGTTTTCGAGTTGGTCGGCGCCGACGACGGTGACGGACGTGAGCAGATCGGTGGATTGCGCGCCGAATTTCGACGCGGAGACCTCGTAGCGGCCGAGGGTCATGTAGGTGCCGGCGGGAGCCGCGGGGGGCGGGGAGGCCGGGGTGGTTTGGGCGCGCGCGAGCGCGGGGAGGGCGAGAAGGGTGGCGAAAAAGAGGGAAAGATGGGAAGGCATGGTGGGTCGGAACAGGACGTTGAACACACGCCGCGCGCGCACGAAAACGTGCGGGACTACGCGGCAAACAGCGGTCCGTCCGAGTAGGGACGTGACCGACAATCACAGGGACCTACTCAGACCAACGGAGGGCCACAGCCTGGGGGCAGGAGGTGGGCGGGCGCGCTGGGCGCGCAGAAATCGGAAAAGAGGCGCGGGGGCGCGGGGGCCGCGAGAGGTTGCGCGGCGAGGACGAAGGCGGCGACGAGGAGCGCGGCCTGGCTTTGCGAAAACTGCGTGACGACGCAGAGCTTGTCGTCGTCGGAATCGGGGAGGGCTGGAGCGGGTTCGCCGTGCGAGTGGTGGTGCCCGGCGGGGCAGGTCGCGGCGGCGGCGGGCGCGTGGTGCGCGGAGTGTTCGGCGGCGTGGACGAGGGCGTGCCACTGCGGGCTCGCGGCGAGAATCGTCAGCACCAGCACCAACGCCGAACTCGCCAGCGCGGTGAGGCGCGTGAAGAGCGGGAGCGTGGTGGAGCGGCGAGACATGGCGGCGACAGTGAAAGGATGGAGATTAGCAGAGTCGTCAAGCGCGGGGCTGGCGACGCGCGAACAAACGCGACGAGAGCGTCGCGTCCCCAGCGGGGATGGACCGGAGGGCGCGGATGGTGACGGTGGTGGGCTGAGGGAAAATTGGGTCACGCCTCGACGGACGAGTTTTTTTGGCGGAGGGTTGGGCATGATTTACGAAATCGACGAGAACGCGAAGGCGAAGGCCCCCGGGGCGGGTGGCTGGCGGCTGGAGCATTCGTATGGGCAGTTGCCGGGCCTGCTGCACGCGGCGGTGGAGCCGACGGCGGTGCGGGCGCCGCGGATGGTGGTGTTGAACACGAAATTGGCGGAGGAGCTGGGGCTGGAT
>JBIKOK010000320.1:0-6339 GCA_044358025.1 Opitutaceae bacterium
ATCGAGATGACCCTCGATTTCGAGCGGCTGATGCGGATCGTGGTCGGGGCCGGTTACAGCGGCTACGTGGGCATCGAATACGAGGGCAGCAAGCACTCCGAGATCGACGGGATCAAGCGGACGAAGCAGGCGCTGGAGGAAATTGCGGCGCTGCTGGGGTGATCCGTAGAAATGCCGTTGAGAGGTGATTCTAAGGCGCGTTCAAGATGAGACTAATCGGCTGAGAGGTAGGATCCCGCTTGGGGGCGATTCAGGAGGTAAGCATCGCCTGCAAGCGGGCTCCTACCTACAATCCGCCCACGCAACTTGTGCGCGACTTGGAATGAGGGCACGATCCGCAGCGCGTCGGCGCGAGCTTGGTCGTGGGGTGGATGCGATCACCGTTTGGTTTCGTGCGCTCCGCTCTGCGTGCGCCGCTCGATTGCCTCGTTACGGCTGAGGGCGGAGCGGACGGAAGGATTGGGCGACCGCACGCCAAGGCGTGCGGCGGCCTGATCGGGCAAGGGGCGGTTGGAAGACCGACCCTCCGTGCGGAGAACTATTGGGGAACGACGGGCGTGCCGTCGGGGGTGAGTTCGACGATGTCGAAGCCGAAATGCTGCACGGCGGGGAGGATTTTCGATTTGTCGCCGACCAGCAAAATGTTCACGGCATCGGTCTTGATCCACTTGGCCGCGACACGGTCGATCTCGGATTTCTGCATCGTCGCGAGAATTTTGTTCTGCGCGTCGACGAAGTCGCCGGCGAGATCGTAGTCCATGATGCGGCGGATGAAGCCGGCTTTTTGGAGCGGGGTTTCGTAGAGGAGCGCGTCGCGCTGGCCGAGGGCGCTCTGGGTGAAGGCGAGTTCTTCGGCGGTGATGCCTTTCTGGGCGTAGGCGTTCAGTTCCTTGAGGACCTCGGTGAGGGCGCCGCCGGTGGCGTCGGCGCGGATGCCGGAGCTGAACGTGAAGGTGCCGGGGTATTTGCTGCCCGTAAAACCGGAGCGGGCGCCGTAGGTCCAGGCTTTGTCTTCGCGGAGATTCAGGTTGAGGCGGCTGTTGAAGGCTCCACCCAGAATGTAGTTCATCAGGCCGGCGCGGTAGAATTCGCCGGTGGCATCGTAGGTGAGGCCGGTGACGTAGCCGACGCGGAATTCGGTCTGGGCGGCCTTCGGCACATCGACGATGTAGAGGCGGGTCTTGGCGACGGCGGGCGCGGCGGGGACGGCGGGGAGTTTCACGTCGCGCGCGGGAAGTTTGCCGAGGAAGCCGAGGCGGCCGACGATGTCGGCCTGGGTAATGTCGCCGACGACGACGAGTTTGGCGCCGCGGGCGGTGAGGAAGCGGGCGTGGTAGTCCTCGACGTCGGCGAGGGTGAGGCTCTGCACCGTTGCCTCGGTGCCGGCGGGGCTGACGCCGAGGACACTGGCGGGGCCGTGGTTGATTTTGGCGAAGACCTCGGTGGCGACGAGGGCCGGCTGGGCTTTGCGGGACTTGAAACCTTCGAGCGTCTGGCGCTTGAGGCGGTCGAAGGCGGCGGCGGTGAATTTGGGGCGGAGCAGACGCTCTTCGAGGAGGGGGAGCGTTTTGTCCAAATTCTTCGTGAGGGTTTGGACGCTGAAGTTGATGTCGTCGAAATCGGCGCCGACGGAGACGGAGCTGCCGAGGGTTTGGAGGAGCTGCTGCATCTGCTCGGCGGTGTGGTCCTGGGTGTCCTCGTTCATCATCGCGGCGTAGAGTTGCGCGAGGCCGGCTTTGGCGGGGGCGTCGGCGAGACCGAGTTGGCCGCCGGGGAGGGAAAGGCTCAGGGCGACGGTGGGGAGTTCGCGCGAGGCGGCGCCGATGACCGCGACGCCGGAGGGGAGCGTGGTGCGCCAGAAGGGCGGGACTTTGACGACGGGGTTGGGACCGTTGCCGGGGATTTTGCTGCGGTCGAAGGGGTCGGTGGGCTTGGTGTATTTGAGGCCGGCGTAGCCGTAGTCGGGGGCGCGATACGCGGAGGCATCGGGCGTGTGGTCGGCGGGGGCGACGACATTTTCGGGGGCGGATTTGAGGACGATGCTGAGGATGACGGCGGGTTTACCCTTGAGATATTTTTCGTAGACGCGCTGGACGTCGGCTTTGGTGACGGAGGTGTAGCGGCGGAGCTCGACGCCGATGCGATTGGGCGTGCCGGTGTAAGTCTGCCAGGCGGCGAGGGAGCGGACTTTGCCGGAGACGCTCTGGAGGCCGTTGATGAGCTGGGCCTCGATGGAGCCGGTGAATTTGGCGATGTCGTCATCGGTGACGCCGCGGGTGTCGAATGAGGCGAGGGCTTCGTCGACGAGTTTCTTGGTGGCGGCGAGCGAGGTGCCGGGAGCAGGGGTGACGCTGAGGATGAACTCGCCGGAGAGCTCGGCGGTGCTGTTGAACGCGGAGGCTCCGAGGGCTTTTTGGGTCCGGGTGAGCTCTTGGTAGAGGACCGAGTTTTTGCCCTGGCCGAGAATTTGGGCGAGGCAGTCGAGGGCGGGTTCGTCGGGGTGATTTTCGGGGACGGACGGGAGGGTGATCGAGAGCTGGGGCAGGCGGGCGTAGTTGTCGACGAGGGTGATGTGACGGTCGCGGTCGAGGACGGGCGCGGGGAGTTTCGTCGGCGTGACGGCGGGGCCGCGCGGGATCGGGCCGAAGTATTTTTCGACGAGGGCGACGGCGGCGGCGGTGTCGACATCGCCGCCGATGGTGAGGGTGGCGTTGTTGGGCCCATACCAGCGGAGGAAGAAGTTTTTCAGGTCGTCGACGGTGACGCGGTTGAGGTCCTCGACGTAGCCGATGGTGAGCCAGGAGTAGGGGTGGCCGTAGGGGTAGAGGGCCTGGGCGGTGACTTCGCGGGCGAGGCCGTAGGGGCGGTTGTCGTAGTTTTGGCCGCGTTCGTTTTTGACGGTGCCGCGTTGCACTTCGAATTTCTGCTGGGTGACGGCGTCGAGGAGGAAGCCCATGCGGTCGGCTTCGAGCCAGAGCATCTTCTCGAGCTGGTTGCTGGGGACGGTCTGGTAGTAGTTGGTGCGGTCGCGGTTGGTGGAGCCGTTGAGGGTGCCGCCGGCGGCGGTGACGATCTTGAAATGCTGGTCGTCGCCGACGTGGTCGCTGCCCTGGAACATCATGTGTTCGAAGAAGTGGGCGAAGCCGGATTTGCCGATTTCTTCGCGGGCGGAGCCGACGTGGTAGGTGACATCGACGTGGACGACGGGGTCGCTGCGGTCTTCGTGGACGACGAGGGTGAGGCCGTTGGCGAGGACGTATTTGGTGTAGGGGATGACGATCTGGGCGGAGCCGGCGGCGGCGGGGGCGACGGTTTCGACGAGGCGCGGAGCGGCGGGGGCGGAGGAGGGGGCGAGCGCGGCGGCGACGGCGAGGAAGAGGGAGAGAAGGAGGGACGGAGAGACGGGGAGACGGAGGTGGAGGGAGGGCATGGCGGTGTGGGTGGGGCTGACGATCGAGAACGATGACGAGGAACGAGAAAAGAGAAAGAGGGGCGGTGGGGAAACCGCCTGTGCGGGGATCAGAGGGTGGGGATGTCGGCGATGCGTTCGACGCGGATGCGGCGGATGCGTTCGGTGCTGACTTCGACGGCGGTGAGGCGGAAGTCGCCGGCGGTGAGGGATTCGTCGCGGCGGGGCGGGTGGCCGAGGTGGCGCGTCATCCAGGCGGCGATGGTTTCGCGGGGTTGCCATTCGAAGGACCAACCGGTTTCGGCCTGGAGTTCGCGCATGGTGAAGGTGCCGCTGACGACGATGGAGAAGGTGGTGCGGTCGTAGATCGGACCGGAGCCGAGGTCGAATTCGTCGCGGATGTCGCCGACGATTTCCTCGAGGACGTCCTCGAAGGTGACGATGCCGGCGAGGCGTTTGTCGGCGTCGAGGACGACGGCGAGGTGGCTGCGGCCGGTGCGGAATTTCTCGATCATGACCGGGAGTTTGGTCGTGAGTTCGAAGGCGGTGACGGGGCGGATGAGAGGTTCGAAGGAGGCGTCGGGGCCGAGGAGGGAGAGTTGCCAGAGCCATTCGCGGACGAGGAGGAGGCCGCGGACCTCGTCGATGCTGCCGGTGCAGACGGGGAAGCGGCTGTGGCCGCTGGTCTGGGCGGTGCGGAGGTTGTCGGCGATGGGTTTGTCGAGCCAGAGGGCGACGACCTGGTCGCGGGGGAGCATGATCTGCTGGGCGGTGGTCTCGCGGACGCGCAGGGACTGGACCATGAGTTTGTTGATGAGGGCGTCGCCGGGGTGGGAGTGGCGGGCGTGGCTGAAAACATACTCGAGCTCTTCGGCGCCGAGGGTGTGGTCGCCTTCGCCGGCGGGCCCCAAGCCGGCCCAGCGAAGGAAACGGTTGGCGGTGCCGTTCAAGACCCAGATGAAAGGGAACAGCAGATAGTAAAAGCAGAGGAGCGGGGCGGCGATCCAGAGGGTGACGCTCTTGGCGCGCTGGATGGCGAGGGATTTGGGGGCGAGTTCGCCGAAAATGATGTGGAGAAAGGTGATGATGGAAAAGGCGATCGCGAAGGAGACCGACGAGACGGTGGCGGGATCACCGAAGCCCCAGCGCGTGAGGAGCGGTTCGACGCGATGGGCGATATAAGGCTCGCCGACCCAGCCGAGGCCGAGGCTGGCGAGCGTGATGCCGAGCTGGGTGGCGGACAGGGCGGCGTCGAGGTGTTCGGTGGCCTTCAGCGCGAACTTCACGCGCCAACCGCCGGTCTTGGCGAGGGGGCGGAGCTGGCTGATGCGAACTTTGACGAGAGCGAATTCGGCGGCGACGAAAAAGCCGTTGGCGGCGACGAGGGCGAGGACGACGAAGGTCTCCAGCGCGATGCCGAGGAAGGTGTTCATGGATCGCGGGAGCGTAGGGGCGGAGGCGGGACTGGCCAGCTTTGGATTTTTCGGGGGCCGGAGCCCGGCCGGCGGCCGGGCCGACAACGGGGAAGGTTACACCGGGCGGGAGGGGGCGGGGAGGTCTTTGAGGGGGAGGAGGAGGACCTTGTCGACGCGCTGGCCGTCGAGGTCGATGACTTCGACGAGATAGCGGTGATAAGGGAAGCACTCGCCTTCGGCGGGGACGCGACCGAGGTGTTTGACGATGAAGCCGGCGAAGGTTTGGTAGTCGCGGGCGGGGCCGGCGTGTAACGGGAAGTCGGTGACGACGCGTTCGAACTCGTCGGCGTCGAGCAGGCCGTCGACGAGCCAGCGGCCGTCGTCGCGGCGGACGGCCTTGGGTTTGAGGCGGTCGCCGAGGGAGGGGAGTTCGCCGACGATGGCCTCCATGATGTCGTGGAGGGAAATGAGGCCGCAGGTGGCGCCGAATTCGTCGGTGACGAGCGCGACGTGTTTGCCGGTTTGCTTGAAGCGTTCGAGGAGGGCGCTGGCGGGGAGGGATTCGGGGACGACGAGGGCGGGGGTGGTGAGATCGCGGACGTTGACGGGGGCGCCGGCCGCGAGGTTGGCGTAGATGGCTTTGACCGTGACGAGACCGAGGATCTGGTCGCGGGAGCCCGCGTAGACGGGAAAGGTGGAGTGGGCGCTGACGACGATGCGGTGCCAGATGGTTTCGTGGGTGTCGGCGGCGTTGATCCAGATGATTTTCGCGCGGGGGGTCATGAGGTCGCGGACGGGCAGCCGGTCGAAGGCCATGACGCTTTCGATCATGGCGGGTTCCTGGGGGTGAAAAATCCCGGCGCGGGTGCCCTCGCGGACGAGGAGCCGGACTTCTTCTTCGGTGACGCGCGCTTCGGGGACGGGTTGGATGCGGCAGAGGGCGAGCAGGAGATCGGTGGAGCGGCCGAGGAGCGCGACGAGCGGGGAGCCGAGGCGGGAGAGACGGTGCATGGGGCCGGCGAGGGCGCGGGCGACGCCCTCGGGATTGCCGAGGCCGATGCGCTTTGGGAGGAGTTCGCCGATGACGAGGGTGAAGTAGGTGAGGGTGACGACGACGAGGGCGAAGGCGATTTTGTCGGCGGAGGGGGCGAGCGAGGGGAATTGGCGGAGGTAGGCGGCGAGCTGTTCGGAGATGGAGGCGCCGGAGAACGCGGCGGCGAGGACGCCGACGAGGGTGATGCCGACCTGGACGGTCGCGAGAAAGCTGTTGGGCGATTCGGCGAGGGTGAGGGCGAGGCGGGCGCGGGTGTCGCCGGCGTCGGCGAGTTGGCGGAGCTTGGCCTTGCGCGAGGAGACGATGGCGATCTCGGCCATGGAGAAGAGGCCGTTGGCGAGCAGCAGGGCGAAGATGACGGCGAGCTCGAGGAAAACGGAATTCATAGATGCAGGGAGCAGTGTGTGCGGGAAGATTCGGATTCCAAGTTGTAAGGGGGGAAAGACGGGGGTGGAGTGGCG
>JBIKOK010000321.1:0-6294 GCA_044358025.1 Opitutaceae bacterium
GGCGTCGTCACCTTGCGCACCACGCCCCCTCAACCCCCGAATCTATGAACAAGCACATTTTGACTGTCGACGATGAGTCGCAGATCCGCGAGCTGCTGCGGGAAATCCTGGCCGCCTCGGGTTACCGGGTGTCGGGCGCCAGTTCGACGGTGGAGGCGATGCGCGTGGTCCGCGACGACCCCCCCGATCTGATCATCACCGATCTTCAGCTGGAGGAAGGCGACGGGTTCGATCTCGTCGAGCAGGTGCAGGCCGTGGCGCCGAAGCTGCCCATCATTATGTTGACGGGCGTGCTGTTCGACCCGCAGGTCATTCGCGGGCCGATCGCGGAAAAGATCGCCGCCTACGTCGAGAAGACCGCTCCGCTGGAGCGGGTTCTCCAGGAAGTCCGCCGGCAATTGCCGGCCTGAGCCGACGCCAACTTCACGCAAAGCCCCGGCCGTTGGTCGGGCCGGCCGGAGGCGGGTGCCTCGGCGGTGGAAACCGCGGATGCGGTGTGCGCCCCTTCGCACCTCGTCGGATCCGGCCAAAAGTTTGCCGGCCGCAGATGCCCCCACAGGCATCCACGGCCGGCGACTGACCGGGGTAACTAAATGTTTAGAACGCGTGCTGCACGGACACGTAGGCGAGCGGCCCGCTGAAGTCCGCGTAACCGCCGCGAGTGCCGTTTTCGCTGTCGAAGTAGCCCACCTTGGCGCTCAGCAGCGTCTTCTCGCTCAGCTTGCGCTTCACGCCGAAGCTGATCGTGGATTCCTTGGCGCTGGCCCCGAGAGGCATCGCGACGGCGGCATACTCCGCATCGAAATTGTTGGCGCGGTAATACGTGGCTTGGATCATTCCATCCGTCAGCTTGTCGATCGTAAATCCGACGGTCGCATCGGCTGTGACGTAGTTGTTGTCGGAGTTGCGGAGGTTGCGCTTCGCGGCTCCGCTCACCCAAGGATACATCGTCCGCATCTGGTCGAACACCATCGTGCCATTCGCCTGGATATAGAGCGCCTTGGAGACGCTCCACGTGATGCTCTCGGAGATGCTGTGGCGGCTCGAATCGCTGCCATCCACCGTGCCGTTGATCACGCCGACCGTCGTGAGGCCGCTGTGGAACACCTTCGATTTGCTCTTTTGCAGAATGTAGCGCGTGGTGATGCTCAAGGCGTTGGTCGGCTTCACCACGGCGGTCAGCTTCGTCCCGTAGATATCGTAGTTCAGCGCATAGTCGCGGCCGAGGACATCATCGTAACCCGCGAAGTCGTTCTCGTGATCCTTGGTGAACAGCTCGGCGCGCACGCTCATAACAGGGTTGATCTTCCACGACATGCCGACGGTCGCGTTGCTGTGCTTCTCGTCGATGTTCTTGCCGATCATGTCGAGCTCGGTGGCTTTGGTCGCGCCGTTCAATCCCTGGTAGCGCACCAGCTCATTCTGCTTCGTCGTGCGATATTCCCAGCTCGCGTAGAGTGCGACACTCTTGATGCCGGTGTAGCGCACGTCGATGGTGGGAGTCCACGGCTTCTCGACGTTGTCCACGGCGTGTAGGCCGGTGGCCGCGTAGTTGGTCACCGCGCCGGTGGCGAGCGTCACGCCCTGCGACGAGTAGTTGGCGAGGTTCGTGCCGGAATCCTCCCAGCGTTCGCCGCGGAGAGCCGTTTCAATAGCGAGATCCGGCGATGGGCTGAACCGCGCGCCGAGATTGCCGGTCAGGGCGCTATACTCCAAATCGCCCTTCGACACGAGGTGGTAGGGAGCACGCGCCGTAGCGCCAGTATTCACAAAACCGCCGGGATAGTTGTTAATGCCCAGGGCCGAAGCGAGGGTCGCGGTGAGGAGGCGCGAACCCGCGATCTCGACGTCAGCGGTGTGATACAGGAGGCCGCCGAACACCGTGACCTTGTCACTCAGCACGGTCTCAAACGTGGCGGAGGCATGATAACCGTCCTCCTCGTGCCGCTGCGTCATCGTCGTGCGGCGCGGGCTGCCGGCGCGAACATTGTTCACCGTCGGCGACGTGAAGACGAGCGCGGGAAACACCGCGAGTTCGCCGATATTCTGCTGCATCTCGCGCACGTTCACATTCTCGATCGCGTTGCCGCCCACCGAGAGCACCACCGAGGTGTTGGCCATCGTGTGGCGGAGGCCGATTTCCCAGGCGTCGTTCTTCTCATCAAGATCGATATAGGTCGGGAGCAGTTTCCGCGTGGCGGAGACCGGATTCACCGAGCCCGGGCCGGCGTAGATCGGGATGCCAGTCAGGTTGGTGTCGCCGAGAATCGTGCTGTCCTTCCGGCCGTCACGCGTGCTGTGCGTGTAGCTGAACGAGATGACCGGGGCTTTCGGAAGCGCAATCGTGCCGCGCACCGAGAGCTGGCCGCGATCCACATAGAGCGGCCGGCTGAACAGCGGCATCCACACATTCCCGATCGGGAAGAAACCGCCCGCGCCGTCGTAGAACGTGCGGAAGGTCTTATACCCGACCTCAAATGTGCCGACGTCCTCTTTCGCCAGTTTGAAGTTGAGCAGGTAATCCTCCTGCCCGGCGAGCGCGCGACCGGTGACGGCCAACGTGGTTTTATCCTTTAGGTCGTAATCGAAGCGCATGTCCTCGATGCCGGCCGCACCGGTTTTCGCACTCGCGGTTCTCGCCTGATACGCGGCCTTGCTGCCGTTGATGTCGGCGCCGCCGGCGGAGAAGGTGATATAGTTGGTATCGAACGTCGGGAGCGCATCCGTTGCTGCGGCGCCGCCCGAGACAGACAGTAGCGCCAGACCGGCCGCAAGGCCGGTGGTGCGCAGGGCAAAGGTGAATGAGTTCATTTTGAGTGTCGGTTGTCGGGGTTAGAAGCGCAGGGCGTGGCTGGTGTTGGAGCCGTGGACGGCCTCGTGGCAGCCCGCGACCCAGCACGTGCCTTGAACCGGATTGCCGGCATGGTCGCGTCCGCTGGCGAAGAGCATGCCCGGGGTCGAACCGGTGGCGTGGCATTGTAGGCACAGATTCGAATCGGGCGCCTTGAGCATCTTCTGATTCACCGAGCCGTGCGGATTATGGCACGCCACGCAGCCTTCCTTCATGGCATTGTGTTTGAAAATAAACGGTCCCTTTTGCGTCGTATGGCACTCGGTGCAGCCCTCGGTTTGCGTGCGCAACGAGGCGCCGGTGCCCATCAGGGCATTGCCCTTATGCGGGTCGTGGCAATCGCCGCAGCTCACGTTCCCGTTCGAGACCGAATGGGCGTAAGGCAGGCTGAACTGGCCGCGCTTTTCGAGGTGGCATTCGAAGCACGCCTCGGGGGACTTCCGCGGGTTGACGATCGTGTGCATGGTGCCGCCGGACTTCACGTGAAGACTGCCCGCGCCGTGGCAGGCTTCACAGCCCGTCGTGCCCAGCTTGGGATCGGCGAACGCGAGCTTGGCGTGCGTCGCATGGGCGAATTTATCGACCTGCTCGGCGTGACATTCCTTACAGGCCTTGTCGCCGACGAGGGTGGCGCCAGGCACATGGGGTACCACGAGCACGGTGCGGTTGGCGGTCACGCAACCGAGGAGAAACAACCCCCACACGGCGGTGCCTCCAAAGATCAGCGTGGTGCGGGAGAGACGCAGTTTGAGTTTCATAGGGCGGTGAGTTTGACGGTGTCTTACGGAGTGGTGGAAACGGTTCCTGCTGAATTGTGGGCGAGTATGGTCATTTATCGGCGCGCTGGCTGCGCACGCCTTGCCCAGTGCAGCGCAAAATTTGGTTTGTTTATCGCGACAAAATCCCGCCACCGGGCGCCGCCTCGCGCCCCCAAGGGCGCCAGGCGCGAATCCCAACAAACACCTCTTCCGGAGAAATGCGTCAGACGCCGCCGGATTTGAACTTAGATCAAAGGAGGGCGGAGAGGCTTAGCTTGAAAAATCGTTGGGGCGGGAGCCGCAGGCACTCCGGCGCAGCCCACGGATTTTCCGGTTGAGGCCCTCGCTTCGTCCGCTGGTCGGACCGGTCTTGTGCACAACAAGGATAACCGCGGAGGCCCGCCGCAGGATAAAGGCGGCTCTTCATCGTTGCCCCCGGCCGCCGGTCGATCGCACCGGGCTATCGCGCCGTGCTCAACCCGGGGGGCTCACGGGCGGCAATCCCGAAGGCGATTCGCCCGCCCACCGTCAGCTCGTATCTCCGTCAAAGCGGAGGGTGGTGCGGCGCCGCCGGCGAAGACCCGTCCGTGGCCCGTCGTTCTGGGCGTTCGCTCCCGCGTCCGATTCTTTGACCGGCGGCGGTGGTGTATTCAGACTATTGACATCGCGAGGTGCGCGAAGCGCGACGCGCGCGATCCGGCTGGATGGCTTCGTCGCTTCGCTCCTCGGCCTGAACCGCCAACGATTAACCGAGATGGCCTTGCCCCAACACCCCGGCCCACGTCCGGGGGACCATCAGCCCGGCCGGATCTTTCCGGAAAACCCCCCGATAAATTGCCGCCCACTGCGCGAAGACGGCTCCGGTGAGCGAACCCTCAAGCAGTGGGCGGCAGGAGCCGGCCCGAGGCGGGCGGCGTTCTTCCAGACCGGGTTCGAAGGCCATGTCGGCGAGCGGGCCGTGGCAGGTCCTGCGGCCGACGCCCGGGGCGGTTTTGCGCTCCGAGCAGTCGCGCGGGGCATGCCAGATCCATGAATCGGCGAACGTGGGCTTCACGCCCACGGGGATCGAGGTCGCCTCCACGGCGACGCGGTTGGCCACCGGGAGCGGCGCCAGGATGGCATAGCCGTTGGGGCGGTAAAACCTCGCCGGCCTTTACCGGTCGGTCTGTTGGTCGACCGCAATGCCGGGCGACGCCCCGAAGATGCCGGCGTTGTGGTCGACATTTGGCCGGACGCTGTTGCGGTCAAACGCGCTGTTCGTCGCCGGGGAGTGGGGTGGCCGGAGACCCCGCCGATCAAGCTCAGACCCCTCGTAGCGGGGCCGACGAATAAACGAGTCGGCTTGGTCCGGCGGGGTCGGGTGATCGTAGCACGGTCCTGCTTAACGACCGCGCGGCCGGGCGGAGGGAGCCGTCTCCGGTTAGTGGTCACAAAATCGGCCAACGGGCTACGCCGGCCTTGCCGGGTCCTGCGCACGCTTTGGCCTTTCGGCGTTGGGTTCCCGAAAATTCCCGGCGCCGCAGCGCTGGCGCAATTTCCGCACATCGGGCGGATTCCAACAAAAAATGCGGCAAGCTCGCCAAAATGCGCCGAGTAGAAAATCGCCTCCCGGCCGATAGTCCGGCCAGCGATTCGGTTCACCCCTGCCCCCCGACGATTCACCCGTTCCTTCCCAACTCCTCCCATGACCACGACCCAACGTCTCCTCACCCTGATCCTCACCGGTGCCGCGCTCTCGACCTACGGCGCCGATGCCGACGCCCACTGGAAAGAGCACTGCGCCAAATGCCACGGCGAAGACGGCAAAGGCGGCACCAAGATGGGCAAGAAGCTCGGCATCGCCGATCTCACGGACCCCAAGGTGCAGGCCAAGTTCACCGACGAGCAGGCCTTCAAGGCCATGAAGTCCGGTCTCATCGACGACAAGGGCAAGACCACCATGAAAGCGGTCGAGGGTTTGTCGAACGCCGAGATGAAGGCCCTCGTGCCCTACATGCGCGCCTTGAAAAAATAATCGGCCCGACCGGCCCTTCCCCGGAGAAAACCGCCATGGACCACCGCGCCCCGCCCGCCGCCGGGAGTTCCGACCGCCGGACCAACCTCTGGCTCGCCGGACTCACGGTCGCGTTTCTGGGGATGAGCGCACTGTTCCTCGGTAATAGCCGGAGCCACGCGGCCCCGCGGCAGACCATCCCGCCGGTCGACGCGAAATTCCTGGAGACGACCCCGTGGCGCCAGACCTACACCGACCTCGTCAAAGCCAAAGAGGATCTCTCGGACTACGACTGCTACAGCTGCCACGAAAAGAACAAGCCACCGCCCATCCGGTTCGACGCGAACCACAAGATTATCATCCCGAAGGAGCACAAAAACATCGTGATGGGCCACGGCTCCCATGACCGCAACGACCTCTGCTACAACTGCCACAACGAGCAAAATCTCGTCACCTTTCAGGTGCGCGACGGGCGCGAGCTGAAGTTCGACAACATTCCGCCGCTGTGCGGCAGCTGCCACGGCCCGACCTACCGCGACTGGGAAGCCGGCGCCCACGGCCGCACGGGCGGCTATTGGGATCGCTCCAAGGGTAAGGCCCAGCGGCTCAGCTGCGCGAACTGCCACGACCCGCACGCGCCCCACATCCCCACGCGCCCACCCGCCCCCGGCCCGCATCCGCTGCACGCGGTC
>JBIKOK010000109.1:0-20753 GCA_044358025.1 Opitutaceae bacterium
GGTGACACCGAGCGGCGGCTGGCGCTTCTTGCTGGGCTTGTAATTGCGAGGAGCGCCGCAACGAAGCAGTCCATCGAGCTGGATCGCCACGCTCTCGTTCCTCGGGCTTGCGATGAAAAAATGGAGTATGAAATCCGCAACTACCCCGCCGACATTGCCGTACTGGGGCGCAGATCGCGCAGCGACCACCGAAAGATCAGCCAGCCGCTGGCGAGGTTGAGCAACGCGATGCCGGCCAGCATCGCGGCGGCGAGGGCGAGCGTCGGGGCGGCGGGGAGGGCGGTGAGGCTGGGCCAGATGGCGACCAGCGAGGCAAAGGCGCCGACGGCGAGGCCCCAGAGCACGAGCCGGCCGAATTCGGCGAAGACCATGCGCGCCAGCACCGCCTGCGGCAGACCGATGGCGGTGAGCACGGCGAATTCGCCACGGCGTTCGCGGAGGTTGCGCGCGACGACGAGGGCGAGGCCGAGGCTGCCGAGCACGACGCCGAGGGCGCCGAGGACGTTGAAGATCGCGATGTAGGTGTTTTCGATTTGGTGAAACGCCATGAGCACATCGCGGGTGAGCTCCACTTTTCCTCCGGCATCCGCCGTGGCGGTGCTGAGCCGGTCGCGCAGGGCTTCGACGCCGGCGGGTGATTTCACGTCGGCGAGGAAGAGCGAGTAGCCGGCGTGCGAGGGGAATTTTTGCAGAAAAAGCGCTTCGTCGACGAGGAGGCTGCCTTGGAAAATCGAGTCGGGCATCGCGCCGACAATCTGCACGGCGAAGCTGCGGCCGTTTTCATCGGTGTAGGTGAGCACGTCGCCGACTTTGCGCTTCAGGGCCCACATCATCGTGGTGGCGTCGACGAGGGCCGGGATCGCGCCGGTGGCGGTCGGGGTGCGCAGGGCGGCCCAGTCGGCGCCGGGTTTCAGGGGGAACGCCCGGCGGGCGGCGAGCCGGGCGGCGTCGACGGCGAGCAGGCGCGGCTGCAGGGTGGTGTTGAGATTGAAACAATTGACGTTGTCGCCGGCCCCGACGCGCAGCGGCACGAGGTCGCCGAGGTCCGCGGCGGCGCGTTCGAAGAGTTCAAAGCCCTTTGTCTGGCCGTCGCGCGGGTGGTTTTGGGCGACGGTGGTTTCAACCTGGAGGGCGAAGCCGCCGGTGCCGCTGCTGGGTACCAGCCACTCGGCGCCGACGTGTTTACGAAACGAGGCGACGGAGAGCACCATGAAGACGGCGGTGGCGATGAGGCCGACGACGGTCAGGTTGCGCGAACGCCGCGCCTTCAGGTTGAGCGCCCCGAGATAGGCGGCGTCGAGGGGGGTGGCGCCGCGGGGGGCCGGGGCGCGGGCGAGCCACGCGCGGCAGAGCGCGAGGCCGGCGAAGAGGAACGCGAAGCCCGCGAGATAAAAGGCGCCCTGGGCAGGCAGGCCGCGGTCGGAGAGGCCCACGGCGGCGGCGCCGGCGAGGGCCGAGGCGGCGGCGAGAACGAGCGAGCGGCGGCGGATTATCGCGGGGGCGACGACGGCTTCCGCTTGGGCGGCGAGGCGGATGGAGAGCGCGGCGCGGGTCTGGCGGCGCACGGCCAGCCAGATGGCGCCGAGCGAACTTCCGACGAAGACGACGAGGCCGATCGCGATGCTCGTGGGCTGCGCGGCGAACGTGAAGGTCGCGGCCCCGCCGGTGCCGGCCCAAATGGTTTCGAGGAAACGCAAGATGCCGCGCGTGTAGAGTGCGGCCAGCGGGAGACCGAGCGCCGCGCCGACGGCGAGCACGACCGCGCCCTCGGCGAGGCGCCAGCGCAGGAGTTGGCGCGGGGGCAGGCCGACGGCGCCGAGGAGCGCGTCCTCGCGGTTGCGCTGGAGGAGGGCGAGTTGAAAGAGCATCGCGACGAGCCCGAGCGCGGCGAGGATCAGGAAAAAACTCATGCCGAGGAAGAGGCCGCCGAAATCGACGGCGGACTGCGCGGCGTCTTGGGCGCCGGCGCGCACGTTGGTCAGCAGGAGCTGATTCATTTCGGGCCGCAGCACGCCGAGGAGCGTGCGCTCCAGGTCGGCGGCCTGAGCGGGTGGGTGCGGAATGCGCAGGGCGGTGAGCGTGCCCCACCGGGTGGTCCACATTTCGCGTCCGGCGGCGAGGGAGACAAAGGCTTTGGGTGCCCCGCGGAAATCGTCCCAATATTTTTCGTCCTGCGGGCGGATCCGTTTGAGGTTGAGCGGGAGGCCGGGGTCCCAATCGCTCTGATGCTTGGAGTCGCTGATCCCGGGGAAGTCGGGCATCCACGCGCGGTCGGCGGCGAGGCCGGCCAGCGGGATCACGGCGCGGACGCGAAAGGAGGTCTGTTGCTCGACGAGCGTGTCGGCCGGTCCGACTTGGAAATAGGTGACGCGCACGTCGTCGCCGGCGTTCGCCTGGAGGTCGTCGGCGAGCCAGCGGTTGAGGACGATTTCGCGGGGGCCGAGGTCGGCGGGCAAAAAGGGGGCGGCGTCCGGGGTCGTCGCCGTGGCGATCGAGTAGGGGGTGGCGCGGTCGCCGGCGCGCAGTTCATTGACGAGATAAGTGATGGCCGGTTGGGCGGACGGCAGGGCGCGGGTGACGGCCGCGGTGATTTCGGGGTCGAGGAAGATGCGCTCGGAGGCGAGTTCGAAGGCGGCGGGTTGCTCGCGCCAATTCAGGGTGAGGCCATAGTCGGCGAGGCGGAGGGTGGCGGTGAGTTGAGCGCTGAGGGTGGAAAGCGGAGCGTCCGGTGCGGCGGCGACGAGAATCAGGTTGGCGCGGCCGGGGCGCTTGAAGGCCTCCTGGAGCAACTCGATCGGCAGGAAAACGGAGGGGGCGGCGACCTGGGTGGCGGCGAGGTTGAAGCGGCCGAACGCGGCGTCGCCGACGATGGTGGCGACGGTGCAGCGCAGGGTTTCGAGTTTGGCCTCGGCGCCGGCGATGGGGGCGTTGCCGGCGAGGACGCCGGGTTTGGAAAGGCGCACGACCACCGTGTCACCGACGGAGAGGCGGAGGCGGCGCGCGAGCGTGTCGTTGACGGCGATTTCGGATTTTGCGGCGACGAGGGAGGGGGGGCGGGTGGCGGGGTCCGGGGCGAAGGACCAGAAGGCCGGCGTGACGCCGACGAGTTGGACTTCGTTGGCGGAAGCGCGGGACGAAGCGTGGGTGGCGGTGCCGCGGGCGAGGAGGACGGGCGCGGCGTGGACGCGGGCGGCGGTTGCGAGATCGTCGGCGAGGGCCTGGCGGAAGAAGCGGTCCCCGGAGGCGACGACGTGGGTGGCGCGGCCGATGCGTTGTTCGGCGATGCGGCGGAGGGAGGCGGCGACGGAATCGCCGGCGAAGAGGGCGCCGAGGAGGACGGTGGCGCCGAGGACGGCGCCGGCGAGCACGCCGAGATAGGCGGCGCGGTAGTGGACGACACTCCGCAGGACGTAGCGCAAGGCGGTCATCGGCGGGCGTGGCCTCAGGCCAGGAGGCGACCGGCCTCGAGGCGGTAGGTTTTTTGCATCCGCTGCGCGAGGGCGGGATTGTGCGTGACGACCACGAGGGCGACCCGGGCGCCGGCGTTGGTGCGGAGGAGCAGGTCGGCGATGCGCTCGCCGGTCGACGGATCGAGCGAGCCGGTGGGTTCGTCGGCGAGGATGAGCTTGGGTTGGTTAATGAGGGCGCGGGCGATGGCGGCGCGGAGCTGTTCACCGCCGGAGAGCTGCCACGGCAAATGGGTCAGGCGATCGCGCAGGCCGACCTGTTCGAGGAGGGCTTCGGCGCGGGCGCGGGTGGCGGCGACCGGTTCGTCCCAGCCGCCGGCGAGGCGCGGCACGAGGACGTTTTCCAGGACGGTGCACTGGGGGAGCAGGTAGTGGAGTTGGAAAATGAACCCGATGGAGCGGTTGCGGAAACGGGCGGCGGCGGCGGGCTCGAGCGCGCCGAGGGCCTGGCCGTCGATGGTGACGGTGCCCGAGGTGGGCTGGTCGAGGGCGCCGAGGAGGTTGAGCAGCGTGGTCTTGCCGCTGCCGGAGGGGCCGACGATGGCGACGGATTCGCCGGCGGCGACGCGCAGGTCGAGGTCGCGCAAGACGGTGATCGGGCCGGCGGGGCTCGGGTAGATTTTGGAAACGCGGGCGAGGTCGATCATATCAGGAGAGGATTTTCCAGCGGCGGGCTTTCATTTCGAAGACGGGCAGGACGCCGGCCGGGACTTTTTCGACGTTGAACCGAACCTGAAACGCGTCGCGGAGTCGCGTCGCCAGTTCGGCCGACGGATCGTGGTGGGGTTCGGTCGGCTCGAAACGAACGGTGACTTCGGCGAGCGCGCTGCGTCGGTCGATTTCGGCCACGTAGTCCCGGATGCCCGACACGGCGTGGACCACGGCATCGACGGCGGTGGGATAGAGATTCACGCCGCGCACGATCACCATGTCGTCCACGCGGCCGAGGATGCCGCCGGCGAGGGCGAAGGCGGCGGGTTCTTCGCCCGCCACGGCGGCGGGCCGGACGAGGTCGCCGGTCCGGTAGCGCAAGAGGGGGCAGGCCGTGCGCCCCAACGTGGTGAGGACCAGCTCCCCCTGCCCGCCGGGGGCGACCGGCTGGTTCGTGCCGGGTTGGAGGACCTCGCAGAGGTAGGCGTCGTGGAGCAAATAGAGGAGCGTCGGCTGGTCGGGGAGACCGTAGGAAACGGGACCGACTTCCGTCATGCCGTGGTGGTCGACGACGCGGGCGCCGGGCCAGCCTTGTTCCAGGCGCGCACGAAACTCCGGGACGCAGCCGCCGGGCTCGCCGCCGACCATAATGACTTCGACGCCCGAATCGCGCAGGGAAATCGAGGCCTCCCGGGCGACGTCCGCGAGGCGGAGCGCATAGGTGGGCGTGCAGCACAAAATGCGCGGTCGTCGGGCCAGCAGGAAACGGAGGCGGTCGAGGCTGCTCATGCCTCCGGCGGGAATCGCGAGGAGGCCGAGTTGCACGGCGGAATCGAAGGCCGCCCAGAAACCGAGAAACGGGCCGAAGGAAAACGTGAACAAGACGGAGTCCCCCCGCACGGCGCCGGCTTTTTCCCATACGACTTTCCAGCGGTCGACGACCCACTGCCAGCTGTCGCGGTCGTCGAGCCAGATGAGGGGGCGGCCGCTGGTGCCGCTGGTTTGGTGGTAGCGCGAATAGGTCTCGCGGGGATACGTCAGCGTCGAGCCGTAGGGCGGGTGCGCGAGCTGATCGCGGGCGAGTTCGTCCTTGGTCGTGAACGGCATCCGGGCGCGAAAGTCATCGAGCGCGGCGAACCCGTCGAGCCCGCCGGCCGCCGCCAGCTTGGGCTGGTAGAACCGGTTGGACGGGGCGATCGCGCGGATGAGGCGGTTGAGCGCGGTCAGCTGCTGTTGCGCGAGCGCCACGTCGGAGAATCAGCGCTGACCGGCGACGAGGGGAGCGGCCTTGGTGACGGCGGCCTTGGGCGCGGGAGTGGGTTTGTAGTAGCTGACGAGGCAACCGCCGGCGGCGGCGAGCACGATGCCGGCGTAGAACTGCCAGGCGACGCCCCCGAAGCCGCCCTTGGGCGGATGCATGAGGGTGGCGGCGACGGCGTTCACGATCGGGGCGCCGGCAAAGACGATGGCCATGACGACGGTCGGCATGCCCTTGGCACCGAAGGCGAGGAGAATGCCGAAGGCGCCGACCGCGCCGAGTGCGCCGGCGAAGAGCGAGATCCAGATGCCCTTGCTCGGGAAATTGAAGTCGGAGCCGTTGAGTTTCAGCACCAGCAGAGGTGCGAGCACGGCGATGATGAAGTAGGCGACGCCGACGAAGAGGAACGCCTTGTAGCGACCGTTGACGGGATCACCCATGGCCATCTGGCCGCTGTGAAGATAGACGCCGTAGAGACCCCACGTAGCGACAGTGAGGAGGACATAATAGAGCCATTGCATGGTATTTTTTTTGGATAGGAAGGTTTAGGAAGCGGAAACGGGGGCGGGGGCGGCCATGACGGTGGCGAGTTTGGCGCGGAGATCGTCGTGGACCGGGGTCTTGCGGATCTGATGCGCGGCGGTGTCGAGTTCGACGTGGATGATGCCGAAGGTGCCGTGGGCGATGACGGCGCGCGACGGGTCGGCCTCGGCGAAGATCCAGAAGCTGTAACGCAGGCTGCTGGTGCGGACCTCGTCGATGCGGAGGCAAATCTCCAGCACCTGTTCGAAGCGGGCGGGTTTGCGGTAGTGGCAGGAAACTTCGAGGCGCGGCCATCCATCCTGCAACCGGCCGTCGGATTGGTGGACGCGGAACCCGAGGGAGCGGAAGAAGGCGTGCTCGGCGGATTCGACGAAGCGGAAGAAATTCGCGAAGTGCATGATGCCGGCGAGGTCGGTGTCGGCGAACTCGACCGCGCGGCGGTGGCAGAAATGAAAATGAGTGGGAGTGTCCATGCGGCGGGCGGGGTTAGTCCGCGGCGTGGGTGAGACGGCGGGCAACCAAGCCAAAATGGTGGGCCATAGTCGGGGCGCTGAAGCGTTTTTCAACGCCCAATCGGCCGGATTTTCCGAGGGCGGTGCGGCGGGGCGCATCGGCGAGCAGGTGGTGCCAGGCGTCGGCCAGCGCGCGGGCATCCTGCGGGGGAACGCACAGGCCGCCGCCGGTGGCGTCGATGATTTCGGGGAACGACGCGGAGTTGGGTTGCACGACCGGGACGCCGCAGGCCATCGCTTCGACGACGTAGAGGCCGAAGGCTTCTTCGTAGAGCGTGGGCACCGAGAAGAGGGTCAGGCCGCGGAGAAAGGAGATTTTTTCTTCGCGCGAGACGTTGGGGAGCCAAGTGACGCGGGAGGTGAGGCCGGCGGCGGCGAGCCGTTTTTGGAGTTGAGCAATCAGCGGTTGGTCGCCGGCGGTGGCGGCGCCGGCGATCTTGAGAAGCGTGCGCGAATCGCCCCGTTCCCGGGCGAGTACAATGAAGGCGTCGACGAGCAGCTCGAGGCCCTTTTCGCGGCACATGCGCGCGAGGTAGCCGAGGGTGGGGACCGCGGGCTCGGCGCCGGCGGCGTAGCCGTCGAGCGAGATGCCGTTGGGCACGATTTCGATGGCGGCGGGGGCGAGACCGAGACGGCGGCCCATGTAATCGGCGTAGCGGCGGCTCGGGGAGATGAGGGCATCGGCCGCGGGAAGGTGGTGTTTCAAGGCGGCCCAGCATTGGGTGCGGTAGGGCTCGGGCAGGCTGTCGAGAAACGAGTCCTCGCCCTGAAAAAAGACGGCGACGGGCGCGCCGAGCCGGCGTTTCAGCTCGGGGGTGAAGCCGGCGAGCAGGGCGTTGGAGAGGCAGACGAGATCGGGTTTCGCGATGTCGCCGAGCCAGTCGAGGAGTTTGTCGAGTTCCTTGCGGAGCGGACTGGTGGCGACGTTGAGCATCTCGACGGCCATCTCGCCGTGGGTGCGGGCGGAGGTCATGTGGCTGTGGCGGGCGGCCCAGCGCAGGAGGCCGGTGGAATTGAGCAGCCGGTCGAAGGCGGCGGGGGTTTTGCGGAAGAGCGGGATTTTCTGTTGGAGGAAGACGTTGATGCCGCCGAAAAACACCGGGACCTTTTCCGCGCCGACGAGCGTGGTCTCGTCGAGGGTGAGCGGCAGGTACATGGGCGCGAGGGTGACGTCGTGACCGGCGCGGTGGAGTTCGCGGGCGAGGGCGTTGTCGCGCATGCACGCTCCGCAATAATAGCTGCCGGTGCCGGCGGTGAGGAAAACGATTTTCACGGCGAAGGCAGGATCTCGAGAATCCAGGCGAGGGGTTCGCCCGTGGGTTGGGCGAGGCAGTTGAAACGGCCGAAGCACGCGGTGGCCGCCGGCGAAGAGGAGGGGATCGGGGGGAGCTGAGCCGCCGGGGCGGAGAAAAATCCGAGCGGGGCGCTGATGAACGGAATTTTGAAGTCGTGCAGGATCGTGCCGAGCGGCGTGCGGCCGGCGGTGAGGGCCGCGCGTTGTGCCGGCGTGAATTGGGCGAGGGCGACGGCGAGCACGCCGTATTCGACGACGCGGTCGGTGGCGGTGGTGCGGAGAAAGACTTCGCGCAGATAGAAATCGTCGACGTGGCCGACCTGCCGGACGTCGACGCGGAGGGGGCTGCCGTGAAAGTCGGCGAGGGTGGAGGTCATGTCGCGCCGATGGTCGAGGAGGCGGCGCGGGAGGTCGGGCAGCCGGGCTCCGGGCAGGGCACGGAAGGTGTCGAGCGGGAGGCGGCAGGATTCGCGCATGAACCGCGCGAAGGCGGGCGGCAAGGCCGGGACGGCGGGTTGGTCCGTGGTTTCCACGCGCGGAGAAACGGGGGCGTCAGACGATCTTGTTCGTGCGGTGCTGCGAGAGGAAGAACTCGTGCAGCAGGGTATCGACACAGAGGAGGCCGTCGCGGGTGAGGCGGACCTGCGTGGCGTCGACGGTGAGAAAACCCTCGGCGGCGAGGTGGCCGAATTGGGCGGCGAAGCGTTGCGCGAGGTCGACGCCGAATTTTTCCGCGAAGTAGCCGAGGGCGACGCGGCCGAGCTTCATCTGGAGGATGAATTCGCGGATCATGAGTTCCTCGCGGGTGGTGCGGAAGGCGCGTTTGACGGGGCGCTGGCCGGCGTTGATGGCCGCGAGGTAGGGTTCGATTTCGGTGACGTTTTGGTAGTGGACACCGGCGGCGTGGGAGAAGGACGCGACGCCGAGCCCGATCAAGTCGGCGCCGGTCCAGAGTTCGTCGCGATAGACGAACTTGGTGCGCTTGGGGTCGAGCACGGCGGTGTAGCCGCTGGCGATGGTGTAGCCGGCGCTTTCGAGGGCGGCGAAGGCCTCCTTCACCCAGCGGCGTTTGGTCTGCCAATCGGCCACGGGGGCGACGAGTTTTCCGTCGGCCTTCATCTCTTTGTAGATGGTGGTATTGTAGGGGATCTCCATCTGGTAGATGGTCACGCTGTCCGGGCGGAGCGCGAGGGTCTGCTCGATGTTGCGCTGCCAGAGGGCCTCGGTTTCCTCGAGCATGCCGGCGATCAGGTCGATGTTGATCTGGGCAAAATTTTCGGCGCGGGCGCGCTCGTAGGCGGTGAAGACCTCGGCGGAGCGGTGGGCGCGGCCATTGATTTCGAGCACATGGTCGTCGAAGTGTTCGACGCCGAGACTGAGACGGGTGACGCCGACGTTTTTGATGGCGGTGAGCTTGCCGGGATTGAGGGTGCCGGGCTCGGCCTCGAAGGCGACCTCCTCGGCGGCGTCCCAGGGGAGGACGGCCTTGAGTTTGTCGGTGAGTTCGTGGAGCTGCTTGGCGGAAAGATAGGAAGGCGTGCCGCCGCCGAAGTAGACGAAGTGGGGTTTGCGGCCGCGGAAGAGGGGGCGCTCGGCGAGCGACTTCAGTTCGGTGATTGTGGCGTCGAGATAGGTCTGGATGTCCTGAGCGTTCTTGTCGGTGTAGACGCGGAAGTAGCAAAAATGGCAGCGCTTCCGGCAAAACGGGATGTGGTGGTAGAGGCCGAGTTTCGCGCCGGGGGCGGGCGGGGTATCGAGGGCTTGCTCCACCTGAAATTTTTGGTCCTCGGACCAAAAAGAAAACGGCGGGTAGTTGGAGATGAAATAATTGCCCGCGAGGGTGGAGCTCTTGGCCGGGGCGGCGGGGCGGGTGGGCGCTTCGTTCATGAGAAAGGTCGGGGTGGGGGCGAGACGTGGGGAGCCGGAAATATGCTCAGGGTTTTTGCGGCGGGCGGCTGCGGACGGCGAACACGGTGCCTTTTTCGCCGCCCACGACCAGCTGGCGGTGGCCGAATGCGGGGGACGCCACCAGCGATTCGCCGAGCTCAAGTTGCCAGAGTTCGGCGCCGGTCTCGAGGGAGGCGGCGTAAAGCCGGCCGTCGGTGGAGCCGAAGACGACGGCGTCGTCGAAGACGATGGGCGAGCCCTCGATGCGGCCGCCGGTCTTGAATTTCCAGGCGCCCTCGCCGGTGGCGCGGTGGATGGCGTGGAGGTGTTTGTCGCGCGAGCCGATGAGGACGAGGCGGTCGTTGATCGCGGGCGAACTGAAAAAGGGCAGGGCGCGATCCTCGTAGGTCCAGGCGACTTTGCCGCCGACGACGTCGAACGCGACGGTCTGGTTGGCGTAGTTGCCGCAGAACGCCATGGTGCCGAAGGTGCCGATCGAGGCGGGAATCTGGGCTTCGGTGGGGATTTTGTGGACGAGCGTGCCGTCCTTGAGGTTGACGACGTGCAGCTGGGCGTCGCAGCCGCCGAAGACGAGGAAGCGGCCGTCGACGACGCCGGGCGAGCCGTTGATGTAGTCGTCGGTCTTGTAACTCCAGACGAGTTTGCCGTCGGCGGCGTGGAGCACGCGGGTGGTGCCGTCGTAGCCGTTGAGCAGCACCCAGTCGGCGGTGCCGTCGGGGGATTTGAGGGTGATGGCGCCGGCGCTGATTTTGTCGTCGCTGGCGAACTGCCAGACTTCCTGGCCGGTGTCGGCGGCGAGGGCGTAGAGCCGGCCGTCGTTGGAGGAGAGGAACACTTTGCCGCCGGCGACCGCGGGCGCGGCGGTGATGGCGTCCTTGGTGGTAAATTCCCAGAGCGGTTTGCCGGTATCAGCAGCGAGGCAATGCAGCGTGCCCTTGCCGGTGCCGACGTAGACGCGGTCGGCGACGAGGGCGGCCTCGGCGGAAATCGGGCCGGCGGCGGTGAAGGTCCACGCGATGACCGGGTCGCGGGGCGAGGTCGTGGCGACATAGCCGCTGAGGGCGGGGCCGCCGCGGGTCATGGGCCAGGCGATCTCGGGGGCGGGCGGCTTGGATGGAGATTTTTTCGCGGCGTCGGCGGAGGAGCGTTCGCCGCAGCCGGCCAGCACCAGGGCCGCGGTGAGCAGGGTCGCCCGGGCGAGGGCGCAGAATCCGTCAGGGGGTGACATCGGTCGAAAACGCACGCTCGTAGAGTGAGACGAAGTCGGGGGCCTGCAACGCGCGCGGGTTGAATTTTCCGGTCCACTGGCGGGTGGCGTCGTCGGCGAGGAGGGGGAAATCCATCGGGCCGGAATCGAGCGGCGGCAGGGAACTCTGCGCGACGATGGCGGTGACCCAGTCGATCAACGGCAGGGGATTGGCGCTGGCCTCGCGGAGCACGGTTTCGAAGCGCGCGTAGGTGGCGGCGGCGGCGGGCACGGTGGAGTTGAAGCGCATGACCGAAGGCAGCATGCGGGAGACGGCATGGCCGTGGACGACGCCGTGGCGGGCGGTGAGGGGGTTGGCGCTGGCGTGGGCGGCGCCGAGCATGCTGTTTTCGATGGCGAGGCCGGCGAAGGCCGCGCCGAGGAGCATGTGGCCGCGATCATCGTCGGTCGCGGCGCCGGCGACGACGCGCTCGATGGCGGTGGCGAGGTGGCGGAAGGCGGACTCGGAGTAGAGCGAGGAGAGCTCGTTGCGTTTCGTGGAGACGGCGGATTCGAGGGCGTGGGAGAGGGCGTCGAGGCCGGACAGGATGGCGACGGACCGGGGCAAGGTCGCGGTGAGCTCCGGGTCGAGGATGGCGGTGTGTGCGCGGGCCTTGGGATCGCCGCAGGCCATTTTCTCATGGCTGCCGTCGCGGCTGACGAGGGCGTAGGACTGGGTTTCGCTGCCGGTGCCGGCGGTGGTGGGAATGGCGATGAGCGGCAGGAGCGGCCGGGTGGCTTTGCCGTAGCCGTGGTAGTCGTGCATGACGCCGCCGTTGGTGAGGACGAAATTGCAGGCGCGGGCCGTATCCAGACTGCTGCCACCGCCGAGGGCGACGAAGCAATCGAAGGTCGCGGTCCGGGCGGCCTCGCGGCAGGCGGCGATGTCGGACTCGGTGGGATTCTCTTTGGCGTCGGCGAAGACGGTGACCGGGAGGCCGGCCGCCTCGAGTAGGCGTTGGGCGCGTTCGAGGTGGCCGGTGCGGGCGAGGCCCCGGTCGCTGACGAGAAAGACGGCGGTGCCGCCGGCGTCGCGCACGCAGGCGGGCAGTTCGCGCAGCGTCCCCGGGCCAAAGACGATTTTCGGCGAGGGGCGGGAGGCGAAAGGGGCGATCATGGGGTCGGAAACCGTGAAACGCAAAGAACCGGGTTTCCGATGAGCGGAGGGTGGGTTCAGACGGCGACGAGATCGCCCTGGAGGGCGCGGCGGCGGTAGAGGAATTCGAAGAGGTTGCCCTCGTGGGGCTGTTCCCACTGGACGCGCATGGTCGAATACGGCCCGAGGTTGAGGCGCTCGATGTTGGTGCTCGTCATCAGATCGATGCTCCACGCCTGATCGCGGGTGAAGGCGGAGACGACGAGCGACTCGCCGATCTGGCCGATCATTTGGGCCTGGGGCACCTGGAGGACGCTCGCGAAGGGGAAGCCATACTCGGTGTTGGCGAGCGGGTGGTTGAGGTCGTCGCAGACGATGAGGGTCGGGCGGAGGAAGGTTTGGCCGTAGGCTTCGACGAGGCGCGGGCCGTTGCGGTATTTCGCGGTGAGGTCGACGGCCCCGGGCATCTGGAGGAATTCTTCGAGACGTTCGTCGATGGCTTTCGCGGATTTTGGATTGGCGAAGCTGCAGAGGGTGGCGTCGGGATGATCGCGCGGGAGCGGTTCGATCGCGGCGAGTTTGCGGGCGAGGGCATCGGCGAGCTTGTCGCGGTCTTGGCCGATGAGGACGGAGGAGCAGTTGATGCAGCTGCGGCCGCCGTTCGCCGCGATCGAGTTGACGATGACATCGAGGTGTTTCGGCCAGTCATGGGCGAAGTCGTCGCCGATGACGATTTTGCTGCGACCGGAGCCGTGGACGTTGATGTGGCGGTAGGGTGCGTATTTTTTCAGCGTGGTGTCATTGCCGAAGGCGATGGCGCGGCCGGTGCCGAAGAGGAGGGTGTCGCCGCCGTCGTGGGTGGTGGGGTAGAAGCCGAAGGCCGCGGGGGGGAAGCCGGCGGCGATCATCGCCTGAATGAGGCGGAACGGAGTGAGGGGATCCTCGCGGCCGGGCTTGAGCACGACGGGGATTTTCATCACGAGGGCGGGGAGCCAGAGGGAGTTGACGCCGGGGGAATTGCTGGGGAGGAGGACGCCCAGGCTGTTGGTCTCGGCGAAGAAATTTACGTCGAGGTTGTTTTGGCGAACGAAGCCGCGGTCGAAGAGTTCGAGCGGCATGCCGCGGGTGAGGCCGGAGATGACGGCGCGGATGTTGGACATCGCGGCGTGGACCTTGCCCATGTTGGAGCGGCCGAGGCTGTGGGGCAGGCCGGTGAGTTGGGAGAGGGCCGCGACGTAGTCGTCGGGGCTCTGGAGGCGTTCGCCGTCGCCCCAGGGGAGGTGGCCGTGGAGGTAGAGTTCCGCGGCTTTTTCCATGTAGCCGACGAGGGTCTCGCAGGGGATGGCGCGCAAGGCCTCACCGGACTTGGCGAGCTGCTGGAGATCGCGGCGGATGAGGCCGGAGTTGGCGACACTGATTTCGAGCGGCTGGCCGGAGACGTTGAACTTGATCGTGTCGAGGCTCCGGTAGGTCTGGCCGAGGCGGAGGACGGGAATGTGGATGGCGCTCATGGTGTGGGCGGGGGGCGCGCTCAATACACGCCCTCGATGATCGTTTTGGTGAGGGACTGGAAGGGGCGGACGTCGCCGACGCCGTCCCAGGGGAACTCGCTGCACGGGGGGCGGCGGATGGCTTCGTCGCGTTCGAGGAAGCGGGGCACGAAAAACTCCTTGGTCATCGTGGTGAGTTCGACGCGGCCGTAGTCGCCGTAGTTGACGAGCTCGGAGGGGTTGTCGGGTTGGACGATGCGGAGGGTGGCGCGGGGCTGGGGAGCGTAGTAGGTGAGGCTGTAGTTGTCGGACTTGGTGAGCTTCTTGGAAATCGCGAGGCCCATGAGGGTGTTGCCGTAAGTGGGGGCGAAGTTGATTTTGTTTTCCAAGACCTCCTCGACGACGAAGCGGACGTACTGGGGCGTCATGGTGGTGCCGCCGACGAAGACGCCCTTGAGTCCAGCCTTCACGAGGGACATGCGCTCGGCGAGGTTCTCGAGGAGGCGCGGGGTGGTGAACATGTTGGTGATCTTGCGGTGGCGCAGGATCGTCGCGGCTTGGTCGATGACGTGCTCCTGATACCTGCGGGCCATGGCCATGTCGCCGGTGCCGATGAGGCGCTTCACGAAGCGCGGGTCGAGGTCGACGAAGTAGCAGGAGTCGCCGCGGTAGTTGGCGAGATGCTCCACGGCGAGGCGCAGACGGCGGGGGCCGGTGGGGCCGACCATCAGCCAATTGCCCTTGGGGAAAAAGTCGGGACCGTAGTGGTCGCTGTATTCTTCGTAGTCGGTCTTGTAGTCATCCCAGCCGACGCGCTGCTTGGGCATGCCGGTGGTGCCGCCGGTCTCGAAGACGTTGTAGGGGCGCTTGGCGTAGGCCTTGGGGACGAAGCGCTCGGGCTGCTCGGTGCGCAGGACATCGTCGTCGAAGTGGGGGAATTTTTTCGCGATGTCGGCGAAGCACTTGATTTCCTTGCGCGGATCCCAGCCGGCGGTTTTGGCCCACTTGAGCCAGTAGTCGCAGCCGGTGGCGGGCGAGAAGTGCCACGCGATCATCTTGCGGGTCCAGGCGTCGAGGGCGGATTGGGCTTGGGGAGGGGTGAGTTTGCTGCTCATGACGTTTTGATTGGGAAAAATTTGGCGAGGAAATGATCAGACGGAGGACGAGTGAAGAGCGAAACGGTGACGATGGTGACGGTGCACACGAGCACGAGGGTCGCAACCGGCAACATGCCGCCGATGAGAAATTTTCGATTGGCCCCGAAATCGGCGGCGACGAAAAGCGCGAGCCACGTGACGGCGGTGACGGTGACGGCGGCGAACGCCGCGGGGGCCGTGACGCGCCGCCAATGGAGGGCGGCGAGGAGGAGCGGGACCAGGCCGGCGTAACCGGTAAAGCACCACGTGCCGAGGGCGAAGATCTGGCGGGTTTCGAGAAACGTCATGGCATAGGTGAGCGCGACCATGAGGACGATGAAGCCGCGGGCGATGTTGACGAGGGCGCGGTCGGAAAAGCGCGTGGGGCCGAAGTGGTGGACGACGATGTCGCGGGTGAACATGGTGCCGATGGCGATGAACTGCGCGTCGAGCGAGATCGCGGCGAGCACGCCGGCCGCGACGAGACCGGAGACGACGGGCGAAGTGAGTTTGGCGACCATGAGGCCGAGGACGGCGTTGGAGGAGATGCCGCCGGGGACGACCGGGAGCACGCCGCCGGGCACCATCGCGCCGGTGGCCCAAAAACCGATCAAAATGCACGGCAGCCACGCGAGGAGGATGGCGACGGGATGCATCACGAGCAGGAGTTTGAAGGAAGCGGCGGAGCGGGCCGTGAGAAAGTTTTGAAAAACGTGGGGGAAGACGCCGATCGAGAGCGGGATCAAACAGTAGGTGAAAAACTCGAGTTCGCCGATGTTGCCGGCTCGGACGGCCTTGGCGGGTTGGGCGGTGGCGGAGGCGGCCGTCATGCCGCCGAGGGTGTCGGCGATGAGCCAGAAGGCCAGCAGGCCCATGCTCACGAAGACGATGGTTTGGAAAACATTGACGAGGGCGGCGCTCCGGGCCCCGCCGATGAAGACATAGAAGAGGACGACGGCGGAGATGACGGCCATCGTGAGCCAAGGCGGGATCGCCCCCCGGGTGGCGGCAAACACTTCGGGAAAGGCCCCGACGGTGACGCCGCTGACCACGGAGCCGACGCCGAGGAGACCGATGAGCACATAGGGAATCAGCAGGCCGGCGAGGACGGGAAAGAGCGCGTAGCCGAGCGCAGAACTCTGGAAGCGGTCGCGAAAATACTCGATTTGGGTGACGTAGCCGTAGCGTTTGCCGAGGGACCAGAGCGGGAGGCCGATGAGGAAAAAACAGGCCGGATGCACGAGCGCCGACCACGAGGCGAGTTTGCCAAAGGTGCCGACGCCGTAGTCGAAGGTCTCGGCGGTGCTGCCCACCATGGCAAAGGCGGTCATCGCCGTGCCGAAGACGGTCATGAAGAGGACGACGGGGCCGAGCGACCGGCTCGCGACAAAGTAGTCGGCCGTGCCGCCGCGGAAATAGCGGACACTCACGATGCCGATCGCGACCACGATCGAGAGATAGAGGCCGATGATGAGGGCCGGAATCATCGCGGTGGCCCGGATTTCACATCGGTCGGGGAGTCGGTCGGTGCCGGGGTGTCATCGAGGTTGGTCGGCCAGCAGAACGTGGCGACGAGCCACCAGCCGACGGCGACGAGGAGGGTCCAGACGGCGTGGTAGGCGAGGCTCACGGGCACGATGCCGAAGACGAGGCTCGCATCGGCCCGCCACCAGAAATCCTGGTGGAGGGCGAAGAGCAGAACGAAGTAGGTGACGATGAGCGCGCGTTTCGACATCGGTCGACTAGCGGCCGACGGCAAACAGGTGGGTCATCGTCGTGACGTAGAGGGTGTCGTTGGCGATGACGGGTGAGCCGTAGATGGGGGTGAAGAACTCGACCTTGCCGAGGAGTTTCTTTTCGCGGCCAGCCTGCAGGATGACGAGTTCGCCGTCTTCGTTGCCGCAATACACTTTGCCGTCGGCGACGAGGGTGGAGGACCAGATGCGGCTGTTGGTGGCGTGCATCCAGAGGGTTTTGCCGGTCTTCGCGTCGAGACAGTGGATGTTGCCGTTGTATTCGGCCTGGTAAATCAGGCCGTCGACCACGCTCGGGGTGGAGATGGTGCGACCGACGGTTTTGTTGGTCCAGAGGGCCTTGCCGGAGAGGTCGCCCGTCGCCGTGAGGTCGATGCAGCTGACCATGCCAACGCCGTCGCCGTGTTCGGGGTCCTGGCCGATGGCCATGTAGGCGCGGTCGCCGTCGACGACGACGGTGGCGATGATTTCGCTGGGGCCGTCGTGGGTGGCGTATTTGAGGGGCTGGCCATTTTTGGTGCGATACTCGACCGGATCGGCGTCGTAGCGGAAGAGTTCCTTGAGGGCCTGGAAGCCGTCCTTGTGGGCGTAGGGCTCGGTGTCGTAGCCGTAGCACCAGCCGTCGCCGCCGCCCCAGACGATCATGGGCTTGCCCTTGACGTTGGCGTAGGCGGCGGAGCTCCAGCTGGCGTGCAGGACGCGCTTCGAGACCTCGGAGGTTTCTTCGCCGAGGAGTTTGCCGGTGTTTTTGTCCACGGCGATGAGCGCGGGCGCGAAGGGGGCGGGGATGTTGAGGTGGGACCAATCGACGCCGTTGGAGGTGGCGACGAAAATGCGGTCGCCGACAATCAGGGGGGAGCAGCTGGAGACGTTGTGGGGGAAAATCCCGAGGTCGTTGCGGACATCGGTGACCCAGAGGATGTCGGCGCTCTTGTCGGACACGGCGACGGGTTTGCCGTCGACGGAGGAGAACTTCGCCTCGTCCATATAGGGCCCTTGGTTGCCGTCGGACTGGCCCTTGACGTCAAAGCAGATGACCTCGCCGCGATTGGAAACGACGTAGCCGCGGTCGCCCTCGATGGCGACGGAGGAGCAGAGGCCGACATATTCCCAGTCGCTGACCTTGCCGGCGCCGACCTTCGGGATGACGAGCTGCCAGAGGAGCGCGCCGGTCTTTTCGTCGAAACACATGAGGACGCCGCGGTCGCCGATCTGGGTGGGATCGCGGGGGGATTCGTTGTTGGTGCCGACGAAAACGCGGCCGCCGGCGACGCAAGGGGTGCCGTAGGCCTGGGAGCCGAGTTTGGTGACCCAGCGGATGTTCTTGGTGGATTTGGGATCGATGGTTTCAGTCTTCGGGAGGAATTTCCCGCTGACGATATCGGTGGGGATGCCCTTGCCCGGGGAGACCATGTTGCGGCTGGGCGTGCCGCCCCACATGGGCCAATCGCCCGCGAGGGCGGGGGCGGCGGTGCAGACCGCAGCGAACAACGACAGGGAGAGGGAGCGAAGGTTATTCATTGGCGGTGAGGGAGAGGTTATCGATGAACACGCGTTTCAAGCTTTGGGGAGAGAAGGCAAACACGCCCGGGGCCCCGTGGGCGTGGACGATGGGCTGGCGGACCTCGATGGTCCAGGCGGCGGGTTCGGGTTTCGCTTTCTCCCAGAGTTTGGCGCGGACGACGCCGCCGGTGCCGGTGGCGTCGTGGTCGACGCGGGTTTTGAGGCGATACCACGTGTTGGGCGCAGCTTCGAAGGGGACGGATTCTTTCACGCGTTCGTGGTTGCTGGTGACCTCGAGGATGCGGCTGTTGGCGGCCATCGCGATCAAGTAGCGCTGGTTGACGAGGCCGACGGAGGACATCGAGCGGCGGTTGCCGTCGGTCATGATATCGGCTTCGAGCGTGTAGTTTTTCATCTCGGGTTTGCCGATGAAGTTCATGGTGCGCTGGAAGAGGATTACGTCGAGGCGGTTGGCGAGGACCTTGTCGCCGGCCTGTTCGACGACGTGCCATTTGACGCGGGCGCCCAACCAGGCGAGCGGGGGGAAGCCGACGTCTTCGCCGGCGGCGTTTTTCTGGCCGAGGGGCAGATTGGCGAAGGTTTCGCGATAGCCGGGGCCGGCGACGATGCGGCCGCGGGTGTTGCCGACGAGGCTGTTCCATTTGGCCTGGAGGGCGCCGGCGGAGAGTTTCGAGCTGGCGGTGGTTTTGACGACATGGCCGACGATCTCGGCGTCGACTTCCGATTTTACGAGGGCGGTGGGCGGGACGAACTTGGCGAACGTTGCCTCGCTGGTGACGTCGCGCACGCGGCGGCCGGTGGCGTCGAGGCCGTAGACCGTGAAGGTCTGGGCTTGGCCGGGCGACAGGGCAAATTCGGCGGGCACGACCTGGAGCTGGGTGATCGGGGCGGTCGAGGGCGCGGGGGGGACAAAGGCGACGGAGGGCGGCACGCTGGCGGCGGAGGCTTTGGGGCCGAAGCAGTGCAGGCCTTCCTTGGTGAAAACAAACACGGCGTCGCCGTAGAAGGATGGAGCGCCCAGGCAGGGTGCGCCCAGCGGGTTAGTCGAGACGACCGTGGCTTTGTCGCCGGCGTCTTTCACGACATAGACGGACCCGTTTTGCATGGGGATGTAGAACTTGCCGTCGGCGTAGGCGGGCGAGGCGTGGAGTTGGTCGGGGGAGAGTTTTTCCTGCCAGATGGTTTTGCCGGTGGTGGCGTCGGCGCAGAGGAGGCTGCCGGTCGCGACGGTGGAATAGACGCGGTTGTTCACGAGCAGCGGCGAGCTGCTGAAGGCGGTGAACTCGTCGTTGCGCCAGATTTCGGCGCTGGCCGGCAAAATGAGCGGCTTCGGGCCCTTGGGGTATTCGGTCGGGATCTTGAGGGCGACGAGGCGGCCCATGCTGGTGGCGTCGACATTTTCTTTGCCGTGCACCCCGATGAGGGTGTCGTTGCCGAGGAGGAGGACGTCGGCGTTGACGCCGGCGAGGGAGAGGTGGAAGCGCCACACGGGCTCGCCGGTGCGGGCGTTGATGCAGACGACATAGCCGCAACCGGTGCCGGCGTAGAACACGCGCTGGTCGCCGAGATTGCCGAAGACCGGGGTGGCAAAGGAGCTGTCGACGGGTTCGATGCCGGGGGTGGAGAACCAGGCGAGTTCACCGGTGCGTTTGTCGAAGGCATAGAAACGATTGCGGGCGGGGCCGTCGGCGCCCCAGTTGGCGGTGATGCCGTCAGTGATGACGAGCGGGCCGTCGATGGCGAGGGAGCCGGTGCGGCCGTTGGGGAAGGTGAGGCGGCCGAACTCTTCGACCATGGAACGTTCCCAGAGGAGTTTGCCGTCGCGGGTGAACGCCATGAGCTGACCCCAGGTGGACTCGACGAAGATGTTGCCGGTCTCCGCATCGACGAGCGGGGCGCCGATGCCATAGCGGTTGTAGGTCGTGTCGCTGAGGTAGTCGCGGAAGCGGTGCTCCCAGAGCTTCGCGCCGGTCTTCACATCAAGACAGATGAGGGCCTCTTCGAGATCGGTGGTCTCGCCGTAGAAACCGAAGGCATACACGCGCCCATCGGCGATGACCGGTGCGCCGGCCCCGTGCGCCTTGAAGGACCAGCGGTGGTTGGGACCGTTGAGGGCGAGGGTGTCGGGGAGTTTGACGGTGGATTTGGAGACGCCGTTTTGGTCGGGCCCGCGCCAATTGAGCCAACCGGAGGCAGCCTGGGCGGGGCTGACACTGAGGCCGCCCGCGAACACGAGGAGGACAGGGAGGAGACGAGCAGGGATTCTCATGGGACGAAAACAGGAGGTGAACTAAAGCGACGGGCGAGACGGACGGGACGGACTTCGGTTACGGTGGGGAGTTGGACCTCCGAATCAATACACGAACGAGAATTGGACGCCGACGCGGCGCGGGGCGCCGGGGCTGCCGGCGTAAATCTCGGGGTTGATGAATTGGTAGTAGTTTTTATCGGTGAGGTTTTGGCCGTAGAGGGCGACGGTGTAGCGGTCGAAGCGGTAGCGCAGCTGGGCATTGACAATGCCGTAGGCGGGCTGGGCGAACATCGCGGTGTTGCGTTCGTCGAAGTAGGAGCGGCCGATCGCGGCATAGCTGGCATTGGCCGACCAACCCTGGCCGAAATCGACGGTCACGCCGGTGCGCAAAGTCGCGGCGGGGATGAAGGGGACGCGCTTGCCGTCGACGCGGGCGCCGGAGGCGTCGCGGTGGTCGTCGAAGGTGGCGTCGGTGTAGCCGGCCTGGAAATCCCACCAGACCTTCTCGACGGGGCTCCACATGAATTTGGCCTCGAAGCCGCGGGCGAGGACCTTGGCGGCGTTGACGACGACGAAGTCGGTGGAGTTCGGGACGGTCCGTTCGAACTGGTAATTGTCGATGG
>JBIKOK010000322.1:0-6228 GCA_044358025.1 Opitutaceae bacterium
GCTCGACGAACTCGTCGAGCTCGGGCTCGGCGAGGGTCGCGGCGTGCGCTACATCGACTGGGTGCAGGCCGCTCATTCCGTCACCATCGATCCACTCAAGAGTGCGCTCTACCCGATGCACCGCACCGCGACCGGCAAGCTCCTGCTCTCGCAGCGGCCCGATCTGTGCGCCGGCCTGACGGATCGACGGTTGCTCGCTGAGATCGACGAGGCCCGTCGCACCGGCATCGCGTGGAATCGCCGCGAATCCGACCCCAACATCACCGCCATCGCCACCTGGGCAGGGAAACCCTCGGCGGTGACCCCGGTGATTTGCGTGAAGTGGCCGTTCTTCCGCTTTACCGAGGCAAAAGCGCGGCAGGCGCTCGCGTCGATCCGCCGTCACCTCGGCCCGGCTTGACCGCCGCCGGTCTTCCGTGGTGCGAAAAAACTGCCCGCAATACGGACACAGCCGATTCCCTTTTTGACCGGACCGCTGTCGGTGGCACGCTCGGGCACTACCCCGATGAATACATCCTCGTTACTCACCTCGATTCGTCGCGTGACTCTCGCAGTCGCGCTCGTTGCGTTCGCCGCCGTTGTTACGTCCGCCCAGTCCGTCGGCACCGGCACCGTCGAGGGCCGCGTGCTCAATGTCCGCAACGGCGAATATATCGAGCGCGCCCGCGTGACGGTCGAGGGCACCGGCCTGGAAACCTTCACCGACTCCAGCGGACAATACCGCCTCACCAATGTCCCCGCCGGCTCGGCGCGCGTGCGGGTTTTTTTCACGGGACTCGATGTGCAAACGGAAGCGGTGGTCGTCACGGCCGGCGCCACCGCACAGCGCGACTTCAGCCTTGAGGCCGGCGCGCGGCGGGCCGACTCCAAAACGACCGACGGTGTCGTGAGACTGGACGAGTTCGTCGTCGCGACGTCGAAGGAAATGTCCGGCGCCGCGATCGCGATTAACGAGCAGCGCTTCGCCCCGAACATCAAGAACGTCGTCTCCGCCGACGAATTCGGCACGAACGGCGACGGCAATGTGGGTGAGTTCTTTAAATACCTTCCAGGGATGAACGTGAACGTCGTCGGCGGCGAGGCGCGCCAGTTCTCGATGAACGGCGTGCCCGCGGGCAACGTGCCGATCTCCGTCGGCGGCTTCGATCTCGCCGGGGCCTCCGGCTCGAGCACCAATCGCAACGTCCTGCTCGATCAGATTTCGCTCAACAACATCTCGCGCATCGAGGTCCTCCACACCCCCACGCCCGAGTCGCCCGGTATGGCGCTGGCCGGCTCGGTCAACATGGTTCCGCGCAGTGCGTTCGAGCGCAGCAAGCCCGTCTTCAACTACAGCGTCTACCTCCTGATGCGGGACAACCACCGCGATTTCAAGAAGACGCCCGGCCCGCTGCATGGAAATTATTACAAGACGACTCCCGGCTGGGAAATGTCCTACGTCGTGCCCGTGAACAAGCGCTTCGGGTTCACGATCTCCGCCGGTAACAGCACGCAATACACGCCGCTCGATTTCGTGCAGACCGTGTGGCGCGGGGTCGGCTCGGCCACGTCCACGCCGAACGCCACCACCGGCGCCCAAGATTTTCCCGACACCACACCCGACCGGCCCTACCTCACCGAATACTCCGTCCGCGAAGGCGGCAAGATCAGCCGTCGCTCCTCGGGCGGCCTGACGATGGACTACAAGCTCACACGCAACGACACGTTGTCGTTTGGCTTTCAATATGCGTTTTCCGACAAGCGCCGGAGCAATCGCACCATCCTCTACCAAATTAATCAGGTGCGCCCCGGCGATTTCACGTCGACCTCCACCCGCAGCGCGCCGGGTCAGTCCCAGATCCGGATGGAAAACGAAGGAGACGGCAAGGTCGGCACCACGTGGATGCCTACGCTTGTCTGGCGGCACGACGGCCCGGTGTGGAAATCCGAGGTCGGCGCCGGCTATTCCCACTCGACGAATATTTTCAGCGATATCGACAAGGGTTTCTTCGCCGTCGCCCAAGCCCGGCGCACGGGCGTGACCATCGCGTTCGACGACATTTTCTATCTGCGTCCGCGCAGCATCACCGTGACCGATCTCACCGGTGCGCCCGTCAATCCCTCCCTGCTCAACAATTACTCGCTCTCCACGGCCAGCAGCAACCAGCGCCCCTCCTCCGACCTGAAGCGCAGCGCTTACGGGAATCTTCGCCGCGATTTCGTGGTGCGCGATGTGCCCGTCGCGCTCAAAGCCGGGCTCGACATCCGCGAGCAGGTCCGCGAACTCCGGCGCAGTTCGCCCCAGTTTAACTTTGTGGGAGCCGACCGACGCGCCACCACAACACCGGCCGATCCGCTCGGCAGCGATGATCGGGCCGGCGTGGCCCTGGACGTCTTTAGCTCGCAAAACACCGCGCCCTACGGCTTTGGCCGGTATGAGTGGCTCAGCGCCACCCGCTACTACGGCCTCTACCAGTCGAACCCGGAGTATTTCACGGTCGATCCCAACACCCGGTATCGCAACGAGGTGGCCGGATCGCAGCGCGCGGCCGAGGTGATTTCGTCCGGCTACTTGCGCGGTGACGCCGCGTTTTTCGACCGCCGGCTGAAGTTCGTCGGCGGAGTTCGCGCCGAGCAGACCAATGTCCAGGGCGAGGGCCCGCTCACCGATCCGACGCGTGCCTTCCAGCGCGACGCCAGCGGCCGAATTTTGCGCAACGCCGCCGGCGCTCCGCAGCTCATTGTGCCGACCAACGCCGGCCTCGCCTACTCGCAGCTCACCTTCATTGATCGCGGCCTGCGTGCCGAGAAGGAATACCTGCGGCTCTTTCCGAGCCTGAACGCGAGCTACAACCTCCGCGAAAATCTGATTCTACGCTCCGCCTTTTACACCTCGGTCGGCCGGCCCAATTTCAACCAATACGCCGGCGCGCTCACGTTGCCCGATACCGAAAACACTCCCAACGCCAGCAACGCCAACAGCCGGATCAACGTAAACAACGCCGGGATCAAGGCGTGGAGCGCCAAGACGACCAAGGTGCGCCTCGAGTATTATTTCGAGCGCGTCGGCAATTTCTCCGTTGGGGCGTGGCGCCGCGATTTCGAGAATTTCTTTGGCAACGTCACCTTCCCCGCGACGCCAGAGTTCCTCGCGCTCTACGACCTCGATCCCGACACCTATGGCCGCTACTCGGTGGCGACGCAGCACAATGTCCAGACCACGGTGCGGATGACTGGCCTGGAATTCGAATACAAGCAGGCGCTCACGTTTCTCCCGCACTGGGCGCGTGGGGTGCAGGTTTTCGCCAACGCGAACGCCCTGCGCACGCAGGGTGACGGCGCGGCCGAGTTCAACGGTTTCACCCCGCGCACCTACAACTGGGGCGTGAGTCTCTCCCGCCCGAAATACACCCTCCGCGCCAATTGGAACTACCGGGGCGTCCAGCGCGGCAACGCCGTCACCGGCCGCAGCATCGAGGCCGGCACGTATAACTGGAACGCCAAGCAGCTCAACGTGGACCTCCAAGCTGAATACACCTTCACACGGAAGCTGACGCTCTTCACGGCCATCCGGAATTTCGGCGATTCCGCCCCGACCGATAACAAAATCTTCGGACCCAACACGCCGAGCCACGCGACTTTCCGCAGCCGCGAGGAAGTCGGCGCGCTGGTCACCCTCGGCCTCAAGGGCACGTTCTGACGTCCGTCATCATTTCAACCCGCTCACGAGCCATGCCCCGTAGTTCGCACTCACTTCCGTCCCGCCTGCACGCGACGAGGATGGAGAACGCGACTCCGACCCGCTGGTGGTTGTCGGTGAGTTTTGCTGCATCCGTCGCCTTGGCGGCGGGGCTCACGTCGGCGCTCGCGGCCGACCAGGTGGCGGAGCTCCCCCTCCTGCCCGGTGAAAAATGGTGGGGCGGCCAGGTCGTCTACAGTCCGGACATGCCCTACGATGCCTCGGCCAAAGTGAAGCGCACGTTGCACGCCACGGATCGCTGGGGCAGTTCCAACCAGGCGCAGCCGCTCTTCGTTTCGAGTCACGGGCGGTATGTTTGGAACGACGGCGCCTATGACTACGAGTTCGCCGGCGGCGTGCTCAAGCTCGCGCAGGCCGCGCAGAAATTCGAAATCGGCACCGCCGGCAAAACGCTCCGCGACGCGTATCGCGAGGCGTCGCGCCGGTTCTTCGCACCGAGCGGCACGATGCCGGCGGCGGAATTGTTCGCGGTGCCACAATACAACACGTGGATCGAGCTCGGCTACGAGCAGCGTGAAGAACGCATCCTGAAATACGTCCGTGATCTGATCGCCGCCGGCTACCCTCCGGGCGTGCTGATGATCGACGACAATTGGCAGGAAGACTACGGCGTCTGGGAGTTTTCCGGCCAGCGTTTCAAGAATCCCAAGGCCATGATGCGCGAACTGCACGCCCTCGGCTTCAAGGTCATGGTCTGGGTGTGTCCGTTCGTCAGCGCCGACTCGGCCACGGGTCGGAAGTTGCTCGGCGACGGCTGCCTGCTGCGCGATCCCGTGGACAACAAAGAAAACGTTTGGGTCGGCCGCGAGGTGGCCAATGACGCCGCGATGATCCGCTGGTGGAACGGCACCAGTGCGGTGCTCGATTTCAGCAACCCGAAGGCCCGGGAGTGGTTTCGTGGCCGGCTGCAGCACCTCGTCGACGAATACGGTGTGGACGGCTTCAAGTTCGATGCCGGCGACAGCCTGTTCTATCTGCCCACCGTGCCGGGCCGCCCCGTGGCGTCGTTCGCACCACGGACGCCGGAAGAACACTGTATGGACTTTGCGCGCGTGGGGCTGGATTTCCCGCTCAACGAATACCGCGCTTGCTGGCGGATGGCCGGTCAGCCGCTCGCGCAGCGGCTGCGCGACAAGGATCACACGTGGGACGCACTGCGGGAACTCATCCCGGGTATTCTCACGCAAGGCGTGGTCGGCTATGCGTTCAGCTGTCCCGACATGATCGGCGGCGGCGAGGCCCGCAGTTTCAGCGATCCGGCGAAATTCGAACCCGAACTCCTCGTGCGCTCCGCGCAGGTGCACGCGTTGATGCCGATGATGCAGTTTTCTGTGGCGCCTTGGCGGGTGCTCACGCCTGAGCTCGCCGCGCACTGTCTCGCCGCCGCCAAGCTCCACACCCAGTTCGGCCCCGCGATTCTCGCGCTCGCACGCCAATCCGCCAAGACCGGCGATCCCATCGTCCGTCCGCTCGAGTGGGCCTGGCCCCACCAGGGCTTCGCAACCATCAAAGACCAGTTCATGCTCGGTGACGATGTGCTGGTCGCGCCAGTCATGACCAAGGGTGGTCGCGCCCGCACCGTCGTGTTTCCGCCGGGCCGTTGGCAAGGCGATGACGGCTCGACCGTCGAGGGACCGACGCAACGCGAGATCGCGGTGCCGCTCAGCCGCCTACCCCATTTTCGACTCCTCTCGTTAGTCAAATCGTCAAAGTAACCGACAACCCCCAACCCGAAACACCAACCCATGAAATCCTCCCGCCCCCTCCTCGCTGCACTTGCGGGCTGGCTTGCCGCCTCGTCTGCGCTCGAAGCCCAAACCGCACCACCTCCGGCTCCATTGAATGAAGAGACCATCCAGTTGTCACCCTTCGAAGTATCGGCCGACAAGGACAACGGCTACCGCGCAAACGGCACCCTCGCCGGCACGCGCTTGCGCACCGACCTGAGGGACGTCGCCGCCTCGGTGTCCGTCATCACCAAGGATTTCATGAACGACATTGGCGCCAGCAACCTCGCCGATCTCCTCGTCTACACCAACGGCACCGAGGTCTCCGGTCTCGGGGGCAACATGTCCGCCTTTGATGTCGGCGGCACCAACATCGATGTCGAGCAGGTCAACCGCCAGCCCGGTTCGATCGTCCGGATTCGTGGCATCGGCTCGGGCACGACGGGTTCCGATCAGGCGCGTGACTTTTTTACCACCGATATTCCGTCGGACAGCTACAACGTTGATCGCGTCGAGATCAATCGCGGCCCCAACGCCATGCTGTTTGGGCTCGGCTCGCCCTCCGGTATCGTCAACTCCTCGCTGCTTAAGGCCAAACTGAACCGCACCGAAGGTGCGGTCGAGTTCAAGTATGGCCGATTCGGCACGACCCGCTGGACGCTGGATCACAATCAAGTCCTGTCGAAGGACCAGCTTGCCGTCCGCATCGCTCTCTTGAAAGGGAACCAGCAATACATGCAGGAGCCGGCCCACGATCGGACT
>JBIKOK010000110.1:0-20634 GCA_044358025.1 Opitutaceae bacterium
GACATACCACCATTGGTTGGTCGAGCCGTCGTGGTTCACTTCGCGGAGGTTATACCAGAAGGTTTCCTCGGGCACGTTGGCGTTCCAAATCAGGAAATATTGCGAGAAGGTGATGTAGGCCCAGAACACCGTGAACGCGAACGCGAGCATGCCGATCGAGTAGAAGTGGTTCGTGTTGAGCACGCCCTTGTAGTCGCCTCGGTTCCACAGCCAGATCATGATGATCACACCGATGGCGAGTGCGCCGCGGACACAATTGGCGAAAAACCACACGCCATACATCGTCGAAAACCAGTGATACTCGAGGGATTTCACCCAGTAGATCGCGGCGAAGCTGAGCGTAAGCGCGCCGATCGGCAGGCCGAAAGCCGCCGTCTTGCGGTTCATAAATGTCCACTTGATGTCACCGTCCGTATCTTGAGTGAACGAAGCCTTGCGCAAGCGGGCAGAGAGCCAGACCCAGCCGGCAAAGAACGCGAGCGTCATCCCCGTGAACATATTCAGGTTCAGGAAAGCGGCTTTCTTCTGGTAAAGAATGTCGGCGCCGACCGTGCCATGACCGTGCAACTCGTGGTTCAAATCCATCCACGGCCAGACGAAGCCGGGCTTCACCCAGGCAAGGACGAGCAGCGGAAGGAAGAGGACAAAGAGCCACTTGAACGCAGAGAGAGCGTGCTCGAACTGGCGGCGAATCACGACGGACCACGACGCGTCGACGATGTGGTGAATCAAAATCAGCATCAGCATGCCGATCAAAATCGACGTGCAATACGTGATGCCGACCAAGTAAGACATCACCGGCCCGTGCTTGTCGGGGGTGACGGCTACACCGATGGCGGTGAGCACAAGTCCGACGATGCCGACGGTGAGGGCCTTGGACGCCGTGGCGGCGGTCGAGGACCCGGCCGGGAGGGCCGCGGAGGCGGTGGCTGCGTGGGTGCTGCTCATTTGAGACCGAGAGTTTGTTTTGCGGCGGCGTCGACAACGTCGGCGGCGGTGCCCTGCTGGGCGCGCTGGAGGGCGCGGACATAGGCGACGACGGCCCAACGGTCCTGCGGCTCAAGCTTGTCGGCGTAAGACTGCATGTTCTTGTTGGGAGAGCCGACGGTGATCGTGTTGAAGATTTCGCCATCGGGCATGTCGCGGATACGCTTGTCGTGGAAGGTCGGCGTTGCACCCATGCCGTATTGTTTCGTGATCCCGCCGCCGTCGCCGACCGAGCTGTGGCAGGGAGCGCAATAGATCTCGTAGCGGTCCTTGCCGCGTTGCAGGAACTTCAAATCGACGACCAACGGTTTGCCGTCGGTCCCAAGGGCGGGCAAGCCGCGGGCGAAGGCGCCGGTGGCGTCCTTGCCGCGGTTCAGGTGGTCATCCTCGCGGAGCATGCCGCGGAGAACGGTACGCTCGACCGGCGCCCGATCGGTGCGGCCGTCGGCGAAGAATTTGGACTCGGCCTGCGGGCGGAGCTTCGGCTGGTCCTTCATGCCAGGGAAAGCCCACTCGGGAAACACTTCGATCGGAGGCGAAGTAAAGATGGTGCCGCGGAATCCAAAGATGGAAACGAGCAGCACACAGGCGAACGCGGTGACGAGGTAGACGTTACGCATGGCTCAGGCCTCGAGTTCCGCGATGTTTTTCCCGCCGGCCTTTTCGAGAAGGGCCTTGGTGTTGGCGAGATTGAAACGCGGGTCGCACGTTTCGATTACGATGAAGAACTGGTCATCCATGCCGCGGCGGATGTGTTCGTATTTCAGCACAGGATGGTAGTGCATCGGCAGACCGTTGAGGAACAGCATTCCTCCAATGGTCGCAAACGCGGTGAAGAGAATGGTGAGCTCGTAGCTCACGGGAAAGGCGAACAACGGGCTAAAGAGCGGCTTGCCGCCGACGATCAACGGGTAGTCGACCGCGCCGGTCCACCAGATCATGGACATCCCGGTGCAAAAACCGGCGATGCCGCCACACAGGGAGATGCGCGGGACGATGGAGCGTTTGAGGCCCATCGCCTTATCGAGGCCGTGCACGGGAAACGGCGTGATGCAGTCCCAGTTGCGGTAACCGGCATCGCGCACTTTCTCCGCCGCATGGTAGAGATCGGGCGTGGTGTCAAAGGTGGCAATCAAGCCGTAGGAGGGTGCAGCCATGGCGTGAACGATTAATGGTGGTCGCCGCCGCCGTGAACATCGGCCTGGGGCGTGACCGCCTTGAGCTCGGCCATCGGCATGATGGGGAGGAAGCGGATGAAGAGGAGGAAGAGCACGGAGAAGACCCCGAAGGTGCCGAAGAAGGTGAAGATCTCGACGATGCTGGGCGAGTAGTAGCCCCAGCTGGACGGCAGGAAGTCACGGGCGAGGGAGGTGACGATGATCACGAAGCGCTCGAACCACATGCCGACGTTGACGAAGATGGAGAGGATCCAGACGAACGAGGTGTTCTCGCGAACGGCCTTGAACCAGAAGAACTGGGGCGTGATGACGTTGCACGAAATCATGATCCAATAAGCCCACGCGTAGTGGCCGAAGGCGCGGTTGATGAACGCGAAGCCTTCGTACGGATTCGCGCCATACCACGCGATGAAGAACTCCATCGCGTAGGCGTAGCCGACGATCGTACCGGTCGCCAAGGTGATCTTGCACATACAGTCGATGTGATACTGCGTGATCAGATCCTCCATGTGGTAGATCGCGCGCAGCGGGAGCATAAGCGTAAGCACCATGCCGAAGCCGGAAAAGATGGCGCCCGCCACGAAATACGGGGGGAAGATCGTCGTGTGCCAGCCCGGGAGCAGCGACACGGCAAAGTCAAACGAGACGATCGTGTGCACCGACAAAACGAGGGGGGTCGAGATACCGGCCAAAATCAGGTAGGCCATCTCGTAGTTGCTCCAGTGGCGGTTCGAGCCGCGCCAGCCGAGGGCGAAGAACCCATAGAGGGCCGAACGGAGTTTGTTGCCCGAGGCGTAGAACCGGTCGCGCAGCACGGCGAGATCGGGCAGCAGACCGACGTACCAGAACAGCACGGACACCGTGCCATAGGTCGAGACCGCGAACACGTCCCACTCCAGCGGCGAACGGAAGTTCTGCCAGATGGCGTTGGAATTCGGAATTGGGAAGAGATACCACGCATACCACACGCGACCGACGTGGAAGACGGGGAAGATGCCGGCGCAGACGACGGCGAAGATCGTCATCGCCTCGGCAGCGCGGTTGATCGACGTGCGCCATTTCTGGCGCAGGAGGCACAAAATCGCGGAGATCAGGGTGCCGGCGTGGCCGATACCGATCCAGAAGACGAAGTTGACGATGTCCCACGCCCAGTTCACCGGATTGGCGTGCCCCCAGACGCCGACGCCCGTGGCGATCAGGTAGGCGATACCGGCGACAGTGAACGAGGCGACAAAGCAGGCGAGAATGAAGCAGACCCACCACCACGTCGGCGTTTTGCCTTCGATGATGCCGCAGATCTTTTCGGTGATCCACGAGAAGCTGCGGTTGTTGGCGACCATCACGGCGCGCGGGAGTACCGCAGGTTTGACTTCCTGCAGGATCGCGGGCGCGGTGGCGGCGTGTTCGGAGTGGGCCATTAGCTAAGCCCTCCCAGCGTTTTCGCAGTGTCGATCATGCCGTGTTTCTTTTCCGCCTTTGGCGCCTCGGGGGCGTGACCGTGCCCCTGGTGCCCGTGGTCGGACGGAGGATGGTTCTTGCTGTTGTATTCGACGCGGCTGAGGGGCAGCGACTGGTAATCGGGCATCTTCGGGTTCGGGTTGCGGAGCTTGCCGAGATACGTGGTCCGCGGGCGGATGTTGAGGTAGCCGAGGAGCGAGTAGTCCTGCTCGCGGGCCTTAGCCAGCGAGACGGCGCTCTTGGGATCGTCGATGTTGCCAAACTCGATGGCTTCGACGGGGCACACCTGTTGGCAGGCGGTTTTGATCGTGCCATCGGGGACCACGACGTCGCCGGGGCGGCCGGCTTGGGCCATCGCGACCTTGTGCTGGATCTTCCCGTTCTGGATACGCTGCACGCAGTACGTGCACTTCTCCATCACGCCGCGCATGCGCACGGTGACCTCGGGATTCTTCACCATCTTCACCAGCTCCGGCATCCCCTTCGGGCCGAGTTGACCGAGGTAGAGGCTGTCGAGCTGGCGCTGGTTGAAGTCGAAGAAATTGAAGCGGCGGACCTTGTACGGACAATTGTTCGCGCAGTAACGCGTGCCGATGCACCGGTTGTAGGCCATCGTGTTGAGGCCTTCTTCGTCGTGCACGGTGGCATTGACGGGACACACGACCTCGCACGGGGCGAGTTCGCATTGGGCGCAGGCGACCGGCTGGAGGGAAACCTGCGGATCCTCGGGGATCTCGCGGTTGCCTTCGCCGCCGAACGCGCCGCCCTCGGCTTTACCGTCGGAATAATAACGGTCGAGGCGGATCCAGTGCATCTCGCGGCCACGCATGACCTGGTCTTTGCCGACGATCGGAATGTTGTTCTCCGCCTGGCAGGCGACTACGCAGGCGTTGCAGCCGATGCAGGTGTTGAGATCGATCGACATGCCCCACTGGTGGTGGCCGTCGAACTTCGGCGTCGCATACATCGAGCCGCCGCGGGGAATTTCCTTGGCGCGGGCCGTCGCCTGCTTGGCGCGATCCTCGCGGGAGAGCTTGTTGTCGTTGGTCGGCGTCTTGTCCGCGCCATAAATGGCGGGCGAATGCGACTCGGTGCCGATGTCGTCAACGTAGCCGGGATTCTTCTGATACTCGTCGTAGTTGGCCTCGCGCACGATGTCGCGACCTTCCATCGACCAGTGCTCCTGGGTATTGGCGAGGAGCAGCCGCGTACCGGTGTCTGTGAGCGTACCGCCGGTGGCGACGTCGGAGCCGGCAACCGTGCGGGCGGGGTAGGCATTGAAGCCGGCACCTTTGCCCACATGTCCGGTGACCGTGCGGCCATAGCCGAGCGGGACGACGACCGTGTAATTCGAGAGGCCGGGCTGAATGTGCACCGGGCCCTTGATCTTGCGGCCGCCGACGGTGAGTTCGAAAATGCGCGAGTTTTCCTTGCCGATGCTAAACTCGTTTTCCTCGACGCGGGCGATCTGGAGCTTCGAGCCTTGCGGGTAGATTCCGAGTTCCTTGCCCAGCTTGGGGCTGACCAGGATGGCGTTGTCCCACGAGATCTTGGTGATCGGATCGGGGCACTCCTGGAGCCAGCCGTTGTTGTTGAACCGGCCGTCGTCCATCTTGTGGTCGGTGACAAAGCGGACCTCGAGGTTCTTGGCGGAGAACGTCTCGACCTTCTTCGGATCGTCGCGGAAGAGGGCGCGCGCGCCTCGTTGATCGAAGTTCACCGCGGTCTTGGCAAACGCGGAGCCGGCCAAAATGCCGTCGTGCAGGAACCGGCGCATGGCCTTGTCGGCGTCACCGCCGGCGAGCGCGGTGATCGTCTCGCTGACGAGCGCGTAGCCGTCGGCACTGGCTTCCCCGGCAATGCGGGCGAGCACCTCGATCTGGGTGATCCCGCCGAAAAGCGGGAGAATCATCGGCTGGACCGGCACCACGGTGCCGTCGGCCGTGCGAGCATCGCCCCACGACTCCAAATAATGGGCCGCGGCGAGCTGGGTACCAGCGAGCGCGGAGGTTTCGTCGGCGGCGTAACCGAGACGGATCACATCGGCGACGGAGGCCTGCAACTTGGCCCAATCGAGATCGGCCGGGGCGTTGTAGGCGGGATTGCCGCCGAGGATGACGAGGGTCTTGACCGAGCCGGACTTCACCGCGGCGGCGAGGTCGGAAATGGATGCAGCCGAGGCCGACTCGACGGCGACGAAGTCGACGGTCTGTCCGATGTTGCCGAGGAGCGCGTTGATCGCGTAGGCGATGGCGTGGACCTGCGGCGGCAGATGCGCGCCGGCCACCACGAGCGACGCGCCCTTATGGTCGATCAGATCCTGGGCGCATTCATCGACCCACTTCTGGCTCACGAATGCGTCGAGTCCGTCGGTGAGGGGCTTGAGAATCTCGGTATCGAGCGTCTTAGTGCCGATGGCCGCGGCGAGCGCGAGCATGTGGCTGCTGGCGAGGCGGAGGCGGTGATCCGCCATGCTGCCCGTCAGGGTGAACGCGCTCTCCGCCACGTAGAGGCGGTTCATCGCGTCGTCCTTCGACTTCACGCGACGGCCCTTGGCGAACTCGCGGGCGTAGTAGAGGCTGCCGGATTCGGCGTGGAAGAAATCCGCGTCGAGCGAGAGAATGCGCTTCGCCTTCGCGAACTGGTAGATGGGCTTGACGTCGGCTCCGAACACGGCCTGGGCGGCGGCGATCGGCGGCTCGTCGATCACGGGCTCGTATTCGGCCCAGACGGCCTTCGGGAGCTTGCGGCGGAGCTTCTTGACGAGGCGCGCCCGGGTTGGCGAGGAGGACTGGTCGGCGAGGAACGCCAAACCGGCACCCTGCGAAGCAGCGTAAGTCTTGCCGACGGACGCGAGCACGTCATTGACGGCCTCGGCCTTGAGCACGGCGCCCGCCTTGAGGTGGGCGGTCGCGCGGTCCGGATCGTAGAGGTCGAGAATCGAAGCCTGCGCGAGGAGCGAACTGGCGCCGCCGTGCGGCGTGTAGGTCGGGTTGCCTTCGAGCTTGGTCGGACGGCCCTGGTGCGTCTCGGCGAGCAGCGGAATGGCCGATTTGCGGAGCGGCATCGCCGTCGCGTAGTACTGGGGCAGACCGGGGATGATGCCTTCGACGGATTTGCCGAACGGCAAAATGTTCACCTCCGGACGGCGGCAGCCGGCGAGGCCGACGCCCCCGAGGGCAAACGACGCCGCCATAATCTTCATGAAGTGGCGGCGATCCACGCCGTCCAACTCCGCGGCCCCCTGCGGGAACTCGCGCTTCAGCTGGTCCACGAAACCGGGCGAGGCCGCGAGTTCGTCGAGGCTGCGCCAGTAGGTCGGGCCGTTCAGCTCACGGGCGGACGGAGCGGGATGTTCGAATATGCGTTTCATCAGCGATGGCAGCCGGAGCAGCTCTGGGGAGGTTTCACTTTCCAGTCGTGCACAAACGCCGCCGCCTGTTTCACGCCCGCTTCGCCCTGGTCGGCCAGGCGCTTGGAATCGAGATTGAACACATCCTTCGGATCGCGCAGGGCGGCCGCGGGATTGCGGTGACATTCCAGACAGAAACTCATGCTGAGCGGCTGCGTGTGGGTGACGACCTCCATCTCGTTGACTTTGCCGTGGCACTCGACGCACGAGATGCCGCGGTTCACGTGGATGGCGTGGTTAAAATAGGCGTAGTCCGGAGTCTTGTGGATCCAGACCCACGGCACCGATTTGCCGGTCGCGGCGCTCTCGCGGACGGGAGCGAGGAGCGGGCTCGTGGTCTTGATTTGGTTGTGACAGTTCATGCACGTCTGGGACGTGGGCACATTGGAATGGGCCGACTTGTCGACGTTCGAGTGGCAGTAACGGCAGTCGAGGCCGACTTCCTGCACGTGCTTGGCGTGGCTGAAGGGCACGGGCTGCAGCGGGGCGTAACCGACGCGCGTGTATTTCGGCGTCATGTAGTAAGTGACGCCGGCGGTCGCAATGCCAACGAGCACGCCCAGATAAATGATTATCTGGAGCGGAAGCTTGTTCGCCGACTTCGGGAAAAGTTTCGACATGTGGGCAGGTGGTCTTCGGAGGCCGCGGGGCGGTTCAGAGGGAATCAGACCGGCGGGCAACCGCGCGGACTTCGGAGCGCACAACCACCGGCAGCGCCGGGGCGGTAGGGGGAGTGGCGGAGGCGGACGACGCGGGCTGGGCGAGAAGGTTCGGGGCGATGCTCACAGCCGTAGCTGCGCCGAGAAGCTTGGCAAAGAATTGTTTTCGCGATGGGTCGTGGCTCACAGGACAGGTAATTTGGTTAAAGTCGGCGTGAAAGAAGGGTGCGGCGTTTCGCTTGTAAACCAAAATTTCGGGCTCTTTGGAAAATAGGAATTAGCGGCGCAAAGCGGGGGCCCCGCGCGGCCTTATCGTCGGCCGCCCAAATTCAGACAAACAAGCCGTCGCGCATCGGGCGCGTGACGTCGCAGCGCTGGGCGATTTCCGGGTTGTGGGTGACGAGAATGACGGCCTGTCCGTTGTCTTTGGCCAAGCGCGTCAGCAGGTCGAAGACCAACGCGGAATTTTTCACGTCGAGGTTTCCCGTCGGCTCGTCGGCCAGAATGATCGAAGGCTGGTTCGCCAGGGCCCGCGCCACCGCCACGCGCTGCTGTTCGCCGCCGGAAAGTTGCGTCCCGAGGCGGTGCGTCTTCGCGCCGAGGCCGACCGAATCGAGCAGCGATCGCGCCCGCGCTTCCATCTCTGCGGGCGTCAGGCGGCCGAGCTTGCGCATCGGCATCATCACGTTCTCGAGCGCCGTGAACTCCAGCATGAGAAAGTGAAACTGGAAGACGAAGCCGATGTGGGCGCCGCGCGCGGCGGTGCGGGCGAAGTCGTCGCTGTTCGACATGGGCTGGCCGTTGATCTCGATCTCGCCGCCGTCGGGCTGGTCGAGCAGGCCGAGCAGATAGAGCAACGTGGATTTCCCGCAGCCCGAGGGGCCGACGATCGCGTAGACCTGGCCGCGCCGCGCTTCGAACGAGACGCCCTTGAGCACATGGACCCTCCCCTCCCCGTGGCCCAGGTAACGCTGCAGGCCGGTGCAGCGCAGGGCCAGATCGCCGACGCGCGGGGCAGACGCAGGGGTGACGACGGTGCTCATTGGGCAGTGCCGCGCACGATGTCGCCGGGTTCGAGCCGCGCCGCGCGCCGGGCCGGCACGAGGCTGGCCACCATCACCATGACGACCGCGGTCGCAATCGCCTGCACGTAGTGCCAAACCGACCACGCGACGATAAACGTCTGGGTCTTGAACAGGGTGTTGATCGGCAGCGGCACCAGGCTCACGCCCCACGTCACCGCGGCGCCGAACAAGCCGCCGAGGAGCGCGCCGATCGCGAGCACGATGGCGGCCTGCCAAAGAAAAATCTGCGTGATGTCACGCCGCTCGTACCCCATTGAACGCAAAATCGCGATATCCTTGGTCTTCTCGAGGACGATCATCGCGAGGGTGTTGAACATCGCGAGGCTGGCGATGAGGGTGAACACCGTGACGGTGATCGCCGACGACACGCGGAGGGCGCGGAAGACGGAGAGCCATTCTTTTTCGCGCTCCTGCCACGGCCGCACGCTGTGCCCCAGCACGTCCTCCATGTGCGCGGCGTCCTGGCGCGCGCGGTTCGGCTCGTGGAGGCTGATCTGGACAAACGTCGCGCCCGTCGGCCGGCGCAGCAGCGAACGCGCTTCCCCGAGGTCGAGATAGATGCGGGTCTTGTCGATGTCGCGCGAGCCGCTCTCGTAGATTCCCGCCACGTGGTAGCGCCGCGTCTCGCCGCGGGCGCTGACCGAGATGGAATCGTTGACGCTCAACTGGAGGCGGTCGGCGAGCACGCGGCCCATCAGCACGGCCGAGGTGGACTCCAGGAATTTACCCAGTCCGCCCGGCGTGGTGATCTTGCGCTCGAGCTCCGACACGAGCCGGTGCTCGTCGAGTTTGATCCCAAAAATCTGCGCGTCCTCGGTCTTGAACGGGCTCGTCACCTGCACGTTGCCCCGCAGCACGGCGGAAACGCCGCGGACGTTGGCGAAATTCCGTACGGCGTCCTTGATCAACTGCGGCTCCTCGACGCCTTCGATGTATTTCACGCCTTCGCGCTGCAGGATGTGGGCGCCGGAGCCGCCGGCGGCTTCCATGCTCTGCAGCGTGGACTGCTTGCGGTCCTCGATCCGCATCGCCCCGTCGGTGCCGAGCAGCGTGCGCACGAAAAAATCCTCGAACCCGCTCGTCGTCGCCTGCGTCACGATGAACAGCCCCACGCCCAGCACCGTGCAGGACAGGCTCATCAGCATGGCCCGCTTTTTCGCCGTGAGAAAACGGAAGGCGATGCGGAGATTGGGCGACATCAGCGGTGGAAATTCGGCGGGACGGCGGCGAGAGCGGACGGGCGTTACTTGGCCGTCGGCACGCGGACGCGCTGGCCGTCCCGGAATTGGTCGATGTTCTCGACGACCACCATTTCGCCCTCGTTCACGCCCGCGAGCACCTCGGCGCGGTTGAGGTCCATGTAGCCGAGTTTGATCTGCCGGACTTGCACCCGCCCGTCTTTGACGACGAAAACATTGTCGCTGTTGAACAGCGCACGGCGTGGCACCAGCAGCGCGTTTTGCCGCTCACCGACGGTGATCGTGATTTGGCCGCTGCTGCCGTGGATGAGACGCGCCGGATCGATCGCGACGTCGACGTAGATCGTATAGCGCTGCGTGGTTTCGTCCGCCACCGAGAGGATTTTCGAGACCACGGCGTCGAACGGCGCCTCGCCCGGGTAGCTGAGCAGGCGGACTTTCGCCTTTTGGCCGAGGCGGATGGCCCCGAAATTTTCCTCGCTGACCTTGGCCGCGACCAGCCGCTTGTTGGACACAAACGTCGCGACGGGCGACCCGGGGCCGATCAGCGCGCCCGTCCACACCAAGACGTCCTTCACGATGCCGTCCTCCTGCGCGATGACCGACATGCGTTTGAGCTGGATGTTTTTGGTCTCCATCAAGGCGTCGTAGTCCGCCTTGGCTTTGTCGTTTTTAAACTCCTCGATTTTGAATTTGCTCACGATCGCGTCCACGCCCCGGCGGGTCGCCTTCACCGTCTCGGCGGAGAGATCGCCGCGCGCCAGCAGCCGCTCGTGGTTCGCCAGGGTTTCCTTCGCCACTTCGAGTTCGATATTGGCTGCGAGGAGCAGTTTCCGCTCTTGCTGCAACGACTCAAAGTTCCGCTTCGTCTCGTCGATTTCGCGCACCAGGTCCGTGGCATCGAGTTTGACGAGCACATCGCCCTTTTTGAAATGCGCGTCCGGCGTCAGCGCCTCGCACCACTCCACCCGCCCGCCCAATTCGCTCTTGAACGGCCGGATGCCGCCCTGGTCGGCCGCCACCTCGATGCTGCCCGGCACGGCGCTCACTGCGGCCCCGCGCGTCACGGGCGCGACGACCACGGTGTCACTGAAACGCTGGAGTGCGACCACCGCGGCACCCCCGACGACCACGGCGGCGAGGGTGAGCTTGAGGACGAGGCGGATGTTACCGTTTTTCGCTGTCATGGCGGGCGGGGAGTTGGGTGAGCACGGGATCGGCGCCGACGAGCGAGGCAAACTCGCTCCAGCGCGCAAGGAAAGTCGCCCGGGCGCTGGCGTTGTTAAATTCCATGACCTTCAGGCCGGAGAGCGTCTGGTCGACCGTGGTCTGCGGGACGTTGCCGAGCTTCAGCTCCTCCTCCATCTTGCCCAATTGGGCCGAGGCCAGGCCGACGCGCAGCGCGCTCATCGCCATCGCCTGCACATCGAGTTCGAGCAGCTGCACGAGCGCCTGGGCGGCATCGACGGCGGCCTCGGACGACGTCTTGAGTTCGAGCTCGGCCGCGCGCTTGTTGACCAACGCGTCGCGCTTCGCCGCGCGGCTCGCGAAACCGTCGAAGATGCTCCAGGAAGCCCCGATCGCGACGGTCTGCCGCGCGACCCCCTGCTGCGAGACCGTGGTGGCCGAGGCGTTGGTGGTGTTCTCGAGGCTGTAAGCGGCGCTCGCCCCGAACTTCGGCAGGAGCCGCACCCGGGCGATCCGGTAATTCAGATCGGCCTCGCGGGCCCGCAACTCGCTCACCTGGGCTTGGAAGGTCTGCCGTCCGCCGTCGCGCACCAGCGTGGCCAACAATGCCGACGTCGCGGCCGCGTCATACGTGGGCGACGGAATCTCGGACGGGATCGCCGCCTCCGCCAATTCGCCGATGCCGGCGAGCCGCGCAAAGGCCCGCCGCTGGGCGACCAGCTCGACCTCCGCGCGCTGCGTGCGAAGGTTTTCATCGCTCAGGGCCAGCTCGCGCGCGGCGATGTCGCCCTGCGAAAACAGGCCGCTCGCCAGCTTTTCCTTCGCCAGCTTCAGCTCGGCGACATTGAGGTCGCGCGCAAACCGCAGCTGCTGCAGGAGCGACTTTTTGACGATGAGTTCGAGATACGAACGGCGCAGGGTGACCGCCAACATGCGCGATGCCTCGGCATAACTTTTCTGGGCGATCAGCACGCCGATCCGGGCCTTGTCGCCCTCGTTTTTCAGCGCGCCCCAGTGGTAGATCGACTGGCTGAGTCCGAAATTATAGAAGACCCCATTGTCCCGCGTGCGCGTGCTGTTGTTGCTCGAGATCGCCGTTTCGTTGCTCGCGAACGTCAGGTTGCCCCCCAGACTGGGCAGGCGCAGCGAGTTGGCCCCCATCACCCGCAGCGTGCTCCCCTCCAGCTCAAGCTGCTTCGCGATTACCTGCGGCGCCTGGCGCAGCGCCGTCGCGAGAATGGGCTTCAGCGCCGGCAGATAGTCTTCGGGAAACGTTCCGGCGGTGTCAGGGCGTTGGGCCCGCGCCACCGGGCCCGCGCAGAACAACGCCAGCACCGACAAAACGCGTGCGACAGGGCGCAGTGACATGGGAACCGACGACAACATGAAAAAGTGCAAAAATTGAGGGGTCAGCCCGCGACAACTCGGAAACGATTGCAACCCATAAGTCTTGAGCTTGACCGGGAGACCGCGCCAACGTTCGGCCGTTCCCGCGCGCCGGCGCCGCCTCGACGAAATGAACACCGCCCTCTCCTCTCTCGCCCGCGAACACCTTGATCGCGTCCGCGCCTTCTACGATGCCGCGCCCACCGCCCCGCAGGCCGGCGCCCGCGCCTACCGCACGCTCCTCGCCCATTACTACAACCTCCTGATCCCCGCCGACGCCTCCGTCCTCGAGATCGGCTGCGGCTCCGGCGAACTCCTTGGCCAGGTGCGCGCCGCGCGCAAAACCGGCCTCGACCTCTCCGCCACCCAGATCGCCGCGGCCCGCCAACGCGTGCCCGACGCCGAGTTTTTCGTGCAGGCCGGCGAACTCGTCGAACTCGGCGACCGCCGTTTCGACGTCATCATTATTTCCGATACGCTCAACCTCGCGGCGGACGTCCAGCATCTCCTCGAACGCCTCCACCTCGTCTCGCACCCCGGCACGCGCCTGCTGATCAATTTCCAAAACTCCCTCTGGCGTCCGCTCCTCTCGCTCGCGCGCCTGCTGGGCCTGAAAGCCGAGCAGCCCCAGAACAGCTGGCTCGCCTCGTCCGACGTCCTCAACCTCCTCCAGCTCGCCGGCTGGAGTGCCGTGTGCCGCCAGGGCCGTATCCTCGTCCCTTTTTCCGCCCTCGGTTTCGGCCCGCTCGTCAACCGCTGGCTCGCGCCCTTGCTCCAGTGGTTTGCCCTGACCATCTTCATCGTCGCCCGCCCCGAGCGCACCGGACCCGCCCGAGCCCTCACCGTCTCCGTCGTCATCCCCGCCCGCAACGAAGCCGGCAACATCGCCGCCGCCGTCGCGCGCACGGCCGACATGGGCGCCGGCACCGAACTCATCTTCGTCGAGGGCCACTCCCGCGACGACACCTGGGCGCAGATCCAAAAAGTCGCCGCCGCGAACCCCTCGCGCAAAATCAAGATTCTCCAGCAGACCGGCAAGGGCAAGGGCGACGCCGTCCGCGCCGGCTTCGCCGTCGCGACCGGCGACATCCTCATGATCCTCGACGCCGATCTCACCATGCCGCCCGAGGATCTCCCCAAGTTCTACGACGTGCTGGCGAGTGGCCGGGCCGAGTTCGCCAACGGCGTCCGTCTCGTCTATCCGATGGACGAGAAAGCGATGCAGTTCCTCAATCTCTGCGCGAACAAGGCCTTCGGCCTCATCTTCACCTGGCTCCTCGGCCAGCCCGTCAAGGATACGCTCTGCGGCACGAAAGTCCTCAGCCGCGCCCACTACGACAGCATCGCCGCGAACCGCGCCTACTTCGGCGACTTCGATCCGTTCGGCGACTTCGACCTCCTCTTCGGCGCCGCGAAACTCAATCTGAAGATCGCCGACGTGCCCATCCGCTACCGCGAACGCACCTACGGCACGACCAACATCCAGCGCTGGAAACACGGCGTGTTGCTGTTGCGCATGGTGCTGTTTGCCGCCCGGAAAGTGAAATTCGTCTAATCCCGCGCCGCGATGAAAGTCCCCATCCTCGACCTCAAGCCCGCCTCCGACGAACTCCGCCCCGACCTCGACGCCGCCTACCACCGCGTCATGGACTCGGGTTGGCTCCTCCTGGGCCGCGAGCTTGAGTCCTTTGAAGCCGAATACGCCGCCAGCGTCGGCGTCGCCCACTGCATCGGCGTCGCCAACGGCCTCGAAGCCCTGCAACTCGTGCTCATGGCGCGCGGCGTCGGCCCCGGCGACGAAGTGATCGTCCCCTCCCACGGCTACATCGCCACGTGGCTCGCCGTCACGCACGTCGGCGCCCACCCCGTTCCCTGCGAGCCCGATCCCCTCACCTACAATCTCGACCCCGCCCGCCTCGCCGCGCTCATCACCCCGCGCACGAAAGTCATTCTCCCCATCCACCTCTACGGCCAAACCGCCGATATGCCGGCAATCAACGCGCTCGCCGCGCACCACGGCCTCTTCGTCCTCGAAGACGCCGCGCAATCCCACGGCGCACGCGACCACGGGAAACAAGCCGGCGCCCTCGGCCATGCCGCCGGCGTGAGTTTCTATCCGAGCAAAAATCTCGGCGCCCTCGCCGATGCCGGCGCCGTCACGACGGACGACGCCACGCTCGCCGACCAACTCCGCCACCTCCGCAACTACGGCTCGAAGGTCCGCTATCACCACGAAGTCCTCGGCCTGAACTCGCGCCTCAGCGAGCTTCAGGCCGCGTTCCTCCGCGCCAAGCTCCCGCATCTCGCCGCGTGGAACGCCCGCCGCGCTCCCCTTGCCGCGCACTACCTCGCGCAACTCGCCCCGCTCGCCGCCGCCGGCCACCTCACGCTGCCGCACGTCCCCGCCTGGTCTGATCCGGTGTGGCACCTCTTCGTGATCCGCACCGCGCGCCGCGACGCCCTCCAGGCCCACCTCGCCGCCGCCGGCATCGGGACCGGCATCCATTACCCGATCCCGCCGCATCTCTCGCCGGCCTACCGCGGCGCCGGCTGGCAACGCGGCGATTTCCCTCTCGCCGAAAAATTCGCCGGCGAGGTCCTCAGCCTCCCCATCGGCCCGCACCACACCGCCGCGCAGATCGATTATGTCTGCGCGACGGTCACCGCCTTCTTTAACAATTAGGGCGGACTTCCGTCCGCCCCGCGTGTGGCTCGTCGGGCCTACGCCCCCAGCGCCTGCGTGATATCCGCCCGGATGTCGTCGATGTGCTCGATGCCCAGTGAAACGCGCAGACCGCCCGGCGCCACGCCCGCCGCGAGCTGCTCCGCCGCGGACAACTGCGAGTGCGTCGTCGACGCCGGGTGGATGATCAGCGTCTTCGCGTCGCCGACATTCGCGAGGTGCGAGATCAGCTTGAGGCTGTTGACGAATTTCTCCGCCCGGGCGCGGTCGCCCTTCAACTGAAACGACAGTACGCCGCCGAAACCGCGCGTCAGATATTTTTTCGCCGCCGCGTGGGTCGGATGGTTCTCCAGCCCGGGATAGTTCACCGCCACCACCTCGGGATGCGCCGCGAGCCAGCGCGCGAGGGCCAGGGCGTTTTCGCACGTCCGCTCCACGCGCAACGACAGCGTCTCCAGCCCTTGCAACAGGAGAAACGAGTTGAACGGGCTCTGCGCCGGACCCCAATCGCGCAGGCCTTCCACGCGGCACCGGATGATAAACTGGATATTTCCAAACGGTCCGCCGAGGCCGAACACGTCGTTCAACACCATACCGTGATAGCTCGGCGACGGCGACGTGAACTGCGGATACTTGCCGTTGCCCCAGTTGAACGTGCCCGCGTCGACGATCACGCCGCCCATGCTCGTACCGTGTCCGCCGATCCACTTCGTGGCCGACTCCACGAGCACATGCACCCCGTGCTTCAGCGGTTGGCAGATCGCGCCGCCCGCGCCGAAGGTGTTGTCCACGATCAGCGGCAGGTCGTGCTTCTTCGCCAGCGCCGCAAACGCCTCGAAATCCGGCACCGTGAGCCCGGGGTTGCCGATCGTCTCGAGGTAGATCGCCTTCGTCTTGGCATCGATCAACGGCTCAAAGCTCGCCACCTGCACGCCGTCGGCGAACCGCGCTTCGACGCCGATGTTCCGAAAAGCGTTTTTGAACTGGTTGTAGGAGCCGCCGTAGAGGTGCGACGTCGTGACGAAATTGTCGCCCACCGACGTGATGTTGTTGATCGCCAGAAACTGCGCGGAGTGCCCCGACGACGTCGCCAAAGCCGCCACGCCGCCCTCGAGCGCCGCGACCCGCTTCTCGAAGACATCGGTGGTCGGATTCATCAGCCGCGTGTAGATGTTGCCGAACTCCTGGAGCGCGAACAGCCGGGCACCATGCGCGGAATCTTTGAACTGATAGGCCGTCGTCTGGTAGATCGGCACCGCGCGCGAACGGGTGGTGGGATCGATTTCCTGGCCGGCGTGCAATTGGAGGGTTTCGAAATTCATAGGATGAAACAACGGGGGTGGGTGGGAGGAACGAACAACGCGCGAGAACGTTTGGATTTTGCGCCCTGCTGCAACTCCGGAAATCGGCGCGCATTTCCCCCGTCCGCTTCGCGGGCAGCATTCCCCGCGCCCTCGACCCCGCCCAATCAATCCCGCTGTCGCTCATCCGCGGAGGTCCGCCCCGAACGCCGTGCGACGCGCGCGCTCCGCCGTCAACCGGTCGACGCGAACGCTCGCCACCAACCGCAAAAAAAGCCCCGGAACCCGGGCGGCGCATTCATGGGGTCAAAACCCTATCCCTCCCCCCCAGGCCACTGGGCCGGCGTCGCGAGCCGCATTCGCCGGCGCCGCGGCGCGATCTCGGGCGAGGACCGCTACCGCACCCGTAACCCATCGACCCCGCCAATCGCGCCCTGCGGCCGGATCCCTGCGCCGACCTTTCTCCGCCTGAACTCTCGGATTACGGCGTTACGTTTCGTTCCCCCAAAAAACCCTTTGCCCAGAGGGATATCCAGCGCCGGTTGGCGCCTCAATTCGCGTTTTCAACTGCGGAGTGAGGAGTAATTTCAGTAGACTTGGACCAACCAGCCCCCAGCTTCTTGCCGCCCCTGGCTCCCTGTGTTCACTCCCCTTTCCCTTCTCCCTACGCTGCTTCTCGCCGCCATTCTTGGCGTCGTCGTCAGCCGGCAGGGGTGCGCCGCTTTCCGGCGTCGGCGAACAGGTCTGCCGGGGTGCCCCAGCGCGTGGCTGCTGCTCTTCACCGGTTTCCTGCCGTTCGCCGGCGCCGCGCCCTCGACCCAACCCGGCAATATCCTCCAGAGCTTCGTCGTCGCAGTCCCCAGCGCATTCCAGTTTTCCTCGCCGGCGCAGGTGACCGAGCTGCGGGGGTTTCCGTTGCGCGCGGTCAATTCCATCGACGAGGCCAACGCGCCACTCCGCGAGGTCACGTGGTATAAACTCGTCGTTCAGATACCCCGGGCCGATTCGAAGGAGTTGGCGTTTTTATACCTCCGCGCCGTCCACCTTCGGGAGGCCTCCGCCTTTCTGATCGATGAAACCGGGGGCGTCCATGAAGCCGCGGCCGGCTTCCGCGATTCGGACAGAATCGGTTCCGGCCGATCAGACCTCATTCTCAACCTTCCGCGGACAACGGGCGCCACGGCGGAAGTATTTATCCGCACTGTCCCGATCAGCCCTTTCCCGATGGGACCCGCGGTGCTCGAGCTGCGTGAGATTCTTGGCGAGGTGACGTTCGGGACGGGCTTCATCTGGCTGTATTTCGGGGGAGCCCTTTTTCTCACCCTTTTTCAGACCGTATGGTGGTTCCACACGAAGGATCCCGCCTCCCGCGATTACATCCTCCTCGCGATCGGGATGATGGTCGCCAGTTCGGCGCGCTACGGGATTTTGGATCGGATAACCGCTCATCCGTTCGACTTCTACGTGGCGGAGTGGCTGCCGCACCTGATGCTGCTGAACGCGATCCTCGCGCTGAGGTTCCATCTCACTTTCTACAATCTCACCGCGACCATTCCCCAAGCGGCGCGCGCCCTTCAGGGTTTACTGATCGGTCTTTTCTTGTTGCTCGGGGCCGGGATTTTCCTGCCTCCGAACGCGTTTTTCAAATTGGCGCTCGTCGGCCAGATGTTGGGCATACTCGTCGCCATACCGATTGGGATCACGGCGGTCCGACGCCGACTGCCCGGCGCCGGGCTCTCGCTGGTTGGCTGGCTCGGCATGTATGCGATCGTATTTTACGTTAACCTCGCGGGCCTCGGCGTCCTGCCCAAGCCGCCCTACATGCACGTGCTGCCGCTCGCCGGCATCCTGTGGGAAATGGTGCTGAACACCCTGGGCCTGAGCCGCAAATTTCAGCTCATCAGCCAGCAGCGTCATGAGGCGGAAAAACAGGAAATTGAACGGCACTCCCTCCAGCGTCTGGTGCGCCTGCTCTGTCACGACATCAGCAATCCGCTTACGGTCATTATCATGAGCGCCAGCCGCTTGGAGGCCGCGGGACGCAACTCCACCCCCGACCGTACCTCGGCCCACGCGCACCGGATCGACCAAGCCGCCACCGCCATTCGCGAGATTATCGACAGCGTCCGGATGATGGAGCGACTGCAGTTGTCGGGGGGGCGCGTGGAGGTGGAGCCCACGAACCTGGCGACGACCATCCAAGAAACTGAAAGTTTGTTCCAGGAGAAGTTGCACCAGAAGTCACTGCGCCTGGTAAAAGCCATTCCGCCCGACCTGCCCCTGGTCCTGGCCGATGAGAATATTCTCAAGAGCAGCGTGCTCGCCAACATTCTGTCCAACGCCATCAAGTTCAGCCAAACCGGCTCAACGATCGAGCTTTCAGCCGAACGAAACGAAAATAGCGTCACGCTGCGCGTGCGCGACCACGGCGTCGGCATCCCGCCGGAGCTGATGGATGAATTCAACCGCCGTGGCATGATCCCCACTCGCCCCGGCACCCTGAACGAACAAGGCACCGGGCTCGGTCTGCAGCTCATCCACGGATGCACCACCGCCATGGGCGGCCGCATGCGACTCCTCTCGGGTAACGACCCTGCACCGGCGGGCACCGCCGGCACGATCGTCGAGATCATCCTACCGGCCGCCCCGCGGGTCGCAGCGCTGAAACCCTAGGGGCAGTCCACGGGGAGACTGTTCACGGGGTCGGGGCGCAACCCGCCACAACGTGGGCCAACCTTTCCACCCCGTGAGCGCGATTCGGTCGTCGGCCGCAGTCGCAGCGAGCGCCCCCACCGTAACCGGAGGAACCCCGGGCGGGAGGGCGCAACCCGGGCCGGGGAGGTGCCGTGGAAGGCACGGTCGAGCGGGCGGTGCGGGGCCCGGTGCGGCGACAGCCCTCGGCGCGGCGCAAGCGACGGCCCGAAAACGCGCGACGGGAGTGGCTGAAGATTTTTCTGCCCTGTCTTTCTGCCGTATTCAGGCCGAGCGCGTGTGGCGGGAAGACGTCGGCGGTTTGGTCAGAAAAATGGGGGCAGAGAGATGCGCGGGGCCGCCGGCGCGGAGTTGAGGCAGCCAGCTTGGCCGCGCGTCGTCGCGCCCCCGCCCCCTACTCGCGCCGGTGCTACACCCGCTTCGCCCCCGGCGGTGCGATCTCCGCCCAGAACATCCGCTCGTAGTGGTCCTGAATCACGGCCAGCTCCGGGCGTTTGAAAATCCGCCGGCCGTCTGCCCGCACGGTGTAGCCGTCGTTGGCGTGCAGCACGTAGATCGGCTGCCCGGCGTGATAGGCCTTCAGCCCGGCGGCCTCGCACGTGTGCAGCGAGGTCTTGCCGCGCGCGTGCCACACACCGCCGTTCACGGTGCGCAGGCGCAGTTTCTCGTGGTAAATCGCCGCGACGAAGGCGTCCCCTTCCCACAGGTTGCCCTTCCCTTTCACCTGCGCGCAAAGCGTCGCGTAATTCTCCAGCAGCACGCCGCGCCGCGCGATCCAGCAGCCGGCGCTGAAATAGGAATCGTCGCGCCGAAACGCCTCGCCGCCGCCCCCGGTGCGCACCAGCACCTCGCGGTTGCACTCGTGCATGATCTCGCCGACGGACTGGATGTGCGCGTCGATGATCATGTCGTAGCCCGCCATCACTTCGCCGAGATCGGGATAGGGATGGAGAAACAGGGCGTCGGCATCGATCCACACCAGCAGGTCCCACGGCGCGCGATAGCTTTCGAGATACGTCCCGAGCCGCGCCTTGCCCTCCCACGGATGGTCGTAGTTCGGCGTCGGCCCCGGCGCGTAGTGCACCCCCGGAATCGAGCGCAGCAGCGCGACCTGCTCGGCCGTGAACCCGTAGTCGCACACGACGAGCGGCAGCGCCGGGTTGTGCGTTTTCCAGGACGCGATGAGCATCGCGATGTGTGGAAAATGATACGCGTTCGCCCCCGTCGCGATGACCCCCGCCGTGCGCTGTGCTTGCTCGCTCATGTTGGCCGCCAGCAAGGCCGACCACCGGGTCCGCTCAAGACAATAACCGGCCGGACGCCGGCGCCGCGGTTCGCGCCGGGGATTGCGCTTTACAGAGGGAGCAATCGGGGCGTTAAGACCAC
>JBIKOK010000111.1:0-20585 GCA_044358025.1 Opitutaceae bacterium
GATGGCCCGTGGCGACGCCAAACTCGCCATCGCCCTCACCAACCAGTCGAAGTCCGCGCTCAAATCCCACGTTACCCTCTCTCGTGAGCGCGTGGCGATCGCCCCAGGGACCAACGCGAAAGTGACCGTATAGGAGAACAACCGGAGGGTAGGGGAGGTGCCATTCGCGGCCGACGGCCGCATCGCCGTCAACGTTGCGGCGGAGGGCATCACCACGCTGATCATCAGCGGCGTGAAACCACGCGTGGAGTTTCAGGACCAGATTCTCAGCCGCGCCGCCCGACTCCCGGCGGAAAGTGTCGTCGACCTCGGCTGGCGCGGCGCGCGCGGCGTCGTGCTGTCGTTCGGCGCGGGCGAACTCACGAGTGCCTACGTTTATATGCCCGATCAGGAGCGCGTCGTGACGAAATGCACGGTCCACTATCGGCAAGGCGGCGGCGATTTCCGCGCCCTGTCAGATACGTCCTATCCCTACGATTTCACGCTGCCCGTCGCGGGTGATGCGCCGTTGGAATTCTGGTTCGAGGTCCAGTCGGGCGCCGGGTCTGCGGAGAAATCTCCGGTCGGACGCCTGCTCCTAAAATGAAAACACGGTTCGTCCGTCGCATCCGTGCTGGGTGCGCGCTGCTCGGCGTGGCCACCGCGGCCCAGTTCGCGCCGGGGCAATCCGCCGCGCCGGTTTCTTCCGTGCTCTGGTATCGCGAGCCCGCGCGCACCTGGCATGAGGCGCTGCCCGTCGGCAACGGCCGGATCGGTGCGCTCGTACACGGCGGCGCCGACAGTGAGTTGCTTCACCTCAACGAGGGCAGCGTGTGGTCGGGTCGCGCCGCCGACGTCGAGAAACCCGAGGTGCGGCAAAATCTTCCCCGGCTGCGCGAGCTGCTCTTCGCCGGGAAACACGCCGAGGCGGATGCTCTGGCCAAACGGCACCTGACGACGACCCCGCGTCCCGACTACGGCAGTTTCCAACCGCTCGGCGACCTGCGCCTGGAGTTCGCCACCGACATCGCGCACGCCCGGGACTACCGCCGCGAACTCAACCTCGACACCGCGGTGGCTCGCACGACCTTCAAGCGCGGCAGCGTCACCCACACCCGCGAGGTGTTCAGCAGCGCCCCCGCGGGCGCGCTGGTGATTCGCCTCACCGCGAGCCGGCCCGGGCTCATTACCTTTCGCGCTCTCCTTGGTCGGATAGGCGCGCTCACCCGTGCCGACGGCGCCGATGCCGTGATGATGACCGGCCGTTGCGCGGAAGGCGGCACGGAGTTTGCCGTGGGTCTGCGGGCGCTGGCCGAGGGCGGCCGCGTCACCGCCACGGACAATGCGCTCGCCGTGGAAGGCGCCAATTCCGTGACCCTCGTGCTGACGGTCGGGACGAGCTATTACCACGCCGATCCCGCCGCGGCGGCGCGCGTCGCGCTCACTCAAGCCGCCGGCCGCTCACCCGCGGAACTGCTCGCCGACCATACGCGCGACCATCAGGGACTTTTCCGTCGCGTCGCGCTCGAACTCGGCGGCCCCGCTGCCGCCACCGCCGCGCTGCCGACGGACGAACGCCTGCGTCGGGCCGCCGCTGGCGGCGCCGATCCGGACTTGATGGCGCGGTATTTCGACTACGGTCGTTACCTGCTGATCGCCTCATCGCGCGCCGGCGCGCTGCCGGCGAATCTGCAAGGCCTCTGGAACCCGCTGCCGAATCCCCCGTGGTTCTCCGACTACACGATCAACATCAACACGCAGATGAACTATTGGCCTGCCGAGGTCGCGGATCTCGCCGAGTGCCACGAGCCGCTGCTCGCCCTGGCCGAGGCACAGGTGCCGCTCGCGCAACGCACCGCGCGGGAGCGTTTCGGCGCCGGCGGCCTCGCGCTCAGCACGCGCACAACGATCTGGGGGCGCAGCGATCTGCGCGGCACGACGGGACTTTTTTGGCCGGAGTCTCCGGCTTGGTTGGCGTCCCACTTCTGGGAGCACTGGCTGTTTTCGCAGGACCGAAAATTTCTGGCGGAGCGCGCGTGGCCCTACATGCGCGAGGCGGCCCGCTTCTACGTCGAGACGCTCGTCGAGCACCCGCAGCACCGCTGGCTGGTCAGCGGTCCTTCCACGTCACCGGAAAATTCCTACGTTGCGCCCGATGGCACGCGCACCGGCCTCGACATGGGGCCGGCGATGACGATGGCGATCGTGCGCGAGTTGTTTGACCACTGCCTTGCCGCCGCCGCCGTGCTGCAGACTGATCCGGAGTTTGTTGCGATCCTGCGTGAGAAACGCGCCCGCCTCGCACCAATCCGCGTCGGCGCCGACGGCCGGCTGCTGGAGTGGTCCGAGGATTTCAAGGAGTACGAGCCCGGGCACCGCCACACGTCGCATCTTTTTCCGCTGCACCCGGGCGATGAGATTTCCGTGCGTCGCACGCCCGCGCTCGCCACGGCGGCGCGGAAATCCCTCGAGGCTCGCCTGCGCCACGGCGGCGGCTACACCGGCTGGAGCCGCGCGTGGCTCATTAATTTTTGGGCGCGCCTCGAAGACGGAGACAAGGCCCACGAGAGCATCGTCGCGCTCTTCAAGGACTGCACGTTCCCCAATCTCTTCGACAACCACTACCGCCCCGAGGGAAACGTCTTCCAGATCGACGGAAACCTGGGGACCACCGCCGCCATCGCGGAGATGCTGCTGCAGAGCCACGGGCCTTCAACCGATTCGGGTGGGCAGGGTGAACTAAACGTGTTGCCCGCCCTGCCGACGGCGTGGACACAAGGTTCCGTCACCGGACTGCGCGCGCGGGGCGGATTCACCGTCGACCTGCAATGGCGCAACGGTGCGCTGACGGCGGCCACCATCGTTTCCGCCAGCGGCCATCCGTGCACCGTGCGCGCCCGGACGCCCCTCCGGCTCGGCCCGGCACGGAGCCATGCCGACGGATCGGACCACGTCCTCGCATTCACGACGGTGGCCGGAAAATCTTACGAGGTCGTGTCGCTTCCATGACCGCGCTCACCCGCCACCTTGGCCTTCGCTTCCTTCTTTTGCTCGCGCTGACCGCGCATGCGTTCGCAGCCGCGCCGAGCGCCGCCGCCGGCTACGAACTCAAAGTCTCCACTGATCGCGCCGATCAGGTTTACCCGCGCGGCGACTCCGTGACCTTCACGGTCGCCCTGCTCCGTGGCGGCAAGCCCGTCGCCGGCCCCGATGCGAAATGGAGTATTACCAAGGACGGCGTGCCGCTGAAGCGCGCAGGCTCCGCGCCCATCCCCGCGTCAGGCCTCGTCCTCACCGCCTCGCTCGACGAGCCCGGTTTTCTCCACTGCTTGGTCGAGTGCACGCTGCCCGGTGCACCCAAGCTCACCGCGCGCGGCGGCGCCGCGATCGAGCCGCTCGCGATCCACCCGAGCCTGCCAACGCCGGCCGACTTCGACGCGTTCTGGGCGGCGCAGAAGCAGCAGCTCGCCGCCACGCCACCCAATCTCCGGCTCACCGCGGTGAATTCGCCCGTTCCCGGCGTCGAGTGTTTCGAGGTGCAGGCCGAGACCGGCGTGGGCCGCGGTTTGTCCGGCTACCTCGCGCGTCCGGTCGGCGCAAAACCGACGAGCCTGCCCGCGATCGTGCTCGCGCACGGCTCCGGCGTGACCACCTCGCGGCTGCCGAACGCGGCGAAGTGGGCGAAGGACGGATTCGTCGCCCTCGACTTTAACGCCAACGGTCTCCCCAACGGCCAGCCCCGTGAATTCTACGCCGCGCTGCAGGCCGGCGAACTCAAGGAATACTACCTGCAGGGCCGCGAAGCGCGCGACACGATGTATCTCCGGGGGATTTTTTTCCGGCTGCTCCGGGCCATCGATACCGTCGCCGCGCAGCCTGAATGGGACGGCCGTCGACTCGTCGCGCTCGGCCGCAGCCAGGGCGGCGGTCAGGCGATCGCCGCCGGCGGACTCGACCCGCGCGTGACCTACGTCTCGGCGGAGATCCCGACCTTCTGCGATCACACCGGTATCACGGTTAACCGCATCAACGGCTGGCCGCGCTTCATCCCCAACGGCACCGCCGCTCCCGATCCGCGCGTCGTCGAAGCGGTGCGCTATTACGATTCAGTGAACTTCGCGCCCCGCATCCGCGGGCAGGTGTTTTTCACCGTCGGCTTCATCGATCACATTTGCCCTCCCACGGGTGTCTACGCGGCCTTCAACCAGCTCAGGACCAAGAAAACCATCTGGAACCATCTCGACACGGGCCACGTGAGCCGTCCCGACTACGAGGCGCGTGTGCACGACGAGGTTTTAGCCTACGTCCGTTCGTCGAGCTCCCCATGAATCTCCGCTGCTCGTTTTCCCCCACCTCAGATCCCGAATCGGGCTCGCTTCGCGGGTGAAACCACGCCCGGTCCCCACTGCCATGAAATCCCAGTCCACTCGTTCACCTCGCCCCGTGTTCTTCGACGCCTTCGTCGAGAGAATGGCCCCGATCCCTGACCCTCGCTCGGTCCACGTTTTCCGATGGATGAGGGCCGCGGGTACAACCTTTGTCCGGGGTGTCCCAGCCTCGCCCGCGCGCCCGCCCCGCCGCAGTTTACTCACGTTCGCCGCCGCCCTGGTGGTTTCGTTCCTCACGGGCGGCGCCGCGGTCGAGGCGACGGCCGCCGATCGGCTCGCTGCCGGCTTCGCTTCGCCCCCGCCAGACGCGCGTCCGCTCGTGTGGTGGCACTGGATCAATGGCAACGTGACCAAGCACGGCATCGAAGCCGACCTCGCCGACATGAAGCGCGTCGGGATCGCGGGCGTGCAGATGTTTGACGCGAGCATCTACCTTCCGCCCGGTCCCGTCCGCTACGGCACTGACCCGTGGCACGAGCATGTGCAGCACGCGATCGCCACGGCGGACAAACTCGGCCTGGAGTTTCACCTCATGAACACGCCCGGCTGGTCCGCCAGCGGCGGCCCGTGGGTCACGCCCGAGCGCTCGATGAAGAAACTCGTGTGGAGCGAAACAGCGGCGACCGGCGGCGGCGGCATCACGCTCGCCGTGGCGCCGCCGAAGATCGAGCCGCTGAAGTTCCGCACCCCGCCCGCGAAGAAGCTGGAGAATTTTTTCCGCGATATCGTCGTGCTGGCGGTTCCGGCCGAATCCACCCGCCGCACTCCCGACTGGGAATTTAAGACCAAGCTCAAGGAGAAGACGCTCACCGCCGCGTCCCTCGACACCGATGCCACCGGGTGCATCTCCCGCGCGCAGGTGCTCGACCTCACGGCAAATTTCGACCCGGCCACCGGCACGTTGCGCGCCACGCTCCCCGCCGGCGCCTGGACGATTTTGCGCTTCGGATTTACGTCCACCAGTTCGACCAACCATCCCGCCGTGCCCGAGGGCCACGGCCTTGAGATCGACAAAATGGACGCCGACGCCGTCTCGTTCTACTTTGATCAGGCGCTCGGCCGCATTTTGCGCGAGGCCGGTCCGCGCGTGGGCCGCACGCTCAAGGGACTGCTTTTCGACAGCTTTGAGGGTGGCCCGCAAACCTGGACCGACACCTTTCCCGCCCAGTTCCGCGCGCTGAAAGGCTACGACTTCGTGCCGCTGTTGCCCGTGCTCACGGGCCGCGTGGTGGAAAGCCCGTCGTTCACCGAAGCGGCGCTGCGCGATTTCCGCAGCGCGGTCGAGGAACTCATCGCGAAAAACTATTTCGGGACCATGCAGCGGCGCGCGCACGAGCGCGGGCTTGTGATCTACGCTGAGGCGCAGGGCGGGCCGCTGAATCCGGTTTCGGCGAACGAGTTTGTCGACGTGCCGATGAACGAATTCTGGATGCCCGACACCGCGCCCCGTTTTCCGCGGATCAAGCTCGTCGCGTCCGTCGCCAATATTCTCGGCCGCCCGCTCGTCGCCGCCGAGGCGTTCACCGCCAAGCCCGAAGACGGCCGCTGGCTCGCGACGCCCGCCACGCTCAAGGATCCCGGTGACTACGCGTGGACGGCCGGCATCAACCGCTTCATCCTCCACCATTACGTGCACCAACCCACCGACGACGGCCCCGGCTTCGGCCTCGGCCGCTACGGCACGCACTTCGGCCGTCTCAACACTTGGTGGCCGCTCGCCGGCGCCTGGATCGACTACGTGGCGCGCGGGCAGTTTCTCCTGCAACAGGGCCGCACCGTCGCCGACATCGCGTTCCTCCACACCGAGGACCACGGTTATGCCTACCCCGGCGGCATGGTGACCACGCCGGCCGGCTACGATTTTGACATCGTTTACCCGCACCACCTCGCCGCGATGACATGGCGCGACGGCGCGCTCCTGCTTTCGACGGGGCCCACGTATCGCGTCCTCATGCTCCCGGAAAACTGGTCCGCCGATCTCGCGACGCTGCGCAAACTCCGCGACCTCGCGCGCGCCGGTGCCCCCATCTTCGGCCGCGCGCCGGTCGTGCCCGCGGGGGTTCGCGACTACGAGGCGCGCGAGGAATTCGCTGCGCTCGTGCGCGAGTTGTGGGAAGCTCCCCGCCCGCTGGTCCGGCGCGCGGCCCTGCCCGCGGCGCTCGGTGAAATCGGTCTCGCGCCCGACGTGATGCTGCCGGCCGCGCCGGCGGGAGGCGAACTCCGCTACATTCACCGCCGCCTGGCCGACGCCGAAATCTATTTTGTTTTCAATCACTCGGATCGCGACGTCGCCGGCGACTTCACCTTTCGCACGACCGGCCGGCAGCCCGAACTTTGGAACGCAATCACCGGCGCCAGCGCCGACGCCTCCGCGTTCCGCCCGAGCGCCGCCGGCACCACCGTGCCGCTCCACCTCGAACCGCGCGGCTCGATCTTCGTCGTCTTCCGCCGCACCGCGGCCGGGCCGCGCGCCGACGCTCCGAAGACTGCGGTCGCCGCGACTCTGCCGATCGCCGGACCGTGGCGCATCGTGTTCCACGACGGTCGCGGCACCCCGCCCAACGCGACCTTCGCGACCCTCGCCTCGTGGACGGAACACGAAAACCCCACTATCAAATTCTACTCCGGCACCGCCACCTATCGCACGAGTTTTACGACTCAACTCCGCGCCGGCGCCACCGCCACGCTCGACCTCGGCGGCGTGGCCGATCTCGCCGAAGTCCGGCTCAACGGAACGCTCATCGGCACCCTCTGGCAGCCGCCGTTTCGCGCCGAGGTCACGCGCCAGCTGCGCGCCGGCGAGAACACCCTCGAGGTCCGCGTGGCCAACCGTTGGATCAACCGCGTGATTGGCGACGAGTCCCTCAGCACCGAACTTCGTTATCAGCCCGAGGGGAAAAATAAGTTCACCGACGGAAAACTCGAGGCTCTCCCCGCCTGGCTTTACGACCGCTCTCGTCTCGCCGAACGGAAGCGCTACAGCTTCACCACGTGGAAACACTACGAGGCCAAATCCCCGCTCGTCCCCTCCGGTCTGCTGGGCCCCGTCAAAATCGAATGGAGTGCGCCAGCGCTGTAGCTTAGCCCAGCACCACTTCGTCCACCTATTTCCAAAACCCAAACCCGATGAATCCCAAATTATCCTTCACTTCCTCTTGGCCAAACGGAACACGTGTTTCTGTCCGACGGGTTGTTCTGAATCTGCTCGCGTCTCTCTTTCTTGTTCTTGGCGCCCAGGCCCAATCCTCGGGCGAGCCCATGGGCGTGGTCCAAGGCACGGTGTCCAATGCGGCGAGCGGTTCCCCGCTCGGCCGGGCTAAAGTGACCATTCGCGGCACGGCCCAAGAGACGCTGACGGACGACGACGGCCGCTTTTATCTCCGGGGAGCCCCGGCCAAGGAGATCGAGTTGGAAGTTTCCTATTTGGGCTTCGGGTCGCAAACGTCACGGGTGACGGTGCCGCCCGGCGGACAGGTTGCGCAGGATTTCCAACTCAGTCGAAAGGGAACCGACCGTCGCGACGCGGAAGGCCAGACGGTTGTGCTGGAGAAGTTCCAGGTGGTCGCGGAACAGACCATGAGCGGCCAGGCCGTTGCGATGAACGAGCAGCGTCATGCGGCCAATATCAAGAACGTGGTCTCGTTCGACGAACTCGGTGACCGCGGCCAGGAAAACATCGGCGACTATGTGCGCCTTCTGCCCGGAGTCACCATTCTGGACGATGGTACCAACCCCGGTCGGATTGCCCTGGGCGGGTTTCCCGCGGAAATGTCCAGCCTTCAGATCGACGGCGTAGACGTGCCTGCCACCGGCATTGGCCCGACCAGCACCCGCGCCGCAGCGCTGCAGGACGTGCCGATCCTGAACATCGAGCGCGTGGAGGTCTCGAAGGTGCCCACGCCCGATCTGCCGGCTTCCGGTTTGGGTGGATCGATGAACCTGATCGCGAAGACCGGCACGGGCCTCAAGCGCCCGGTCGGCCGCTACCAGGTGTATATGAATTTCGACAACGTTGACGGCTTGAATTTCAACGGCGGTTCGCAGCAACCGCACGACCGGGCGACGCCGCGCCACAAGGAGCCTTCGTTCAGCCTGAGCTACGCCTTCCCGGTGGGAAAAAAGCTCTCGGTCAGCCTGGGGGCATCCCGCTCCTGGCGCCAGCGGCCGACCGACGACACGCCCTCCGAGGTCGCCTTTTGGAACCTCCGGAACACCTATTTTGCCACCGGCGCGCCGAAGGATTATGCGCTGGCGATTACGCAGTGGCGGCAGGAGGCCTCGATCTCCCGGACCGAGAATCTCCAGGTCGGCCTCGATTGGCGGCTGACCACCAACGACACCCTCAGTCTGCAGGTCCAGGAACGCGCGGTGGTCGAAAAGAAGGCCCAGAGCTTCATGACCGCGCGCGTGAACGCCGGCTACGACGCGATCGGCAATGCGGATTACACCCAGAGCCGCGGTGCGACCGGTAGCTTCGAAATGGGCACCCTCAATCCGTCGAATTTCGACGCGACCACCGACACCAGCATGCGTTCGCTGAAGTATCAGCATCGCGGCCCGGTGTGGAACTTCGACGCGCTGGCCTCCTACTCTGCCGCCGACCGCGAGCGCAGCAGCCTCGGCAAGGGCTACTTCAACGGCGTCCTGGCCAGCGTCCTCAACGCCAACATCCGCGGCGACGGCATCGGGAAGGGTTCGAGCATCGGGCCGGAAACCTATACGATCACCCGCGCCAACGGCACGCCCGTGGATCCCTTCAACGCCAACAACTACACGCTCGGCACGGCGAACGAGGAGTATGCCATGTATCAGACGGACGCCACGGCTGGGCGCCTGAACGTAAGCCGCGCGATCGGCCGGAACCTCACGCTCAAGCTCGGCGGCGCTTACAACCGCATGGACAAGGACGACACCCGTCCCGTCAAGAACTACACTTTTATCGGCCGCGCCAGCGGCCAGACCGCCGTCTCGCTTTACGACCTTGTGGATGAGTCGATCGACGTGAAGGTGAACGGGAACCCGGTGCGCTGGATCAGCCCCGTGAAGGCCTATGATCTCTTCGTGCAACACCCGGAGTATTTCACCCTGAACACCACCCACATCCAGAACCTCGCGCAGAATTCCAAACGCATGCTCGAGGATATTCTGGCCGGCTATTTCCGGCTCGATCTCCGCCTCCTCTCCGGCCGGCTGAACTTCACGGGCGGTGCCCGCTATGAGAAAACCGATCTCAAGGGCTGGAGCATGAAGCGCGACAATTTCGCCATCTACCAGCGCGATGCGGCGGGAAATCTCCTGCGCACGAGCACGGGCGCGTTGATCGCCATCACCAACAACACCGAGCAGCGGCTCAGGCTCATCAATCAGGAGCGTGGAAATTTCGAGAGCCAGAACTACGACGGGTTTTATCCCAGCCTGAACGCCAATTACGCGTTTACCGAGAACTTGGTGGCGCGGGCGGCCTACGCCCGGACGCTCGGCCGCCCCGATGTGCAGTATGTCGTCGCCGGGATCACCGTGCCCGTTCCCACCGACACCAATACCACCACCGCTCGCACCATCGTGGTCGGCAATCCCGGCTTGGAACCCTGGACGGCGGATAGTTTTCACCTGTCCCTCGACTCCTATCATCTGAAGGGCGGATTTGGCTCCGTCGGGGTCTATCACAAGAAGGTCAGTAACTTTTTCGCCCAGCGCGGCCGGCCGACCACCGCGGCCACGCTCGAGGCCTACGGCATCCCGGAGGGCGACATCGCCTATATGTTGGCCGACAACTACGTCCTGCGCCGTTGGGAAAACGTGGGCGATGCGACACTGGACGGCGTCGAACTGAGCTACCGCCAGGATCTGTTGTTTTTGCCGTCATGGCTGCAGCTGATGCAGGCTTGGGTAAACTATACCCATCTGAAAGTGGGTGGACCCAATGCGGCGGATTTCGTGGGGTTCAGTCCCGATTCTCTGTCGGCGGGGTTGAACTACATTCGGCCACGCTTCTCCGTCCGGCTGACTGCGGCCTATCAGGCCGAGACCAAGCGAGCGGAGGTTTTGGCCACACCCGGGACCCAGGCCGAAGGCTTCATTCCCCCATCCACCTATGAATACCAGTCGGCCTACACCCGCTACGGCATCAGCGCGGAATACGCCCTGAGCAAGAAGTTCGCCCTCTACCTGAACTGGGACGACGTGCTTGCCAAGGACCGCTTTTTGTATCGCCGGGCCCCGGACACGCCGGCCTTTGCCCAAACCGCCCAACGCTACGTCAGCCCTTCCTATATCGTGATAGGCGTGAAGGGCAGTTTCTGATGCGGGACCCCGGGATTGAATGGTTTCAAGGAAAGCGCGATTAGCCGCTGCAGCCTTCGTAACGCCATCATTGTGAAAACCGAGTGCTCATACGCCGGATGCCTTGATTGCGATGTCCTCGGCGGTCCCGGCTACGCCCCTTTGGTCCGCGTGGCCACGCCGTTGCTCGATTAACTACCCCATGATGAGATTGTCGCTTTTCATGCTGCTGGGCTTCGCGGTGTCGCGCGGGGCCGACGCGACGCCGCACTTCGAAGCCGACGTGCTCCCCGTGTTGTATCGTCACTGCTTCAGTTGCCACAGCGAGAAACAGGCGAAACCCAAGGGCGGGCTGCGCTTCGATTCGGCGGAAGGTCTGGCCCAGGCCGCGGTCATTGCGCCCGGCAAGCCCGACGAGAGCGAGCTGCTGCAGCGCGTGTCGCTGCCGCCCACCCACGAAGACGTGATGCCCCCGCTGAAGGGGGGCGCGCAGCCGCTCTCCGAGGCCGAGCGCGCGTTGCTGCGCGCGTGGATCGCCGCCGGCGCAAAGCTGGACGGATGGGTGAGGTTTCAGCATCGCGAGGCCCCGCTCGGTGAGCCCGTCGCGCCCGTTGCTCGCGCGGCGGTGCCGGAGGTCGCCCGCCAAGTGGATGCCCTGATCGACCGCCACCACACGGCAAGCGACACCAAGCTGAACGCGCCCGCCAGCGACGAGGTGTTCCTGCGCCGCGTCTATCTGGACGTCGCCGGCCGCATCCCGAGCTTGGAGGAAAGCACGCGCTTCCTCGCCGACACCCGCGAAGACCGGCGGGCCCGGCTGATCGACGAGCTGCTCGCCGGCGAAGGCTATGTGAGCCACACGTATAATTGGAAGGCGGACCAGCTCCGCCTCAACCCGCGCGCGCTGGCCGGCGGGCAACCGGCCTGGCTCTACGACGACTGGGTGAAGGACGCTATCCGCACCGGCCAGCCGCACGACGAGACGGTGCGCCGGCTCATCACCGCCAAGGGCTACCTCTGGGAAAACGGCGCGGCTGGGTTCTACTTGCGCGATCTCGGCATGCCGCTTGACCACGCCTCGAACCTGTCGCGCGTCTTCCTCGGCACGCGCATGGAGTGCGCCCAGTGTCACGACAACCCGCTCGAGCCGGTGACACAGAAGGATTTTTTCCAGATGGCGGCCTTCACCGCCGGCGTGTCCAACCTCAGCAGCCCGAGCGGGTATTCGAATGACAACGTCAAACAGTGGCCGGAGCTCAAAGTCATTTTGGACGGGATGGGGCAAGACAAGGCGCTGCAGGACGGCGTGAGCCGCGCGATCTCGTTTCTGAAGCGGCTCACCACGGACACAGGCAAGCCGCTCACGTTTCCGGCGACCTATGCCTACGATCACGCTGCCCGGGGTCGGCCGGTTGCCCCCCGGACGCTGTTCGGCGACGAAGCCCTGATCGTCGACGGCGACCGCCGGCGGGCCTTTGCAGAGTGGATGACCTCGCCGCGCAATCCACGGTTTGCCAAGAACGCCGCCAACCGGCTCTGGAAACGCGTCATGGGGGCCGGCCTGATCGAGCCGGTGGACAGCCTCACGGCCCTGCCCCCGCCGGAACATCGCGAGCTGCTCGATTTCCTCACCTCCGCCCTGGTCGCCTTTCGTTTCGACGAGCGGGCGTTCCTCGCCGTGCTGCTGAATACGCGGCTGTATCAGAGCGAAGCCGTGCGCGAGCGACCGGAGCCGGGGGCGCCCTTCGGGTTGCACGGCCCGCTCCTGCGCCGGCTGTCGGCCGAGCAAATCTGGGACTCGCACCTCGTGCTCCTCGTGCCGGACCTCGATAAACGTAAATCCGCCCTGCGCCACGAGGGATCCCTTTTGAATCCGGCGCGATTGCGCCGGCTCACCGCCATGACCGCCGAGGAGATCATCGCGCGGTCCCGCGACGAAATGGCCTACCGCACCCGCCGCCGCGAACACACCCTGCGGCTCGCGGAACAAAAGAAAGAACTCGCCGCCGCTCAGGCTGGCGGCGACACCGCCGAGGCGGGGCGGTTGCGGGCCGCCCACGCGCAGGAGAACGAAAACTTCTTCAGCCCGGAATTGCAGGCGCTGGAAATGGGCGGTTCGGAACCGGCGCCGGAAACCGATCCCCGCTGGCAATCGCTGCCGCGGGAGTTGGTCCGTGCCTCGGAGATTTCGCTGCCGTTGCCGCTCGGCCACTTTCTGCGCCAGTTCGGCCAGTCGGATCGCCGTGAGATCGACGCGTTCAACCGCGATCCCAACACCACACACGCGCTGGCGTTGATGAACGGCGAACTCGCCGAGCGCGTCCTCGCCCCGGACTCCCATCTGCGGCGCCAGTTGGCCTCCGCCGATGGACGCAGGGACCGGACGACCGCGCTCATTTACCGCGCCCTCCTCGTGCGCTCGCCGAGCGATGGGGAGCTTTCGACTGTCGCGACCCTCACGGCTACGAGCCTCACGCCGGTGGAGGATACGGTGTGGGCGTTGCTGAACTCGCCCGAGTTTCTCTTCCAACGTTAACCCCGCCCCTCATTTTCCCCATGAAATCGATTTTTACCGACCTGTCGCGCCGCGCGTTTGTGGAACGTTTCGTCAAAACCTTTCTGGGCGTGAGTCTGCTGCCGGGCCTGGGGGCCTTGCGGGCCGCCGGCGCGCCACCCCGCGCCCGGGCCAAGAGCGTTATTTTTCTCTACCTGCGCGGGGGACTTTCGCACATCGACACCTTTGATCCGAAGCCCGGCCGCCCCGAGATGGGCGGCGTGCGCGCCATCGGGACCACCGCGGACGGCGTGCAGGTCTCCGAGTGGTTTCCACGCATGGCGCAACAGATGCACCATGTTTCCCTCGTGCGCTCCATGACCTCCACCCAGGGCATCCACGAACTCGGCGCCTACTCGGCGCACACGAGCCACTTCATGACTCCGACCATCCGCCACCCGGCGCTCGGCTCGTGGGTCGTGAAGCTGCTCGGCTCGGAGAACCGGCTGTTGCCGGGCAACGTCCTCATCAACGGCAGCCCGCAGCATCCGGGCAGCGGATACTTCCCCGCCCACCTCGCCCCGCTGCCGATCGTCGATCCGGGCGCCGGGTTGCAGAACTCCGCGCTCCCCGCCGCGGTGAGCGAGGCGGATTTCAACCGCCGCGCCGCGCTCGCGCGCGCCATCGGCAGTCACTTCGTCCAGCAGACGCCGCATCGCGACGCGGCCGCCTATCTCAAGATCCAGCAGGAGGCCGCCACGCTGATGAAGAGCGAGGACCTGAAGGTCTTCGACATCACGCGCGAAGACGCGACGACGCAGGCGGCCTACGGCGCGCACACGTTCGGCCAGGGCTGCCTGCTGGCGCGCCGCCTGGTCGAGGCGGGCGTGCGCTTCATCGAGGTCGAGGACGATCAGAACTGGGACACGCACAACGATCAGATCAAATCCATGCGCCTCATGACGCCCTCGGTGGATCAGACGATGGCCGCCCTGCTCGAGGATCTCCATCAGCGCGGTCTGCTCGCGAGCACGCTCGTGGTCATGGCGACGGAGTTCGGTCGCACCCCCCAGATCAGCACCGTCACTGCCGGGCGAGGTCATCATCCCGGTGTCTTCACCTGGTGGCTGGCCGGCGGCGGCGCGAAAGGCGGCTATGTCCACGGCCAGTCCGACGCCATCGGCGAACACGTCGCGGAGAGTCCCGTCACCATGCCCGATCTCAACGCGACCATCGCGCTCGCGCTCGGCCTGGACCTCGGCCATCTCGAGCACTCGCCGTCGGGCCGGCCGTTCACCGTGGCGGACAAGGGCCAGCCGGTGACCGCGCTTTTCGCCTAGTTCCGCCCTCGTCACGTTCCTCCCCCGTGCACCGATACCCTGAATCCGTTCGCCCGCTGCTTTGCGCCGGGGTCTTGGCCGTCGCCGCCGTCTCCGCGAATGCCCTGGAGCTGTTCACGTTCGACCGCTCGTTTGATGGGACCCGCCTCACCGCGCGCGCCGCGACGATGGCCGTCGCGGACGGCGCCTTGGAGATCAAGGGAACCGTGCCTGCCTCCGACAGTGGCGTGGTCTTTCCCGTGCCGGAGAAATGGCAGGACCTTGCCCGTTTTCGCTTCGTGGAGGCCGACATCGAAAACACCGGCGACAAGCCCCTGCGCTTCACTTTTTGGGCGCTCTCCGGCCATGGCTGGGGCGGCGTGAGCACGTTCACGCCCGATGGCGGGCCTGCTGCCGGACGCGAGACGCTCGCCCCCGGGCAACGCGGCACGTTCAAGATCGACCTGCACACCCGCTATCCAGGGAAAGATGTCTACACCCCGGCGACAAATCCGGCCTCGGTCCGCTGGCTGGAACTCGTCGTCGGCGACAGTCGCATCACGCCCTCGCTCCGGGTGCGGAGTCTTCGCGCGACCGGCGAGGCGCCGGCCGGGCCGCCCGACATCTCGCGCCGCGTGCTCGTGCCTGACGTTTCCCGCGATCCGCCGGGGCCCGGGCGGCGCGTGTATCAGGAGTTGCCGGGCTGGGAAAAAACGCGCGTCACCCACGTGCTGACCTTGCCCCGCGAGTGGCAGCCGGGCGGGAAATATCCGGTCATCGTCGAATACACCGGCAATATTTTCTACCACAAGTTCTGCCACTCGACCGGCTTCACCGATCAGGGCACCATGGCCTACGGTTTGGCGCGTGGCGAAAAATTCATCACCCTCAATCTGCCGTTCATCAGCGTGGACGGACAACGCGAGCAGATTGACGGGTGGGGCGACATCGAGAAAACCGCCGACTACTGCGTCGCGGCGGTCCGCGCGGTGTGCGAGAAACTCGGGGGCGATGCGGGCGCGGTTTTCTTCGTCGGTTTCTCCCGCGGCGAATATGCCGCCAACTACCTCGCGCTGCGCGACGACCGGATCGCTGCGCTTTGGCGCGGGTTTGTCGGCACGAATCCTGGCCGGCCGTGGAAACTCGCCGACGGCGCCGGCTGGAACAAAGTCGGCCTCGGTTGGGATGAACGCGCCGCCCGGTTGCAGGGGCGACCGTGGTTTTCCGCCCCGGCCAACCTCGGCGCCCACGTGCACGTCGACGTCGAGTATCTTGAAGACCGTCCTTCGACGATTGCGACGCGGCGGTGGATGCAGGAGATCCTTGCGCGTCGGACCGCACCTTAGCCACACCGGAAACGCCATTCCCTTCTCGATGAACCTTCCTCTACCCCCGTCTTCCCCCGCGCCCTCCTCCCCACCGCCCGTCTCAACGCGTCGCCAGTTTCTGGCGACCGGAGCCGCCTTCGGCTCCGTCCTGATTTTGCCGCACGGCCTGCGCGGCCAGGGCACGCGTTCACCCAACGAGCGGTTGCGCATCGCCCAAGTCGGCGTGGGCGGCCGCGGCGGCGCGTCACTCTCCGGCCTCGCCGACGAACAATTCGTCGCCCTGTGCGATGTGGACGAAAAACGCAGCCGCGCCGGCATCGCCGGCGGCAAGAAGGCGGGACCCGACACGGATCGGCTCAAAGACGCCAAATGGTTCAAGGACTATCGCGTGATGTTTGAGCAGATGGCGGACCAGATCGACGCCGTGGCGATCGCGACTCCGGACCACATGCACTTCCCGATCGCGATGGCCGCGATCGCCGCGAAGAAGCACGTCTACGTCGAGAAGCCGATGTGCCGTTGCCTGACCGAGGTGCGGCGGCTCCATGCCGCCGCCAAAGCCGCCGGGGTCGTGACCCAAATGGGCAACCAGGGCCGCGCGGCCGAGGGGATCCGCCTCGCTCGCGAATGGGTGCAGGCCGGGCTGATCGGCGACGTTCACACCGTACACACGTGGACGGACCGCCCGCGTACGCCGTGGTTTTACCCGGCCGATTTCGATCCCGACGCCAATCCCCAGGAGACGCCCGTGCCCGCGACGTTGGACTGGGATCTCTGGCTCGGCGTTGCGCCGCCGCGTCCCTACCGTCCCGAACTCGTGCCGTCCTTCTGGCGCGGATTCACCGACTACGGCACCGGCTCCCTGGGTGACATGGGCTGCCATCAACTCGACGCGCCTTTCTACGCGCTCGACCTTGGTTCGCCCACGAGCGTGGAGGCCGCGACGACCAAGCAGTATCCGAAAACATTTCCGGCTTCGACCGCGGTGACGTGGAAATTCCCCGCGCGAGGCGGGCGGGGTCCGGTGGAAATGAAGTGGTTCGACGGCACGATGAAACCGCCGTTACCCGTCCCCGGATTCAAACTCGCCGAGAGCGGCGGCAGCCTCTTCTACGGGACGAAGGGCATCATGAGCGTGACCTCGCACAGCGGTTCGTGCCGCCTCCTGCCCGAGGAGCGCATGCAAGCGATGGCGGGTGCGTTGCCGCCGAAATCCATTCCGCGCGTCCCGGGCGGGCCGTTCCCCGAGTGGGCTGCGGCGATCCGCGGTGGCCCCACGTGCGGCTCCAACTTCGACTACGCCGCCGGCCTCACCGAAGTCGTGTTGCTCGGTGTCGCCGCGCAACGCACCCAGGCCCGCCTCGACTGGGACGCCGCCTCAAGCCGTTTTCCCAACCGCCCGGATTGCGATGTCTTCGCCGGTCCCGGCTACGTCTATCGCCCCGGTTGGGGCGTGTAGGCGGGGCGCCGGTCGCTCCGCCTGCGAGCACCTCGTCAATTCGTTGGGGCCGCACCCGAGCGGAGCGGTCCCAACGAATTGAACGGTTTCAACGCGGGCGTAGTCGCGTCCGCGACCGCGTGATCCAACGTCGTTTTCTCTCCCTGCTTTCTCCGGCCCCGGTTTGTTTGCCGCCTCAATCATGACCCCGATGAAAATCGACAACCTTGCTCGAACATGGCCGTTGCTCGCGTCCCTCCTGAGTGGCGCCTCGGCCTTCGCCCAAAATGCCGCGAAACCCGCTTTGGAAGAGGTCTATGTGCGCGGGGAGTTTCACGTTAACACCGCTACGGACGACAGCTTCATCGCGCCGGGAAGCGCCTCCGGCACCCGCACGGGCGCTTGCGGCGCAAGATCTGGATACGCAGTCAGCGGCAGACACTCGAGAACCGCGCCCGTCCACTTCGCGGCGTTCACCGGGCCGACCCGCGCTGTCGCTGCGGCCGAGATTATCGCCGGGAACCGGCTGCGCGTGCAGGCGCCGTCCGTCAAACGCCCCAACGCGGTCCTCCAGGCGGGGCGCGCTCGCCCGATCGCACCTTTTTCCCGACAGCTCCGATGAAGCAAAAAGTCTCACTGCCGCGCCTGGTCTTTCTCGCCCTGCTCGCGTGCGCGCTCACGGGCATCTCCGCCCGGGCCCAGACGCCCGCGAAAGAGGGCACGAACACACTTTGGTACAAGTCGCCGGCCCGCGAATGGGAGGAGGCGCTGCCCCTGGGCAACGGCCGGTTGGGTGCCATGGTCTGGGGTGGCATCGAACGGGAAAAAATCAGCCTCAACGAAGAAACCATCTGGGCCGCGACCAAGTCTCCCGCGACCACGCTCTCTTCCGAATACGTCCAGGTTAACCACCGGAAGCGCCAACTGGCCCTTGCGGGAAAATACGATCAGGTCCGCAAGGTAACCGTCGCCAATGCCGGTATCCCGCCCAACGCGACCATCACCAAGAAAACGGTCGACGGCCGTTTCGGCGGCGAGATCTACAACCCGCTCGCGGATCTCTATCTCCACTTTGGCTCGACGGAGTCGATCCCGCGCGACTACCGGCGTGAACTCAATTTGGAGACCGCCGTCTCGACCGTCCGCTACACCCTCGATGGCGTGACCTACAAACGGGAGACGTTCACCAGCTTTCCCGACCAGGTCATCGTAGTCCGAATCTCGGCCGACCAACCCGGGAAAATTTCCTTTTCGAGCAAAATGCATCGCCGCGAAAACACGGACGGCGACGAGTATCGGTGGCACCCGAGCGTCGAATCCCGGTTCTTCAAAGATTTGCCGCCGCCCGGGCAGCCCGTCGTCACCGTGCTGGGGCCCGATCATTTCAGCTTCAACGGGGCCACGGCGCCGGCGAGCGTCCGATTTTCCGCCCACGTCAAACTGGTGGCAAAGAACGGCGAGGTCAGCGCGCTCCCGGCCGGTTTCAGGGTGAAGGCTGCCGACGAGGCCGTCATTTTGATCACCGCCGCGACTGATTTCAAAGGCGAGGATCCCGACCGGCCGGCGGCCGCTCACCTGAAGCAACTGGCGGGCGTCTCTTACGCGGAACTCCTCCAACGTCACTTGCACGACTACCAGCCACTCTTCAACCGCGTGGAATTTTCGCTGGAGAAGAGTCCGGCGGCCGAACTGCCCACCGACAAGCGCGTGCAGGCGTTTCAGCGCGGAGTGACGGACGCCCGCCTCCGCGGGGCGCCGCGGGACAGCGACCTGTTCAAGCTGCTCTTCAACTTCGGCCGCTACCTCCTGATCGCCAGTTCCCGCGAGGGCACGCTCCCGCCGGCGTTGCAGGGAATCTGGAACGACTCACTACTGCCGCCGTGGAAGGGACATCACACCAGCGACATCAATCTGGAGATGAATTACTGGGCGGCGGATGTGACCAACCACCCTGAAGCGCACCGGGTGCTGCTCGATTTTTTCCCGCCCCGCTTGGCGGAGGTGAAGCCTTATGCCGAGGTCAACTACGGCGCGCGGGGGGTCACCTTCGGGGGTATGTCCCAATGGGGACTGCGCGCCAGCCCAACCGGGGACTGGACCTCTTTCCCGGGCTGGATCGCGCAGCATTATTGGGAACACTATTTGTTCACGCAGGACCGGGAGTATCTCCGCACGGTCGCTTACCCCTACCTGAAGGAGGTGGCGCTGTTTTATTTGGATAACCTCTTCGAGGTTCCGGGCCGGAATTATCTGGTTCATGGCCTGCCGGAATATTCTCCGGAAAACAAATTCACTTACGTCGAAGACGGCGTGACCAAGAATGGCGAAAGCTCCCTGGGCACGACGATGTCGCGCGCGATTCTCGCCGAGGTGTTCGCCAACACGGCGCGGGCCGCGGCGATCTTGGGCGTGGATGCCCCGCTCGCGGCGGAGTTCCAGGCGGCGCGGTCGCGGCTGTCGCCGTTCCCCATCGGCCGGCACGGGCAACTCCAGGAATGGCTGGAGGATTTTGACGAGCCCGAGCCGCACCACCGGCACGTGTCTCATCTGTATCCGGTTTATCCGGGCTACGAAATCACCCGGTCGTCCAATCCCGCCCTATTCGCGGCGGCTCAAAAGTCACAGCAGCGCCGGCTCGCGCAGGACAGCATGCTGACCGGCTGGTCGAATGCCTGGCACCTGTGCCTCGCGGCCCGGTTCGGCGATGCCAAGCTCGCGACAGAACTGCTCGACTCGTTCGCGTCAAAATTCCTGCTGGGGAATTTGTTCAGCACGCACTCGCGCCAAGGCGGAAGCACCTTGTGTTTCCAGATCGACGGAAATTTCGGCGTGGTCGCCGGCATGGCCGAAATGCTCCTGCAAAGTCACGACGGCGGCATCGACCTGCTCCCGGCCAAACCGGAAACCTGGCGCACGGGCCACATTAAGGGGCTGCGCGCCCGCGGCGCGTTTTTGGTGGATATCCATTGGAAGAACGGCGCGCTGCTGAAGGCCGCGGTGACCTCCCTCGTCGGTGGGCCGTGCAAGGTCCGGCACGGGAACAAGGCGGTGGAATTCCACACCGTCGCCAACCGGACCTACTCCCTGGATGCGTCGCTGACGCTGCGCCCGAACTAATTCCTCCTTTGTTCTTCGTCTCCTTTTTCCCCGCTCCTCAATGAAGACGGTTTTCCGTGCGGTTTTCCTCTCTCCGATCTTTCTCGGCGGCCGTCTGGCTGCCGTCCTCCTCCTCGGTGCCGCCGGGTTGCAGGCCGGCGTCCGGCTCGGCACGCCGTTCCAAAACCACGCCGTGCTGCAACGCGACCAGCCGTTGCCCGTCTGGGGCTGGGCCGATCCGGGCGAGCGCGTGCGCGTGAC
>JBIKOK010000323.1:0-6201 GCA_044358025.1 Opitutaceae bacterium
ATCTCAAGGACGTCGTCGGCAAGACGCTGTGGCTCGAGCAGGTCAAGGCGATCGGCCTGACGCTCGTGCTGTCCATCGTGGCGACCTTGGTTCTCGGCCTCGTCATCAAGGCCATCATCGGGCTGCGGCCGGCGCCCGAAGACGAACAGCAGGGCCTCGACCTCAGCGACCACGGAGAAGAAGGCTACATCTACGAATCCAAGTCGTAAGACTCGCCGGGTCTTCCTCGGCCTCTCTCCTTGCAACCCGCCTTTCGAGGCGGGTTGTTTGCTTTTCGGACCCGAGGCGGGGCGGCAGGCGGCCAACCGGCTTGCGTCCGCGGCGCCGCGGTTGTCCGATTTGCCCCGTCGCATGGTTGCCGTCTTCGCCAGCAGTTGCTCCCCGCTTGCCGGGTGGATCCGCGTCCTCGCCTCTTTGGGGTGGGCGACCGTGCCGTGGGGGGGAAATCCCTGCAACTTTGCCGCGACGCCCGGGGTATTGGAGCCGAACGATGAAACTCCCGTGCAAACTTCACCCTCGGGGCTGATCCCTCCGGCCGACTTCACGACGTTTATGCGCGCTTACCAGGACATGGTTTTCTCCACCGCCGCCCGTCTCACTGGCAACGAGGCGCAGGCGGAGGATATCTCCCAGGAGGTCTTCCTGAAGGCGCACGCCCACTTCGAGAACCTTCGCACCAGCCCGACCGCGGGCGGTTGGCTCAAAACCGTCGCCACCAACCTCTCGCTCAACCACCTCTCCCGATACCGCAACCGGTGGAAGTTTTTCTCCGAGTTCAAACGCGACGATGCCGACCGCGACGCACCCGAGGTTGAGTTTGCCGCGCCCGACACGTTTTTTTCGGGAGTCGATGCCGACGAGCGCCGCGAGTGGGTTGAGCGCGCCCTCGAAGACCTCCCGCCGCACCAACGCGTGCCCCTCGTGCTCTATCACTTCGAAGACCTGCCCTACGACGAGATCGCCAAGAAACTGGGCGTCTCCCTCGCCAAGGTGAAGACCGACATTCTCCGCGCGCGCGCCGCGCTGGCCAAGATCCTCCAGCGCGGCGGCACCGCGCACGAAACCCTCGAACGCTGAACGCGCCATGAACCCCTCTTTCCACCACGATCCCGAGAAACTTGAGCGCGCCATCCACGCGACCCTGCGCGCCCTGCCCCCGCGCCGCGCCCCCCGCACCCTGGAGGCGCGGGTCTGGGCCGAACTTGAGCGCCGCGCCGCCCTGCCGTGGTGGCGCCAGAGCTTCGCCCACTGGCCCCTGGCCGCCCGCGCCGTGTTTCTCCTCGCCTCGGTCGCACTCGTGAAACTCACCCTCATGGCCGCAGTTTGGGTGATGGCCGGCTTCGATTCGGGCGCGTTTGGCGCCGTCTTTTCCACGCCCGTTTCCTGGGCTCAAACCGGCGTCGCCCTGGTGCGCGGGATCGCCGACTTTTTCGCCATCATTTTCCGCAGCATTCCGCCCGTCTGGCTCTACGGCACCGTCGCCTTCGTGGCGGCGATGTATGCTGCGCTCGTCGGTCTCGGCGCCGCCGCCTACCGCACGCTCTACGTGAGCCGCTAAACCCGAACCCGCCCGCTCCCATGCACGCTCCCGCTCTTCCCGTCATGAAACCGTCCGTCCGCCCCCTGTTCGTCGGCGTCGCCGTCGCATTTTTCTTCACCCTGACCCTCGCCGCCCTTGCCCAGGAGAAACCGGCCCCGGCCACGCCGGAGACGCCCCCGGTGGTGGCCACGCCCACCCCGCCGTCCGCCGTCGCGCCGGCGGTTGAGTCCGCTCCCGCTCCGGCGACCGAACGCGCCCTGCGCCGGATCGACGGGCCGGTCGAGGAACCCGCGCCGGATTCGCCCGCCGCTCCGACCAAGGCCAAGAAAACCCGCGCCCCGCAAACCAAGGAGCGGGCCGAAGCGTTGACGCAACGCGCCGCCGAGCGGGCCGAGCGGGCCGAAGCCCGCACGGGCGAGGCGATCGTCAACGTGTTTGCCGACTCCGTGCTGGAGAAGGACAAGAAGGCCGATGCGGTGGTCGCGGTGTTCGGCAATGCCACCGCCGAGGGCGCCGTGGTCGATGCCGTCGTCGCGGTCTTCGGCAACACCCGGGTGACGGGTCCGGTCGGAGCCGCCGTCGTCTCCGTGTTCGGCAACAGCTACGTCAACAGCCACGTGACCGAAGGCGTCGTCGTGGTGTTTGGCGACCTCGAACTCGGGCCGGACGCGCGCATTGACGGCCAGGTGGTGTGTGTGGGCGGCAACGTCACACGGGACGCAGCGGCCGTGACCAAAGCCGGGGTCAAGGCCATCATTTCGACCAAGGTCGCGTGGCTGCGGGCGTGGCTCCACGAGTGTTTCCTCAAGGCACGTCCGCTCGCCTTCGGACCGAACCTGGGCTGGGCCTGGGGGATCGCGGCGGCCTGCCTGGCCTTGTACACGCTCGCCGCGTTGCTCTTCCGTACCGGCGCCGAGAAATGCCTCACCACGCTCGAAACGCGTCCCGGTTTCTCCGTGCTCGCGGCGCTGCTCGCGACGCTCATCACGCCTGTGTTGACGGTGCTGCTGGTGATGACCGGCGTCGGCATCATCGCCGTCCCGTTTATCGGCGCGGGGATGCTGTGCGCGACGCTCTTTGGCAAAGTCGTGATCTTGGCGTGGCTTGGGCGGCGCATCACCCGCTACTTTGGCGACGGCCCGCTGGGTCACATCGCGTTCGCCGTGATGGTCGGCGGCGTGATCGTGATGGCCCTCTACACGGTGCCCGTGCTCGGTTTCCTCGTTTTCAAGCTGATCGGCTGGATCGGCCTCGGCGCGGTCGTCTACACGATCGTGCTTGGCATGAAGCGGGAGAAACGTCCCACGCCCCCGGCGGCGCCGCCGCGTTTGTTTCGTCCGGTGGTGATGGGCAGCGCGGCTGCTCCGATGCCGGTCGCCACCGCGCCGGTGGTGGCCGGAGAGACGGTCGCGATGAGCAGCGGATTCGGCGGCGCCGCGGTGACTGAGGCGGTCCCGCCCGTGTCCGCTGGGGCGGCGATGGGTGCGGGCGCGGGTGAAACGGGCGCCGTGCCGCCCGTGTCGGCTCCGCCGGTGATTCCGCCGTCGTATGCTCCCCCGCCTCCGGTTTCTGTCACAATCTCCGCCGCGACGCTGCCGCGCGCCGGATTCTGGATCCGGATAGCCGCCCTGGGGCTCGATGCCGTTTTGATCGGCGTGGTGATCGGATTCGCCTCCGACCTCCTGCCGCGTTTCCTGAAGTTCGACCATGGTCCGGGTGGCGTGCTGCTCGCGCTCGCCCTCTACGGGGCCGCGATGTGGAAAACCAAGGGCACGACGATCGGTGGCATCGTGTGTGGCTTGAAAGTCGTGCGCCTCGACGATCGCGAGATCGACTGGCCCACCGCCGTGGTGCGGGCGCTGAGTTGCTTCCTCTCGCTCTTCGTTGCGGGTCTGGGCTTTCTCTGGGTCGTCTTCGACCCCGAAAAACAATCCTGGCACGACAAGATCGCCGGCACGACGGTCGTGCGCCTGCCGAAGGGCGTGTCGTTGTTGTAAGCGGCTGTCGGCGCGGCCGAGGTTCCGGCCGACGGGATCGGGAAAAAGCGGCGCGCCGTCACCGATTCTAGGGTTTGGGCGGGAGGGGGTGGATGGCGGCCCAGGCGCGGGCGGCGGCCGGATCGTCGGCCAGCCACTCGCGGTAGGCGGCGAGCACGATGTCGTTGCGGGTCGGGATTTGCGTCAACTCTTGCGCCCACGCGAGGGCGGCCGGTGGGTCTTGGCGCACGAGATAGGAGACAAGCACGGCGGCAGCTTTGGCTTGGGCTGCTGCGTCGGCGAGGGTGCCGACGTAGCGTTGCGCGGCGGGTAGATCATGGACGGCCCAATTGGAAATCACGTCGCCGAGGAGCGCGCCGCGCTCGGCGCCCGGCGTGCTGGAGAGGGTCCACGCCGCGGCGGCAGCGGGGTCTTGGCGAGCCCAAGTGGCAAGGGCGCCGGCGAGGGCGCGTTCTTGCGTAGCGCCCTCGGGGAGCGTCACCGCCCACTCGAGTGCGGCCACCGGCGACGCAAGGGTGAGCGCCGCGGCCACGCGTTCGGCGGCGGCGGCGCGGGCTTCGCCGGCGGGGAGCGCAGCGAGGGCGGCTTGCGCGGCGGTGCGGTCGCTTTGGGTCCAGATTTCCAGGATATTGGCGGTGGCTAGCGCGGCGGAGCCGGCGACATCTGCGGGCAGGGTGGCGGCCCACGCAAGGGCGCGGTCGGGGGCGTCGTGCGCCCAGGCGCGGGCGGCGGCGGCCGTGGACAATTCGCGTGACGGCGAGGCCGGCATCGCGACGATCAGCCGTGCGGCACCGGCGGGATCGGTGGGGATGATCTGCATTAGCGCTTGATACAGGCTGCGGTCGCGCGCCTCACCGCCGAGGAATTGCAGGGCGGTTTCGAAGGCGGCCAACGGATCTTTTTCGGAGAGCGTGTAGAGCACGGTCTCGAGCGCGAGGGTGCGCGCCGGACTTTCGCCGAGGTCTTGGGCCCAGCGCAGGGCGCCCGCGAGATCGGCGCGGGCGTGGACGTCGGCATAAGCGCGCCAGGCGGGCTCGAAGCCCGGGCCGGCGGGCACGCGGGCGAGGCGCTCGCGGGCGCGGGCGAGATCGGCGCGCGCGGAGAGATCGAAGAGCGAGGAAAAGAGGTGCGCGTCGGAGGCGTCGCGCACGAGCTGCCCGGCGAGGTCCAGCGCGCGGTCGGGATCGGTCGCGGCCAGTTCGAGCAACGCGTAGTGGAGGGCCTGCGCGCGCTCGTCGCCGGATGGCAGGCCCGCGATGGCCGCGAAAACGCCGTCACGGTCGCGCGGGAACCAGTGGCGCCAAAACTCCGCGAGGCGACCGGAGCGTTCGGTGGGATCGGCAATCGCGAGCCACCGTGCGAGCTCCGCCGCGAGTGCGGTCGGCACGCGGGAGGATGAGGGCGCGGTGACGGGGACGAGGGCGGTTGCCGCGGGAGCGGGAGAGAGGGGAGCGTTCGGAGCGGCCGCGCGGGCGCCCGGCGGCGAAGGCGGTGGCGCGGTGACCTGACGAGCGGTCCACGTGAACCAGACGGTCAGCACTCCCGCGACGGCGAGCAGGGCAAAGAGCGTGGCGAGAGTGCGGCGGGACATGGCGGGGGCGGGCAAAAAAAACACCGCGCGTCCGAGGCCGCGCGGTGGAAGGAAGGAAAACGATCGACGGCTCAGTTGGTGCCGTTGTCGAGGTCGTTGAGAAGGGTGGTGCGGGCGGTGGAGTTCAACGCGGTGAAGAACGAGAGCGCGGTGCTGCCTTGGAGCGAGCTGGCGGTGGTGAGGTAGGTGGTCCACGGCGTGGTGCGGATGCCGGCGACGTTGGGCACCCGGAGAGCGATGACGCGGGTGCCGGCGGGGTTGGCGTTGATCTTGGTGATCGGGGAACCGGAACCGGCGGGCACGAGGATGGCGATTTTCCAGTTGTGCGTGGGCACGGTGACGGCGTTGGTGCCGATGGAGCCGGCGGAGCCGTAGCCGCCGGACATGATGAGCACTTCGCGACCGGTGCTGTTGGTGAGATTGCGGCAGTAGGTCTCGAAGCTGGCCCAGATCCCCTGATTGTTGTCGGGTTTCTGCGGCTGGATGTTGGTGAGGATGAAAGTCTGTTTGGCGTCGTCGAGGGTGACGTTGCGGTCGGCGTTGGGGCACATGTGACCGCGGTCGTAGCCGCTGTTGGTGTAGTCGGCGTGGGTGACGCGCTTCATGCCGGCGGGCAGTGACGTATCGGTGATAAAGTTACCGTCGTAGCGGCCGCTGCCCTGATCGCCGGAGGTGAGGCTCCACGCGACCCACTTCGGGATGCCGGTGGAACTGGTGTAGCCGAGGGCGTATTGCGGGCGTTGAATGAGATAGTTGCTGGTCGAGGTGCCGGCACCGCTGGGGTTGCCGAGCACCATCTGGTAGCTGGTGATGATGTGGGCGAACGATCCAGCGGCGGTGGCCGCGAAGAGGCAGGCAAGGCTGGCGAGACGGGGCAGTTTCATGGTTAACTTTGGTTCGAATCGTGGGTGGAGGGACTTGCTACACGGAAAAACAAGGGGGCCACAGAGCACGATCCCTGCCTGGAATGGCGCTTAGATAAGGCGCAAAACTTTCTTATTCAGGGGGGTGCGTCGTTCCGTGTCAGGAAACTTGGCGCGCATGATTTGGCGGGAGAGGCGGCGCATATCGGC
>JBIKOK010000324.1:0-6195 GCA_044358025.1 Opitutaceae bacterium
TGACGGGCACGGCGGACGCGATCGGCACGGCGGCGCGCTTCAACAGCGCCACCGGCATCGGTGTCAGCACGGGCGGCACCCTCTACATTGCCGACACCAACAGCCACACGATCCGTTCCGCCGGCGCTGCCGTCGCTCCTACCGTTTCCAGTCCGGCCACCGCCGCTGTCGTTGTGGGGGCCAATCCCACGTTTACGGTTACGGTCACGGGCAACCCCACGGCGACGATCCAATGGGAGCGCCAGGCGGCCAACACCACGGGGTTTGTCGCGATTGCCGCCAGCGCGACCTATAGCAACGTCAACACTGTCACGCTCACCGTCTCCAATGTCACGGTGGCGATGAACGGCGACCAGTTCCGCGCTTCCGTGTCCAACGGCGTGGGTGGCGCCGTGGTGTCCACGACCCCGGCCACGCTCACCGTGCAGCAGGCCCCGGCCATCACGAGTGTGGCGAGCGCCAATTTCTCGGTGAACACCGCCGGCTCCTTCACGGTGGTGGCGACCGGTTCGCCGGCGCCGACCTTCAGCGTGACGGCCGGCACCTTCCCGCCGTGGGCCTCGCTCAATTCCACCACCGGTGTGATCAGCGGCACGCCCACCAACAACACCGGCTCGCCCTTCAGCTTTACGCTGACGGCGGCCAACGCCGTCGCTCCCGCGGCCACGCAGGCCTTCGTACTCACGGTGCAAAACGGCGCCGCGATCAGCACCCAGCCGGCCAACACCGGCGTCGCGCTCAACGGCACGGCTCAGATTTCGGTGGTCGCCAGCGGCACACCGGCCACTTTCACCTACCAGTGGTATCGCTCGGCCGGCGGCACCGGCGGGTTTATCCAGATGTCGGACTTCGCCGGCGTGTACCAAGGCTCGACCGGCCCCACGCTCACGATCTTCAATGCGACGCTGGGCATGAATCTCGACCAGTTCCAAGTCGTCGTCAGCAACGGCGTCGGCTCGCCGACCACCTCGGCCGCCGTCACCCTGACGGTCCAGCAGGCTCCGACGATGACCAGCCTCAACTCGACGATTTTCGCCGTCAATCAGGCCGGCAATTTCTCCTTCCAGGCGACCGGTTCGCCGGCCCCCACGTTCAGCGTCACGGCCGGCACCTTCCCGCCGTGGGCGTCCCTGAACTCCACGACCGGTGCCCTGACCGGCACGCCGACGAATGACACCGGCTCGCCCTTCAGTTTCACGATCCGGGCGAGCAACGGCGTCAATCCCGTCTCCGACCAAACCTTCACGCTGTCGGTGACGCCGACGGGCGCGTTCCCCGCGTTCACGACCCAACCGGCCAACGTTTCGGTTTCGATCGGCCAGCCGGCGACGTTCACCGTCGTGGCGGCGGGCTCGCCGATGCCAACGTATCAGTGGCAGACGCAGCCGTCTTCCGGCGGCGGTTTCACCAACATCACCGACGGCGGAGTCTACAGCGGCGCCACGACGGCCACCCTCTCGATTTCCGCGGCCAGCACCGGGATCAACGGCAACCAATATCAATGCGTGGCGAGCAATACGGTGAACAGTGCGCCGGCGACGGCGACGAGCAATATTGCCACTCTCACCGTTAACGTCGGCACGATTATCACGACGTTCGCCGGCACGGCGGGGGTGGGCGCCACGCTCGACGGCACCGGCACCGCGGCCCAGTTCTCCAATCCCTATTCGATCGCCGTCGACATGCTGGGTAACTTCTACGTCGCCGATCCCTCTGCGCACGTCATCCGTAAAATCACCTCCGCGGGCGTCGTGACGACGTTCGCCGGCGTGGCGGGTGCCGCGGGCAACACCGATGGCGCCGGCAGCGCGGCCCGCTTCAACGGGCCCCAGGGCGTGGCGGTCGACGGATCGGGCAACGTCTACGTGGCCGATACGAACAACCATACTATCCGCGGCATTTCGCCGAGCGGCAACGTCCTCACCCTCGCGGGCACCCCCGGCAGCGTCGGTTCGACCGACGGTCTCGGCAGCGCGGCCCGCTTTGCGTATCCCTTCGGGCTCGTCATCGACGCCTTTGGCACCATCTACGTCGCCGACACCTTCAATCATGCGATCCGCCGGGTCGCGCAGAACGGCACCGTTTCGACCATGGCCGGCGCGGTGGGCGTTCGCGGTACCGCCGACGGCACCGGTACGAGTGCCCGCTTCGCGTATCCGACCGGCATCGCGGTTGACGCGCAGACGTTCGTCTATGTCGCCGACTCCAACAACGGCACGATCCGCAAGATCAACCAGGGTGGCGTGGTCACGACCTACGCCGGCACCGCCGGCTCGTTCGGCACCGCCGACGGCGCCGCGCTCACCGTGGCCCGCTTCAACCAGCCCAACGGCGTCGCGGTCGACAGCACCGGCGTCGTCTATGTCGCCGACTCTTTCAGCCACACCATTCGCCGCATCACGACGGCGGGTGACGTCGGCACGCTCGCCGGCCTCGCCGGCTCGGTCGGCACGGCGGACGGCACCGGCAGCGCCGCGCGGTTCAACCAGCCCAACGGCATTGCGGTCGACAGCACCGGCAACGTTTACGTCGCCGATTCGCAGAATCGCACGATCCGCCGCAGCGGTGCGGTCACGGCTCCGACCATCGTGACCCAGCCGGTCAGCGTCGCCGTCGCCCCCGGTGGCAGCACGTCCTTTACCGTGGCCGCGACCGGTGCGCCCACGCCCAGCGTTTACCAATGGCAGCGCCAGCCGGCCGACGGCTCCACGGGCTTCGTGAACCTCGCCAACGACGCCACCTACGGCGGCGTGACGACCGCGACCCTGTCGATCTCGGCCATCACCGCCACGTTGAACAACGACCAGTTCCGCGTCGTGGTGAGCAACTTCATCAGCCCCGACGCGACCTCGAGCGCGGCCACACTGAGCACGGTGATCGCCGCCCCGATCTTCACGAGCCTCTCCAGCGCGGCGTTCAAAGCGACTGAGCTTGGGGCCTTCACGGTCACCGCCAGCGGCAATCCCGCTCCCACGTTCAGCCTGACCGGCCAGCCCGCGTGGCTCTCGCTCAACGCCACGTCCGGCGTCCTCAGCGGTACCGCACCGGACACCGCGGGCTCGCCCATCACCCTCACGCTCACCGCCAACAACGGGGTCGTGGTGAACCAGACCTTTGTCCTCACCGTCGATCCGGCGATCGTCGCCCCGGTGATCACCACGCAACCCGTGGGCGGCGCGCTGAATCGCGGCCAGACGGCCACGTTTACCGTGGTGGCGACCGGCACGGCTCCGCTGGCTTACCAATGGAACAAAGACGGCGTGGCCCTCGACGGCGCCACCACCGCCACCCTGACGATCGTCGGCGTCCAGCCCGTCAGCGCCGGCGCCTACACGGTCTCCATCACGAATGCCGCCGGCACCGTGACCTCCGCGGCCGGTGTCTTGTCGGTCAACTCCGCGCCGGTCATCTCGGCGCAGCCCCGCTCGCAGACCGCACTGATCGGTAGCACCGTGACCTTCTCGGTCGCCGCGACCGGCACGCCGGCGCCCTCCTACCAGTGGCGCGCCAACGGCCTGACCATCGCCGGCGCAACCGCCCCGACGTTCACGCTCAGCAACATCCAGGCCGTGAATGCCGCGAACTACGATGTGCTCGTGACCAACGGCATCGGTGGCAGCGCCAGCTCGCTCGCCCAGCTTTCGGTCGTCACCGCCGCCAGCGCGCCGGTGATCACGGCTTCGCCCGCGCCCCGCACGTTGGTGGTCGGTTCCTCGACCGTTCTCTCGGTCGGCGTCAGCGCGGCTCCCGCGCCTTCCTATCAATGGCGCAAGGGCGGCGTGGCCATCGCGGGTGCGACGCTCCCGACCCTCACGCTCGGCAATCTCCAGTTGGGTGACTCCACCAACTACGACGTCGTGGTGACCAACTCCGCCGGCACCGCCACCTCGAGCAACGCGGCCGTCACCGTCATCCGTCGCAGCTACGCCGGCACCTACTTCGGTGGGTTCGGTATCGGTGGCGCCGCTGGCAACTTTGCCCTCTTCGTGCGCGGCGACAATTCGGGCGTGTTCCTCGGCTATCTGCCGGGCTCCGCGACCGGCATCCGCGGCACCGAATTCACCGTCAGCGACACGGGCGCCTTCAGCTTCCTCCAAGGCACGGTCGCGATCAGCGCCACGATCAACAATGGGGCGGTGCTCGGCTCCGCTATCGGCGCCGCCGGCAACCCCGGCATCACCGGCACCAAGGCCTCGGACAGCGGTTCGACGGCGGCCATCACCGGCTTCTACCAGGCCGGGGCCGCCAACACGTCCTCGACCGCCCTCGCCATTGTCAGCGCCGCCGGTCAGGCCTTCGTGCTCGTCCAGACCTCGACCACGTCCGACGGCGGCCAAGGCACGGTCGACAGCAACAACCGCGTCACCCTCTCGACGGCCCGCCAATCGATCGTTGCGACCGTGACTCCGGACACCGGCGCGCTGAGCGTTTCGGTGACCGCCGGGACCACGACGACCGCGTTCTCGGGCGCCAGCGAGTCCGTGCTGGCCGCGCAGCGCCTCGCCAACATCTCGACCCGCGCCCGCGTCGGCACCGGTGATTCGGTTACGATCGCCGGCTTTGTGATTTCGGGTCAGGAGTCGAAACCCGTCCTGATCCGCGCGATCGGGCCGACCCTCGGTTCCCTCGGCGTCGCGACGGCGCTCACCCAGCCGAAGCTCGAGCTCTTCCGGTCCGGCAACAACACGCCGATCGCCACCAACATCGGCTGGACGACCGCCGGTAACACCTCGGGCATTACGGCCGCCACCCTGCAGGCCGGTGCATTCGCCCTCGGCGCCAACGCCGCCGATTCGGTGATCTTGACCACGCTCGCCCCCGGCGCCTACACGGCCGTGATCAGCAGCGTCAACAACACCCCCGGCGTCGCGCTGGCCGAGGTCTATGACCTCTCCGCTCCCGCCGCCGGCCAGAAGTTGTTCAACATCTCCACGCGCGCCAGCACCGGCACCGGTGACAGCACTCTCATCGCGGGTATCGTCGTCTCCGGCACCGTGCCGAAACGCGTCCTCATCCGCGGCGTCGGTCCGACCCTCACCGCCCTCGGCGTCCCCGGCGCCTTGGCCCAGCCGCAGCTCAGTGTGATCAAGGACAACGTCACCGTCGCCTCGAACTCCGGCTGGAGCACGTCGTCCGACGCGGTGGCCATCGCTGCCGCCTCTGCGCAGGTCGGGGCCTTCGCCCTCGGCGCCGCCAGTGCCGATGCCGCGATGATCGTCAGCCTCGCGCCCGGCAACTACTCCGCCCAAGTCGTCGGCGCCAACGGCACCGCCGGCATCGCGATCATCGAGATCTACGAACTGCCGTAATCGGCAGCGACGTTTCGCGTTTCCTTCCGGGCCCGGGTGTTTGACACCCGGGCCCTTTTTTTTCCCCACCCGCGCGGCAGCCCTTGTCCGGCGGGAGCGCATCGCAGTTCCTTGCCGCGCTCAGTTTCCCCGGGGTGGGCCGTGCGCTCCGCGCGCGGCTCAACGAGTCCCGCCACGACCTGCGATCCGCCGCCCGCGGAGCGGCCGGCCCACCTCGGGCGGTGTTTGCCGGAAAGTGCGATGCGCCTGTCCGGCGGTTGACAGGTGCCCACCCCGCCTGAGGCCGCGCGAAATTGCCGACTGAGGTCTGTTTGGTTTTCGGACCCGGGTGTTTGACACCCGGGCCTTTTTTTTCCCACCCGCGCGGAAGCCCTTGTCCGGCGGGAGCGCATCGCAGTTCCTTGCCGCGCTCAGTTTCCCCGGGGAGGGCCGTGCGCTCCGCGCGCGGCTCAACGAGCCCCGCCACGACCTACGATCCGCCGCCCGCGGAGCGGCCGGCCCACCTCGGGCGGTGTTTGCCGGAAAGTGAGATGCGCCTGTCCGGCGGTTGACACGGGCCCACCCCGCCTGAGGCCGCACGAAATTGCCGGCTGAGGTCTGTTTGGTTTTCGGACCCGGGTGTTTTACACCCGGGCCTTTTTTCCCACCCGCGCGGAAGCCCTTGTCCGGCGGGAGCGCATCGCAGTTCCTTGCCGCGCTCAGTTTCCCCGGGGTGGGCCGTGCGCTCCGCGCGCGGCTCAACGAGTCCCGCCACGACCTGCGATCCGCCGCCCGCGGAGCGGCCGGCCCACCTCGGGCGGTGTTTGCCGGAAAGTGAGATGCGCCTGTCCGGCGGTTGACACGGGCCCACCCCGCCTGAGGCCGCACGATGGCCCCCCGCGTTGCG
>JBIKOK010000389.1:0-3724 GCA_044358025.1 Opitutaceae bacterium
TATTCATTCTACTGTTCGCCCTCGTTGCCTTAAAGGCTACCAATCAGACATCTGCAAAAACCCATCCCCCTGAAAATCCAGTTTCCTATCAGTAGCAAAATGACTGCAGACCCAATGGCTGAAGTCGCCAGAGTCGAGGCGTTCGGATATCGTCAGGAGCTGCGCCGATCGCTCAGCCTTTCCGACCTGCTGGTCTACGGCCTGTTGCTTATCGTGCCGACCGCACCGCTGGCGAGTTTTGGGTTTGTGTATAACCAGAGCCAGGGAATGGTGCCGCTGGTCTATATTGTGGGGCTGGTGGCCATGCTGTTTACGGCCCACAGAGTCAGGAAAACGGGGTCGGGCTGTGGGGTTTGGGGTCGAGGTGGAATGCCGAGCGGGATCAGGCCGCTGATTTTTCAGCGGCAAAAAAGGAACCCAGCGTGATCCGTTGCTGATCCGTTGGGATTTCTGCCCGCGCCGAGGGGGATCAACCTTGGGGATTTTAGTGCTTCGCCATGCCGAGAGCGCTCCTGCTGAAGAAGTGGGCGACCCATGAAAGAGGCCGTGGGTTTCTGCGAGGTTAACAAGGCCCAGTGCTACGAGGCGGACCAGGCATTGGGGGGGGCAGCGGACGGAGGCGAGGTTGGCTCCGCGTTTTGAGGAGGGCTCGTAGCCGATAAGCTGCCCAGTGACGATCCCCCCCCAATGAGCCGCGCGATTTGGCCTATGGCGCGCGCCGCGCTATGGTTGGCTCGCAGTTTTATTCACTGCGGAGGCAGCATGCGCATCGAGCAACGACTACGGTCGGGCCCTCCGGTAGTGTTGGGGCGAGAGACCGAAATGCCGCTTGAACATGCGCGACAGATAGAACGGGCTGGCGAACCCGCAAGACTCCGCCACTTCCGTCACGGTATTTCGGGTGTTGCCGAGCAATTGTGCGGCCATCTGCAAGCGACGTTCGTTCAACCACTCCATCGGGCGCTTACCGGTGTCCCGTTTGAACATTCGGCCAAAATGGTCGGCGTTCATGCCGACCATCCGGGACCAGGCGTCGATGGTGATCGTTTCATTCAAGCGCGAGGTCGCCCAAGCCTCGGCGGCGAGCACCCGGTCGACGACGTTGCGGACCTCCAGATTAGTGCGGGCCATCGGTGGGCAGAGGGTCTCCAACAAATACGCCAGCCATTGCATGATCGCTCCGCCAATCGCCAAGTCGCGGAAGGTGCCCTCTTGGCCAAAAGAGGTCAGGACTTTTTCGAACTCCGTGACATACTGCACAGGGTCCGCCAACGAGTAACGTCGCTTGAAGTCGCGATGAAGGAGCTCGTTTGCCACTCCGCCACGCTTGAGGGCCACGGATACGCTCAGGCTGACATGGGGACGGCGAGGGTCGTGGCCGAATTCGGACTCATCGGAGCCGCGGGCCACGAGCAGATCGCCGGCTTTCAACTCGTGACGGGTCCCGTTGACGATCGCCCAGCAGCGCTCCCGTTCGACAAAGAAAAATGAGATCATATCCGCCGCGAGCCGTGCACCGTCCACTTTCCACTCCGGGAACCCCGCGTAGCGACCAAACCAATGCACCCGCAGGCCGGCGTCTCCTTCAAAGGCGAGTTTCCAGTCGTGATGATAAGGGAGATAGGTCATGGACGGAAAAGTGCATGCTTTGGGGCGGCGAAGTCCATTCCCAACCGCTACGGCCGCGTATACACTTGAGCGCGTTGAAAGCCCCGCCCCCACCTTCTCCATCCCGCGAATTTCTGCCGCCCGATGCCATGCGCAATAACGACGCCCTGCCGAGACGAGGTTTTATCAAAGGGAGTCTGGCGGCAGCCGGCGCTCTACTGAGCATCCCAAGCTGGGCCGCAGCATCCACCGCCGGACGCAAGCTGCGCATCGGCATCGCCGGCGGGCGCTTCGGCGCGATGTTCCAGTGGCACGAGCATCCGGGTTGCATCGTCGGAGCGGTCACCGATCTCCACGCCGACCGCCGCGAGCACCTCATGAAGACCTACCGGTGCGCGAAGTCGTATCCGTCGCTCGAGGAGATGGTGAAGGATCCAAACCTCGACGCGATCGCGGTGTTCACCGATGGCCCGAAGCATTTTGATCACGCCGTGGTGGCGATGGCCCACGGCAAACATGTGGTTTCGGCCGTGCCGGCGGTCCTCGCGCATTCCGTCTCGGAGGGTCTCGATCAAGCCCACCGCTTGTTCGAGAAGGTGAAGCAGACCGGACTCACCTACATGCTGGCCGAGACATCCTACTGGCAGCAGCGGACGATCTCCGTGCGCAAGCTCTATCAGGAGGGTGCCCTCGGCCAGATTCACTGCTGCGAGTCGGACTATTTTCATCCCGGGCTCAAGGGCGGCGACTTGTTCGGCACGGCGGAAAATCCCACCTGGCGCTACGGCATACCGCCGATGTTTTATCCCACGCATTGCACGGCCCATTTGATCAGCCTCACGGGCGAGCGGCTCGTCGAGGTGACCTGCAACGGCTGGGGCGACGACCACCCCATCCTCAAGAAGAACGCCTACAATAATCCGTTTTGGAACGGCACCGCGCACTTCCGCACCAACAAGGGCACGCCCTTTCGCATGCGCGTGTGGTGGGAGGCGCCCGTTTGGACCACGGAGTCTGCCTCGTGGTTCGGCACTAAGATGACCATCACTGCCGCCGGTGACAAGTGGACGGCTTCGGAGCAAACGGGGAGGGACGATGCCGGCTTCGCCCACGGCAAAGCAATCAAGACGCCGCTCGAGCGCACGGAGTGGTGGAAGACGGATATGTTGCCAGAACCGCTGCGCCACACGAGCGGCCACGAAGGCTCGCACACCTTCATCACCCACGAGTTTGTCGACGCGATGACCCACGGCCGGCGGCCAGTCGTGGATATTCGCGAGGCGCTCGCCTACACCGTGCCCGGCATCATCGCGCACCAATCCGCGCTCAAAGGCGGCGAGTCGCTGAAGATTCCTCAGATCGGCTGAGCTCCTGCTCGGCGAAAATTCCCTCGCACCCCAACTGGATCTTGAAGCGGGCCGATGTTCCGCGATCTGCCACACGCCATCTTCATGAAACGAAGCACTGCCCGAATTCTCCGCGCCGCGGCATTTCTTCTTCATGTGTGCACGGAGTCTTGAGCGCCACCGCACCGCTAAGCAATGAACTCGCTCAACTTCGTCCTCTTCGGGCTCTACCTGTTGGCCACGGTTGTCCTCGGACTGTGGGTTGGCCGGCGCAACACGTCTGACCCGAAGGCCTACTTTCTCGCGGGCGAAGGACTACCGTGGTATGCGATCGGCGGTTCGATTATTGCGGCCAACATCAGCACGGAACACTTCATCGGTATGGTGGGCGTGGCCTACGTGGCGGGCTTTGTGGTGGCGCAATGGGAGTGGGGCAACGTCGTGACGTTCTCCGCGCTCATCTGGATCTTCCTGCCCTTTTACATCCGCGGCGGGCTCTACACGATGCCGGAATTTCTGGAGCGCCGTTACAATTCCCACTGCCGCACCTTCTTCGCCGTCTGTTGTCTCGTGCTATGGATCGTCGCGCAAATGGCCGTCGTCATGCTAGCCGGCGCAAAGGCGATGCGGGGCATGTTCGACCTCAACGAAACCGTCACGATCGTAGCGCTCGCGGTGCTGGCCGGGAGTTACACGATCTACGGCGGACTAAAGTCTGTCGCGTGGACGGATTTTCTGCAGTTCGTGGTCATGATGATCGGCGGGTTGGT
>JBIKOK010000112.1:0-20145 GCA_044358025.1 Opitutaceae bacterium
GGCGGAAGCGACGACGGGTGCGAGGGTGAGGGCGGCTAAGAAAAGGGCGGCGGTCAGATGGCGGCGGGTGCGAGAGCGAGTGGTCATGGGGAGAGGTGGAGTTCGGACAGGTCGCGTGAGTGATGAATGATGCGGTCGATCTTCACGAGATGGGCGGAGTAGCGATGGAGGATCAGCTAGCCGTCGCAGTTCAGGCAGCGGACTGGATGGGGCAAAAAGCGATGACGATGGCCGAACAGTGGCTGCGTCCGCAGGGACTCAATCTTCTCGTGGATTCGTTCGAGGACCGCAGCGGCGGAGCGGGGACTATCGGCGGCGATCGTTTCCCAGATGAGTTCGAGGTCAGTGCGGCTAAGCTCCGAATAACGCAGTTGAGCCATGACTCAGGCGCTCTTTTTTAACTTGGCGCTCAACCGGGCGCGTCCGCGGCGCTTGATGTCGTCAAAAAATGCGCGGTGTTCGGCCGCAGTGTTGATTTCTATGTAGCGGCCCTCGGCGTGATCGCGCATGCCCTCCTCGACGGCTGCACGCAAGCGGGCGAGCTGTTCCTTTTGAATCGCGGGGTCTTGGGCAAAGTCTTCCAGCAAATCGGTGCGGTGTTTGACCGGGAGTTTGCGGGCGGCGGCCTGGATCTCGGCGACGGTGGGCATAGAGAAGACGTGAGCGGAGCGAGGGTGGAAGACAAACGGGATTTTGGGTCGGAGCTTACTCTTCGGCGAAGTAGTCGGAGTCGATGCGCTTCACTTCGTAGCTGGCGGCGAGGGTGACGCCGAGGCCCTGGTCGATCATGAGGGTGGCGAGTTTTTCGCCGTCGATGAGCACGATGCGGGCATCGTGTTTCGTGGCGGAGGCGAGAGCTTCCTGGGTGAAGGAGGACGTCGTGATAAAAACGCCTTTCTTGGCGCGGTGTTCGGCGAGGGCGCCAGCGAATTTTTGGATCTCGGGGCGCCCGACGGGATTTTCCCAGCGTTTGGCTTGGAGGTAGATGCTATCAAGGCCGAGGCGGTCTTCGTTGATGATGCCGTCGATGCCGCCATCACCGCTGCGACCGATCGCGCGGCCGGCGTCTTGGCGTGAGCCGCCGTAGCCCATCCTCAGGAGGAGTTCGACGACCAGGCGCTCGAAGAAGTCGGGCGGGGAGGCGGCAATGCGCGTGAGGAGTTCAGCCGCCAAGTCTCGCTTGAGCTGGGCGTGGATCGACTCGATTTATTCTTCGGGATTCTCGCTTTGCTCAGTTGGAGCAGCGGCTGTCGCCGAGGGCGTGCCTTCATGTCGGGAGGTCCGGAATTTCACAAACTCCGGAAAAGTATTGAGGTAGCCGATATCGATTCGGGCGGGTTTTGCGGCGAGAACAGATTGGCCGTCTGACGTGATCCTAAAGTGGGCGCGTCTTGGGGAGGAAAGAAGTCCGGCTTTCGACAGATAGGTGCGCGCCCACGCGACCCGGTTGCGGAACGTGGCTTGCCGACCGCTGGGCAAAAGATGTCGGAGTTCTTCTTCGGTGAGTTTGAACTCCCCCGCCAGAGATTCGACGACATCGTTGATCGAGTGAACCTCGCCGTCAGCGTAGGAACGAAGGAGCGGCAGCATCAAAGTCTGGAAATCGGGGATGGCTATAAAATCAGTGTTTCGGGTCGAGTTGGCGGATGAGGCCGTCGAGGATGGCGTCGGTCTGGAGTTTGATGCGCTGGCCGGGGGCGGGCGGTTTGTCGGCGGGGGCGTTTTTCTTTTGGAGTTCGTAGGCGGCATCGCCCTCGGCTTGGGCGGCTTTCACGAAGGCTTCCTTCACGTCGTGAAACGCGGCGCCGTCGCCGAGCTCGGCGGGGGTGGCGACGCGGCCGAAGAAGGCGGTGGTGGAGTCGCCGACGAGCCAGATGCGCCAGTCGTGATCGTCGGCGAAATAGGCGGCGACGGCCCCGCCGGTGGTGACGCCGAGTTGGGTGGCGAGGGCTTTCATGAAGGCGCCGGGAGCGTGGTCTTCGGCGGCGGTGGGGGATTTTGCGAAGACGCGGGCGGCGATCCGGAGGCCGGTGGACCGCTCGACGTTGGCGAGCTTGTAATTGAAGTTTTTCGCGCGGGGAGGTTCGGAGGGGAGAAGGTTGTCGGGGTCGGCGAAGTGGGACGTCGCGGTCGGGAGCGGGGTGGCGCCGGGGGTGTCGGCGTATTTTTTCGCGCGGGCGGAGAGGGCGGCGAAGGTGGCGGGATCGTTTTTGAAAGCGCGGGCGGCGGGGCCGACGCGGAGGATTTTGATCGAGACGGGGTCGTCCTGTTTGATCCGGGCGAGCGTATCCAGACCGCGGACGGTGCGGCCGAAGACGGAGTGGAGGTAGTTGAGGCGGTGGGTCGGGGCGAGGGTGAGGAAGAATTCGCAGCTGTTGGTGTCGGGGCCGGCGTTGGCCATCGAGAGAATGCCGGCGGCGTCGTGGCGGAGGCCGGGGACGAATTCGTCGGGGAAGTGCGGGGTGACGGGATTCGCTTCGTCGTCGGTGTCCTTGAGGCCGGGGTTGCCGCTTTGGAGGACGAAGCCGGGGACGACGCGATACCAGGTGAGGCCGGTATAAAACGGTTGGCCGTTTTTCGGAGCGAGCGTGCCCTCGGCGAGGCCGGTGAAGTTTGCGCACATGAGCGGCGCGCGCGTGTAGAAAAGTTCGACGGTGGTGGAGCCGCGGGGCGTGGTGAATTCGGCGTAGAGGCCGTCGGGGAGCGGGGAGGGCGTCGGCTCGGCGGCGCGGAGGGAATGGGCCGAGGGGAGGAGGCAGAGGATGGAGAGCAGGAAACAGGTGAGGGGGAGCGGAAGACAAGTGACCGGGGACAGGGCACCGGTGAGGGAGAACGGCGCGCGCAGGCGCGCAGTGCGGCGGGAAGGGGGCGGCGTCGAGTGCATGCGGCGGACGCTGGGCGCGGGGTGGTGGGGCGACAAGGGAAGTTTGGGGGTGGGTTTCCGGGCAGAAAAAAGCACGGTCGGGTGGACCGTGCTGAGAGGGGGAAATGCGGCGGTGGGAAACCGCCACTCCGAGAGGGGCTCAGGGGAGGAACGAGCAGATGTATTCGCAGAGGCCGGACTTGACGGCGATGGTGAAGCCGCTGTTGGCCGGGACGTCGAAGGCCGTGCCGGCGCCGTAGGTCTTGGTTTCCGTGCTGTCTTTTTGGGTGACGGTGCATTCGCCGGCGACGATCTCCATGCGCTCGGCGGCGCCGGTGCCAAAATAATAGGAGCCGGGGCGAATGAGGCCGAGGGTCTTCTTTGCGGCGTCGGCAAAGAGGACAGTGTGGCTGACGACGTTGCCGTCGAAGTAGATGTTGGCCTTGGTCACAACGGTGACGCCGGCGAATTGGGTCGGGAGGGAGGACATGGTGGAGTGGAAGGGAAAGGGAGAGGAAAGGGAGAGTGAGAGTGGAGGAGAGGGCAAGCGCGGGTTGCGGAGGGGGCGATGGTTGGGAAAAAATCGTTGGCGCGGAGGAAGGACACACCATCGTGGGAAAGATGAGTCCCCGCGTAATGATCTGCTGGATGGTGTCAGTATGCGCGGAGGGGGTGTGCCCGGTGGGCGCGCAGCCGATGGCGGAAAACGTCATGGCGCCGGCGGTGCCGGCGGGGGAGCCGTTTGTGGCGGTCGCGGCGTGGGATTTCCGGGCGTTGTTGCCGCCGCCGCCGGCGGTGGGGACGCTCGCGGCGGAGGCCGATTTGGCGGCGGTGCGTCAGGCCCAGGCGTGGCGGACGCCGGAGCAGGTGGCGTGGGCGAAGTTGGTGGAGCGAGACAACGTGTTTAACTATCGGGGGGTGCTCGGGCCCTGGTTCACCCAGGAGCGGCTGCCGCGGTTGGCGGAGTTTTTTGCGCGGGTGGGCGAGGATATGAAGGCGATAGATCGCGCGGCGAAGGCGCCGTTTTTGCGGGCGCGACCGACCACGGTCGATCCGAGTTTGCAGCCATGTGTGACGCTGCCGGCGAGCACATCCTATCCCAGCGGAAGCGCGATGCAGGCGTGGGTGTGGGGCGCGCTGCTCGCGGATATGTTTCCGTTTCAGCGCGAGGAAATAGGGGCGCGGGCGGAGCGCGCGGCGTGGGGGCGCGTGATCGGCGGGGTGCATTTCCCGAGCGATCTGGTCGGCGGAAAAAGGCTCGCGATGGTCTATCTCGCGGAGGCGTGGAAGAATTCAGAATTTCAACGTGGCGTGGAGACGTCGCGGGCCGAGTTGATGCGGGTGGCGCTGGAAAATATCCGATAAGTTCACGGCCGCACGCGCACGCGTGCGGTTACGGGGATTGGGCGGGAAACTCGCCGCCGAGGGTGCGGAGGAGGGCGTATTGCGCCTGGTCGAAGGCGGCGACGGCGGCGACGTAGTCGCGCCGGGCGCGGGTGAGTTCTTCTTCGGCGATCAGGTCTTCGAGGACACCGCTGACGGCTTGCGCGCGGCGTGCGCGCGAGAGTTCGGCGGTTTTGGTCGCGGAGTCGAGGGCGGCGCGGAGCGAGGCGAGTTGCGCGGAGAGGGATGAGGCGCGGGCGTGGAACTCGACAACCTGGCGGCGGATGGCGTCGCGGGTTTGCTCGAGCTCGAGTTCGCCGCGGCGGAGACGGGCCTCGCTGCTGCGGACGCGGCTGCGGTCGAAGAGGCCGCCGGGGCCGATGCGCCAGCTGAGCCCGACGCCGTAGTCGGTGGAGGAATCGAAACCGCGGGACCAGCTGCGGAGACCGGTGTCGCCGCCGAGGCCGCCGCTGGTGGCCTGGGCGCTGACGACGGGAATGAGGGGGGCGGTGCGGGCGCCGTTATGCTGCGCGCGGACGGCGGCGAGGCGGGCGTCGGCCTGGGTGAGTTCGGGACGGGCGGCAAGGGCGCGGGCGACGAGGGCGGCGAGGTCCGGCGCGGAGGGGCCGGTGCTCGCCGCCCGGTTAAGTTCGGAAGGTGAAGCTGCGGTGGGGACGAGGGTGGTGGGGATGAGTTCGGCGGGATTGGGCGTGAGGTCGACGGTGGGGTCGAGTTTGAGGAGTTCGGCGAGGCGTGCGGCGGCGATGCGGGCCTGTTCGCGGGCTTGCTGAACGGCGGTTTCGTGGCGGGCGCGGGCGGTGGCGACGCGCTGGACGTCGCCGGCAAAGGTGACGCCGGCGGAGGCGGAGGCGACGAGTTGGGCGTGGTGGCGTTCGCTGATGGCGAGGGCTTCGGTCGCGATGCCGATGGTCGCGGTGGCGCGAAGGAGTTCGTAGTAGGCGAGGGCGGCGTCGGTGACGGTGTTCTGGCGCTGCGTGGTGAGGGCGGCTTCTTCGGCGCGGGCGCGTTGCTGGGCGGCGAGTTTTTGATAGTAGACTTCCCCGAGGTCCCATTGGGCGTTGAGGCCGACGCCGGCGGAGAAACTGCGTTTGTCGGCGTCGATGATGCGGCCTTCGACCGTCTGGAGATTATTTTCGTGCTGGCGGAAGCCGAGACCGGCGGTGACCCAGGGGAACAGACGTTCGCGGGCGACGTCGGCGTCGGCGCGGGCTTCGGCGAGTTTTTCCCGGGCGATCTTGACGGAGAGGTTGTCGGCGCCGGCGAGGCGGAGCGTGGTCGCGAGATCGATGGGTTGGGAGGCGGCGAAAAGCGCCGCAGGTGAGAGGAGGAGCGCGGTGAAAAAGAACACGGGTCGGGAGACCCGTGCCACGGGGGCGGAAGGGCGGGCGGGGATCATTTGGCTTCGACGGCGTTGACGGGTTGGGCGTCGGTGAGGGCGAGTTTGCCGACGAGGATGACGGCGGCGGCGGGCTCGAGGCCGGAGAGGACTTCGACGCGGGCGCCGTCGTTGAAACCGATCTTGATCGCGGTTTTTTTCGCTTTGCCGTCGGCGGCGAGGAAGGCGAACGCATTGGTTTTTTCCATCACGAGGGCGTCGACGGGAATGAGGAGGGCGTCGGTGTGTTTTTCGACGCCGACTTTGATGGTGGCGTATTGGCCGGGGCGGAAGGCGAGGCCGGGGTTGGGGAGATCGGCTTCGACGAGCATGGTGCGGGTGGCTTCATCGAGGGCGTAGGCGAGGCGGGAGACTTTGGCTTCGAAGGCGTTGCCGGTGACGCCCTCGAGGGAGACGCGGACGGGCTGGCCGACCTTGACCTTGGCGGCTTCGAGTTCGGGCAGGGCGACGGTGGCGCGGACGATTTGGAAATCGGCGATCGTGACGAGGGCGGCGGAGGCGGGCGTGCTGCTGGCAGCGGCGGCGGGGATGTAGGCGCCGACGTCGGCGAAGCGGGCGGTGACGATGCCGGCGAAGGGGGCGGTGACCTTGGCGAAGCCGAGGAGGGTTTCGGCGCGGGACTGGTTGGCCTTGGCGATTTCGGCGCGGCCGCGGGCGGCGTCGAGGGCGAGCGGGGTGATGAGGTCGGGGGATTTGGCGGCGGCGGCCTCGAGGCGGGAGAGTTCGGTGGCGGCGACGTTGGCCTCGGCGCGGGTGCGGGCGAGGTCGGCGAGGAGTTCGGGCACTTCGAGTTCGGCGAGCAGTTGGCCGGCGGTGACGGGGTCGCCCTTGTCGACGGCGATCTTGGCGAGGTAGCCGCCGACTTTGGCGTAGAGGGTGGCCTGTTGGTTGGCCTTGAGCGTGCCGGGAACGGTCACGTAGCGGACGATGTCGCCGCGGGTGGGGCGGGTGAATTTGACCTCGGTGGGTGTGGCGGCGGCGTGGAGCGCGACGGTGGACGTGAAGGCGAGGAGGAGAATCGGGAGGCGCATGGAGAAAGTTCGGAGAGGGGTGAACCGCTGATCTTCGCTCATTTTTCGGAGCGGAGGCCTTCGCCTGATCGGCGAAGGCCAAGGCTGGGATGAGCGGAAATTAGCGTGGATTAGCGGTGCAAAGATGGGGTGGGTTTTTCGTGAAGGGGGCTGGTGGCGTCGTCGGGGTCGAGGGACGGGCTCTCGGTGTTGCGGCCGGCGAAAATCGCGAAGACGGGCGGGAGAATGAAGAGGGTGGCGAGGGTGCCGAGGGCGAGGCCGCCGAGGACGGCGCGGCCGAGCGGGGCGACCTGGTCGCCGCCTTCGCCGAGACCGAGGGCGAGGGGCGCCATGCCGGCGCCCATGGCGAAGGTGGTCATGAGGATGGGGCGGAGGCGTGAGGTGGCGCCTTCGAGGGCGGAGGCGACGGGGTTGGCGGTGCGCCGGCGGTCGCGGTCGGCGAAGGTGACGAGGAGGATGGCGTTGGCGACGGCGACGCCGACGGCCATGATCGCGCCGATGGCGGACTGGAGATTGAGGGTGGTGCCGGTGAACTTCAGGGCGAGGACGACGCCGGCGAGCACACCGGGGACGGCGGCGATGACGACGAAGGCGAGGCGGACGGATTGGAAATTGGCGGTGAGGAGGAGGAAGATGACGGCGATGGCGATGAGCAGGCCGGACTGGAAGCCCTCGGTGAGTTCGTTGAGGGGGCCGACCTGGCCGCGGTAATCGACGCGGCCCTTGGCGGGCGGTGCGCCGAGTTCGGCGACGGCGGCGGCGATTTGGCGGGAGGCGGTGCCGAGGTCGGTGTCGTGGAGATTGGCGGTGACGCTGACGACGCGGACGAGGTTGTAGCGCTCGTATTGGCCGGGGGCGGTGCCGGGGGTGAGGCTGGCGACATTACGCAGGAGGACGGGTTTGCCGCCGGGGGCGGAGGAGGAGATGGGGACGTTGCGGAGGTCTTCGAGGGAGGTGGTTTGGGACTGAGGGATTTGCACCTGGAGGCTCATGCTGATGCCGCTGCCGGGATCGGCCCAGTAGTTGGCCGTGGTGAAACGGCTGGAGGTGGTGGCGGCGACCAGGGAGCGGGTGACGTCGCTCGTGCGCACGCCGAGGAGGCCGGCGCGCTCGCGGTCGACGTTGACATCGACGGTGGGGAAATCGAGGGACTGGGCGATGTGGACGTCGCGGAGGTTCGGGAGGGTGCGGAGTTTGGCGGCGACTTTTTCGGCGAACTCGCGGCTGGCAGGGAACGACGGGCCGCTGACGGCGACCTCGATGGGGGTGGGCGAGCCGAAGCTCATGACGCGCGAGACGAGATCGCTCGGTTCGAAGGAGACGCGGAGGTCGGGAAGTTCGGCGGCGAAGGCGGCGCGGAGTTTTTCCTTGAGGGCGTCGACCCTGACGCCGGAGCCGGGTTTGAGCTGCACGGCGAGCCAGCCCTCCTCGGGGCCGGTGTTGAAGAGGTAGATGAGGTTGACGGGGTAGTTGGAGGCGTGGACGCCGACGAGGCCGATGGTGAGGGCGACGTTGGCGGCGCCGGCCTCGCGGTGGATGATCTCGAGGACCTGTTTCGCGACGGCTTCGGTTTTTTCGACCTTGGTGCCGGCGGCGCCGCGGAAGCGGAGGGCGAGCTGGCCGGAGTCAACCTGGGGAAAAATCTCGAGTCCAAGGCGCGGGCCGAAGAGGGCGACGATGGCGCAGGCGGCGGCGAGGTAGACCGGCAGCACGAGCCAGCGGGCGGCGATGAACGGGCGGACGAGGGCGGTGTAGAGTTTTTGGAGACCGACGAGCCAGGCGGGATCGGCGTGGAGCGCGGTTTCCTTGTGGCGGCGGAGAAACCACACGCTGAGGACGGGGACGAGCGTGCTGGAGAGGACGAACGACGCGATCATCGAGAAGCCGACGGCGAGGGCGAGCGGGGTGAAGAGGGCCTGGGCGGCGCCGACCATAAAGAAGGCGGGAATGAAGACGGCGAGGACGCACAACATCGCGAGGAGGCGCGGGAGGGCGGTTTCGCGGGTGGCCTCGAGGGCGGCGCGGGCGAGCGGGGTGCCGCGGGCGAGGTGGGCGTGGATGTTTTCCACGGCGACCGTGGCTTCGTCGACGAGGATGCCGACGGCGAGCGCGAGGCCGGAGAGCGTCATGAGGTTGAGGCTCTGGCCGGTGATCCAAAGGGCGAAGGTCGCGGCAAGGAGGGCGATGGGGATGTTGACGACGACGATCAGCGCGCTGCGCCAATCGCGGAGGAAGAGGAGGACCATGAGGCCGGTGAGGACGGCGCCGAGCGCGCCTTCCTTGGTGAGGGTGGCGATGGACTGGTTGACGACGGGGGACTGGTCGAACTCGTAGCTGACTTTGACGGTGTCGGGGACGGCGGCCTGGAATTTCGCGAGGTTGGACTTCACGAGGTTCACGACGGAGAGCGTGGAGGCATCGGCGCGTTTGGTGACGGGGATGTAGACGGTGCGGCGGCCGTTCGCGAGGGCGTAGGAGGTGACGAGGTCGGCGCTGTCCTCGACGGTGGCGACGTCGCGGAGGAACACGGCGCCCTGCGGGGTGACGCGGAGCGGGACGGCGGCGAGGTCCTGGATGTTTTTGGGGACGGCGTTGACGGGGACGATCGGGTATTTGTCGCCGAGGTTCATGTTGCCCGACGGGCTGAGAATGTTGGCGGCGGTCATGGCCTGCACGAGATCGTCCGGGGAAAGGCCATACGCGCGGAGGCGGTCGGGTTTGGCGTTGATGACGATGGTGCGGGCGCTGCCGCCGAAGGGCGGGGGGGCGGAGACGCCGGGGAGGGTGGCGAAGAGCGGGCGCACACGGTTGAGGGCGGCGTCCTGCATCTGGCCGACGGTGACGTTGGGGTCGTCGGTGGAGAAGACGAGGTAGCCGACGGGGACGCTGCCGGCGTCGAAGCGGGTGACGAAGGCGCCGGGGGTGCCGGCCGGCATGAACGAACGGGAGCGGTTCACGTAGGCGACGACCTCGGACATGGCGGCGGCCATGTCGGTGCCGGGGTGAAACTGGAGCTTCATCAGGGACGCGCCCTGAATGGACTTCGACTCCACGTGCTCGATACCGGTGATGTAGAGGAAGTGGTATTCGTAGTAGTAAGTGATGTAGCCCTCGATCTGCGCGGGGTCCATGCCGCCGAAGGGTTGCGCGACGTAGATGGTGGGGACGCCGAGCGGGGGAAACGCGTCGCGGGCCATGCGTTGGAGGGCGAGCGTGGCGCCGAGGCAGACCGCGACGACGAGAACGAGGACGGACCACGGGGAGCGCAGGGCGAGGCGGACGAGATTCATTTTGGCGGAGAGCGGAAGACGAAGCGCTGAGAGCGGAGAGACGGGAAGAGCGGGGCGAGGCCGGAGAGACGCCACGACGCGGGGGAGGTTGCGCGGAATCAGTGCGGGAGGAGAGGAGGCGCGCGCGCGCGCGGGACTGTCAACCGCAGTTTTGGGACGGGTCCGCGCTCCTTGGGTGGCGGACGGCCGACGCAGATGACCGAAATGTAATCGGTCTGTCCCGAAGCTGTCCGGCGGGTTGGGGGAGGATGCGCCGTGCAAAACCGGAGTTCGCGCCGGTCAGCGGAGCGGGCTGACCGCGACAACCAACTGCCGGCACCCTCCGGGCCGGTTCGCCTCAAACCTAAACCGGATATTTCCCCCGCAAATTTTTAATTTGAAGGGGGAAATCGGGGTTAGGAGTCGAGCGGCGCAGGTGGGGGGGGCTTCTGCCGGAGCGCCGGCCGGAGCGTGGGATTTAACCGGAGAGCCGGGTGGCGGTGCTCGGTGGCGACGTGGCGACGTGGCGTGGGTGGTCGGGGCGGACGGAGGTCCGTTGCCGTCGGGCGGCTCGTGAATCCGGCGACGCGCGCGGCGGTGGGGCGCGACGGGGCGTTGCTCGCCGCGCTGGTGCCGGGGCTCGCGGAGTTTGGCGGGGCGGGGACGCTGGCGGATGCGGTGATGACGGTGTTGCGCGGGAGCGAGGAGGTCGCGCGGAATGACAATGGGGGCGAGCAAGGCGCGCCGGTGATCGGGGCGAGCGTGGCGCAAGTGCGGACGACGATGGCGGCGGTGGGAGCGTTCGGGTTGAAGGAGGGGCGTCGCGATGCGGTGCTGCTGCTTGATCTGCGGCCGGGGAGTTACACGGTGCAGGTCGCGGGGGTGGCGGGTGCGACGGGCGTGGCGCTCGGGGAGGTTTACGAGGTGGGGTCGTAGGACGGGGGAAGACGGCGGGAGGGCGAGAACGAGAGGGAGGGATTCAGGCCCGGCCGATCTGCTCGCTCACGCTCGCAGCCATGGCCTGAGCGGAGACGCGGTGACGGTGTCGAAGAAGGCGGAGTCTTCGGCGAGGCGGGGGGCCGGGAGGCCGGGGGTGAGGCGGGGGCTCAGAGGCGGGGCGGTCGGGCGGGCGAGGCGCCGCAAGGACCACTTGCTCGAAGGGTGAATAATGACCGAAACTAAGCTGGCGAATGGAACGTCAGGAGCCGATGCTCCCCCCATTAATGAAAACGAACGCTCCCGTGGAGGAACCGCAACACGGGGGAAAGCCCCCGCTCCGGGTCTTTGTGGTGGATGACCACCCGATTTTTGCGCAGGTGCTTTCCGAGTTGTTGAATCAATCGGGCGAGTTCGTGGTGGTGGGCGCGGCCGGCGATGGGCAGACGGCGTTGGCGATGCTGGGGGGGCTGAAGGTGGATGTGCTGCTGCTGGATCTGATGCTGCCGGGGATCAGCGGGCTCGAAGTCTTGGGTCAACTCCGGGAGCGACGCAGTGCAGTGCGCACGGTTGTCTACAGCGGAATGGCGTCGGATGAGTCGATTGCGGCAGCGTTTGCGTTGGGGGCGTGCGCGGTGGTGGAAAAGAGTGCGGAAGTGGAAGAGCTTTTTGACGCGTTGCGGACGGTGGCGGGCGGGGGATTTCCGTTGAATTCGCGCGTGAGTGGCGTGTTGCGGTCGGTGGTGCGGCAGCAGACGGCGGGCAAGGAACTCGGCCAATCGGATCTGTTGATTTTGCGCCGGCTGGCGCTGCGCAACACGGTGAAAGAAATTTCCGTTGAGTTACGGTTGTCGGCGTCGGCGGTTTACAAGGCGCGAAAGCGAATCATGCACCGGCTGGGTCTGACCGAGCGCGGAGGTTTTTTTGGCGCCGCGAGCCGGTTGGGGCTGATTTCGGCGGCGGACGAGGTGCCGGCGGCGAAGACGGGGACGCGCGGCCGACGGAACCGCGGCGAAGCCGCGCCGTGAAGAACCCGGCGCGGGGAAATCGCGGGTTGACGGCTGAGCCGGCGGGTGAGGGGGCGTGGAGCGCGCGGCAGGCGCCGGGTGAGTTCGCGCGCGGGGACGAGCCGATGGTCAGGGCGTTCGAGCAGACGTTGCGGCGAGTTCTCCGCCTCGACGGGCCGTGCGAGCCGTTTTTGGGCTGACGCGGGAGCCGCTGCTCGCCGCCGGCGACGCTTGGTAGGGGCGGGGCAGCTGATCCGCGGTCGGTCGATGGTCGCCGGTTTGGTGGTCGAGCTGGGGCGGCGGGAAGGCTCCCCGGAGGACGCGGACATGGATCGGCTGCGGTGGAGCGCACCCAGGGTGGCGCGGCCATTCCGGATACGGCAGGCTGTTGGCTGTTTCTCCACCAAGGAGCCTTTGGCGCTGTGCGGCTACGACCGGGCCGAGGATTGGGTCGGCGACACGTGGCGGGTGGTCTATGGCCCGGAACGTATGCGCCGAACCGAAACGGAGGGGATAGGCGGGAGGCGGTTGCGGGCCACGCGCCGGTCCGGCAGGGTGCTTCACGAGGCGCTGACGCTCTCGCTCCGGCCGAGCGGGGGCCGTCTGCAACTGTCGGGACGTGTCCGATCAGGTGGAGCAGGCCGAGAGGCTGAAGGCCAGCGAGGAAACGGTTTTGAACAACCTGCCGGAGGGCGCACGATGCGGACGCGTTCGGGAGGCGACGATTTCTCTGTGGAACGAATGCAGAGCGGGGTGGGCGGGACGGTGCGCCTCACGCTGGCGGTGCAGGTGGTGAGCGGCCCGAGCCAGGAGGGCTCAACGGCGGCGGGGCGGACGAAGGTGCGGTCCAGCGCATCTCCGGCCGAGGCGGTCGGGCCGGACGATCGCAGGCGGAATATTTGGACGGTGGATCAGCCGACGGTGAGCGACGAGGTGCCGTGATTTTGGACTTAGAAAAATGGCGGGGCGGCCCGTCTCCGCTCGGTGGGACCAGATCGTGCCGGCGGGGGCCGGAGCCGCGACCGGGGTGCGCCGCCGGGCCGATGACCGATTGGTGGGTGCGACCGGGGTTTGACGACCGCACCCGGCGGGAACGGAATGGCCGGATCCGGCCGGCTCTTAATGTGAAAGGTTTTTGGCCGCCGGGTGCAGATTTTACACTGCCAAACAGGGAGAAGACCGGATTCCCGCGCGTCGGGGCAAGCGGTATGCTGAAGGGATGTCATACCTTTGGCTCGTGGTAGCCGGTTATTTCTCTGTGGTGTTAGGACTCCTGATCGCCGTCCGCGTGGCCCCCGAGGGGCACGAAGACGTCCGTGGATTCCACTTTATCAAACCGCAGGCTGACGATGCGGGCGCAGGGCGGTCGGCTCCGGCGGGGAGCAAGGCCGGTCGCGAAAACACGCTGGCAACGAAAGGCAACGAGTGAGCCAGCTGACGGAAGATAGGCGGAGCGAAGAGGGCTCGGCGGTTTGCGCCGCCAAGGTCGGTGACCCTGAATCGAGCGGAGAAATGGGGGGAGTGCAGCGGCCGCAGAGGGCACATCGCAGACCCTTCAATTCGGACCGCAACCGCGACATCGGCAGCTATCTGCTCGGCGGCCTGCTGCTGCTGATTGTGATCGGTGGGCTCGGGATGATCATGAAAGGTTGTGCCGAATTTGGGAGCCCGTTTGTGAGCGAGCCGCTTCGCTTGCCGCCGTCCTCCGGCAGCCAGATGCGGTGAGGATATCCAGGCCGAGGACGGCGGGCGATCGCGGCTTTTCGCCCGCCGCAAACTCGTCTCCGCGCTTCGCCGGGTGGTCGCGTTGGCGGCGGCTGCATGGTCCGGCGCCAAGTGGGTCCAGACCCTGGCGACCGACAATCGCGTCGGTTCGCCGGCGAATCAGCCGGCAAATTTCGGGCGGGGCGTCTCTCCGGCGATCGCACCGCGAAACCGGGGGGAATTCCCCGGGTGAGCGGGCGGAAAATTGGAACCGGAAAAGCTAGGTCTCATGGCCCGGCAAGTATCCTGAAGCAGTGCTGTGACCGACACCCCAACCCCCACCGCCATGCACCCCCGTCTTCGCCGCCGCAAGGTGGCGGGGCGATGGCGGTGGGCTGGGGTGGATCGTGACGGCGTGCCGTGGCGTGAACCGCCCGCGCAGCGAATGGGGGCGCACGTCCCTCGGTCCCTTCGCCCGGCCGGTCTTAGCCCGCATCCATCACACTTTTCTGAAGAAATCCTTTTGTCACAGAGCAGCGCACCGAGGTCCGAACCGAGGCCACGGAGCCAAGCACCTTGTCCGCTCTGTGGCCTTGGTGGGCTGGGCTTCGTACCCTGGTGAAAGGCATTTGGTCAAGTTGGGTGTGAAACATACGGGTGAGCGGTGCGGGGTGAGACCCGGCGGATGGCGCAGGCGTAGGCCGCCGGAGGTGAGGGGGCCGACGTCATGTTGGCCCCGGTGATTTGATGGGGCCACTCTGCCGGGGACGCCCAGGCCGGTGATCAAGCGGCTGCGATTTGCAAGGCACGCGGCGGGCATGAAGGCGGGGTTGGCCGGCGACGACCGGTGGCCCGGGACGCACGTGCTGGTGAGGCGGGGGTGGGGCGGGTGCGAGTCGGCCGGGTTGGCCAATTCCGAACTGGATGCCCCCACCCGGGCGACGTCGGGGCCAACGATCGCGGCGCGGTGACGAAAGCGTTTGAGCTGACGTGGCCGCGAATTGCCGGAAGAAGGGCGTGGAGCGAGACGAGAGAAAAACCGGACCGACGTGGGACCGCCCGCTTTGCGGTGCGCGGGCGATGAACCCGGCCTCCAAGCTCTGGCAATTGCTCCGTGGCGTGGGGACAAACGGCGCGGCTGGCGCCGCATCGCTGATCACGGCGAGCGGGCCCGGTGCGGCCGATCACCCGGGGCCGATTTCGGGTGCGTTAGGGTTGCGGGTCGCCGGCCTGTGGAGTGGGAGGTTGCGCCCGAGATGAAGCATGGCCGCCGCGATGCGGTGCTGCGGGGGGATCTGCCGCCGGCGAGGTGCCCAGTGAACGCCGGGCGTGGCGGGCCAAACGGGGTGGCGCGAGGCAGGTTTTACGGGCTGAGCGGGGTGGCGGTGACGGATTCGAAGAGGGCGGAGCCGTCGTCGATGCGGAGGCCGAGGAGGCCGGACGGGAGGCGGGCGTCGGTCGCGGTGAGGGCGGGCTGACCGTCGACGGTCACGGTGAGGTTCGGGCCGCGCGCGGTGACTCCGAGGGTGTGGGGTGTGGCCGGGTCGAGGGTGAGCGGGGCGGCGGCGAGTTCGGTGGTGGTGGAGCCGTCGCTGTAAGTGAGGACGACGCGGGTGGGGCTGGTGCTGATACCGGCGAAGTAGGCGCGGTGGGCGTGGTGGCCGACGGCGGGGGACGCGGCGCGGAAGAGGAGGCCGGCGGGTTGGCCGCCGGGCGCGACGCGGAGGCGGACGGCGAAGCGGGCGTCGGACCATGTGCGGTCGCGGAGGACGATTTTTTCGCCGGAGCGGAAGGCGTTGACGAGGTTGCGTTCGGGGTGGCCGAGGCGGAGTTCGCCGGGAGCGGAGCGAATGTAGTGCCGGTGGGCGAAGACATCCCAGGCGCCGAGGCCGGAGCGGAAGTCTTCGGAAAAGGTGCCGCCGGGGCGGGTGAGGTCGGCTTGGCCGGAGGGGGCGGCGAGGGCGGTGCCGGCGGCGATCGGCGAGCCGAAGTCGGGCGTGCCGTCGGCGCGCCAGGTGAAGGGCTGGAGGCGGAGGGTGCGTTGCCAGCCGGGGGCGAGGGCGACTTTGGCGTGGTAGACGAGCCAGTCTTCGCGGCCGTCGGGCGAGGTGACGAAGCCGTTGTGGCCGACGCCGAAGGTTTGGTCGGTGCGTTGGAAAACGGGTGCGGGCGATTTGGTCCAGGCGGCGGGATTCAGCGGGTCGCCGTCGGGGGCGAGGGTGAGGAGGCCGAGTTTGTAGCTGGGCTGCCACGATCCGCTGCACGAGTAGGTCACGAAGACGCGGCCGTGGCGCGCGAGGACTTGGGGGGCTTCGGCGAGGCCGCGGCCGGTGGGTGTTTCGTCGACGCGTTCCCAGAGGAAATCGGCGTTGGCGGCGAGGCGGACGCGGTTGCTGGAGACGGTCCATGGATTCGCGAGGGTGGCGATGTAGAGCCACTGCTCGTCGCGCTCGTCGTGCCAGCCGGACCAGAGGACGTAGCGTTGGCCGCGGTGTTCGAGAATCGTGGCATCGATGGCCCAGCGGTTGTCGGCCTGGGTGGCGAGGTGGTCGCCGGTGTAGAGTTCGGCTTTGAAAAGGAAGGGGCTGAGCGGGTCGTCATGCGTGGATTCGAGGACGATGGTGCGGTGGTTTTTGTTTTTCCCGTTGGAGGCGCCGACGTAGACATACCAGCGGCCGTCGAGGTGGTGGAGTTCGGGGGCCCAGATTTCGCGGGAGTGCGGGCCGGTGTCGGCGGCGCGCCAGACGAGGAATTTTTCGCCGAGGCTGGTGAGGCGGTCGCTGCGGTGGATGGCGATGCCGCGGTTGCCGTCGGAGGCGCACCAGTAGTAGTGCGCGCCGTGGCGGACGACCCAGGGATCGGCGCCCTCGGCAAGGGGATTGGTGAACGGGGGCGCGGCGGACGCGGAGAGGGCGGGGGGGAGGAGGGCGGCGACGAGACCCGTGAGGAGGGCGACGGGGCGGCCGACGAAGGCGCGGGGCATGGGAGCGGGTGGGGATTGATTGTGGCGTCGGGTCCCGCACGGGGCAGCGTGCCGGAGGAGAAGCCAAGACGTTCGTCGGGCGAGGTGCGATGCGGATTCGGCACGGAACGAGCAAAGGGTTGAGGTGAAACCCTGAAGCGCGCTCCCGGCTTGCCGTTGGCGGGCGGATGCAAATCTTCCGTCGCGTGATCACCCCGAAAACCACTCGCCGTCTGCGTTGCCCGGTATTGCTCTGGTTGTCCTGTTTGGGCGCCGGTCTGGCGGCCCAGACCGAAAACGTCACCAAGGAACTGCAGATCACGAAGTGGTCCGGGGCGATCAACGTCCCCGATCCGGTCGCGGTGGCGGTCGATCCGCAGGGGCGGGTTTACGTGGCGGCGACGACGCGGCGCAAAGTCGGGGATCTCGATATCCGCGAGCACCGGATGTGGGTGCCGAACGACGTGGGCCTCACGAGCGTTGAGGAGAAATCGGCGTTTTTGAAGGAGGCGCTGGCGCCGGGCAAGTTGCGCCAACCGCGCGGGGGGCTGGCGGACCACAACAAGGACGGGTCCATCGACTGGAAGGATCTCACGGTTCACTCGGAACGCATCTACCAGCTGCGCGACACGGACGGCGACGGGGTGGCGGACAAGATGACGGTGTTCGCGGAGGGTTTTAACACCGAGGTCACGGGGATCGCGGCGGGGGTGATGTATCACGACGGGTGGGTTTACGCGACGATCGCGCCGGATCTGTGGCGCTTCAAAGACACGAACGACGACGGTGTGGCGGACGTGCGCGAAGTGGTGGCGCACGGATTTGGGGTCCACCTCGCGTATGCGGGGCACGATATGCACGGGCTCAGCGTGGGCCCCGACGGGCGGATTTATTGGAGCATCGGCGACAAGGGCGCGAATGTGACGTCGCGCGAGGGCCGGAAATTTTCCTATCCCAATGAAGGGGCCGTGATGCGCGTCGAGCCGGACGGGAGCGGATTTGAGGTGTTTGCGCGCGGCGTGCGCAATCCGCAGGAGCCGGCGTTCGACGACTACGGCGATCTGTTCGCGGTGGACAACGACGCGGACATGAAGGGCGAGCGGGAGCGGTTCATCCGGATCGTCGAGCTCAGTGACACTGGCTGGCGCTGCAATTACCAATACATGGGGCTCGACAGTCCGTGGATGCGAGAGGGGCTGTGGAAGCCGCACTTTGCGGGGCAGGCGGCCTATCTGTTGCCGGCGTTGGCGAGCTACTCGGACGGACCGGCGGGGTTCCTGCGCGATCCGGGCACGGCGCTCAGTCCGGCGCAGCGCGGGATGTTTTTGTTGAACGAGTTTCCGTCGGGCAAGCTGCGCGGGTTTCGGGCGGAGCGGGCCGGGGCGTCGTTCAAGATGGTCGATGCGCGCGTGCTGAACGCGGGCATCATGGGGATCGGTTTTTCGTGGCACCCGGACGGTTCGCTGTTTCTCGCGGATTGGATCGGCGGGTATCCGCTCGACGGACTCGGGGCGGTGTGGCGCTTGGATGTGGCCGGTGCGGCGGTGCGGCCCGAGCGCGTGGAGACCCACCGGTTGCTCAAGGCGGGCTTTGCGCAGAACACCGACGCGGAACTGGTCGCGCGCCTTGGTCACGCCGACCAGCGGGTGCGGCATGGCGCGCAACTCGCCCTCGCGCAGCGCGGGCGCGGAGCGGTGTTGCTCGCGGTCGCCACCGATGCGAAAGCGTCCCAGCTCGCCCGCATCCATGGCGTGTGGGGCTACGGCCAGTTGTTGCGGCGCAGTGCGGCGGCGGTCGCGGGGGTGGTGCCGCTGCTCGCCGACGCGGACCCGGAACTGCGGGCGCAGACGGCAAAGATTCTCGGCGATGCGCCGCAGGCGGCGAAAGCGGCGGCGGAAAAATTGATCCCGCTGCTGACCGACAGCGCGCCGCGCGTGCGGCTCCAGGCGGCGATCGCGCTCGGGAAACTGGCGGTGCCGGCGGCGGTCGAGGCGCTCGTCGCGTTCGCGGAAAAGGAAGGCACGGATCCGGTCATGCGCCACGCGGCGGTCGTGGGTCTGACCGGGTGCGCGACGGCGGACCAGCTGGCGAAGCACCGGGAGCATGCGTCGGTGCCGTTGCGGCTGATCAGCGTGGTGGCCCTGCGCCGCCAGGGCTCGGCGAAGGTCGCGGAATTTTTGGGCGATGCGGAGGGCACGGTCGTCGAGGAGGCGGCGCGCGCGATCCACGACGACACGTCGATTCCCGGGGCGTTGCCCGCGCTGGCGGCGCTGGTCGACACGCCGGCGGTGCGCAGCGACGTGATCGTGCGCCGCGCGCTCAACGCGAATCTCCGGCTCGGCACGCCGGCGGCCGCGGGGCGGCTGGTGGCGTTTGCCGTCGACGCGACGCGCCCGACCGAGATGCGGCAGGAGGCGCTCGCGAGCCTGCGGGGGTGGAACGAGCCGTATCCGCTCGACCGAGTCGATGGCCGCGCGCGTCAATTCAAGCCGGCGCCCGTGCGCGACGTGCTGGAGCCGCGGCTTGGGGCGCTGTTGGCGCTGACCGATCCCGCGCTCAAGACGCTCGCGATCGAAACCATGATCGCGCAGGCGCTGCGGGCCGGGGCCGGGCAAATCGCGGCGATCGCCGACGACGCGCAGGCGTCGAGTGCGCTGCGTGCCCAGGCGCTGCGGTTGCTCGCCAGCCAGCACCGGGCAAACCCGGTGTTCGCCGCGGCCCTCGACCGCGCGCTCGCCGCCGGATCACCGGCGGCGCTGCACATGGCCGCGCTGGAACTGCTTTTGCCGGAGCGGGCGGAAAAACTCGCCGCGGATGCGCCTGCGACGTTGGCCAGCCGGAGCCTGCCGGAGAAGCAGCACGTGCTTGCCCAGCTCGCGCTTGCCGCCCATCCCGCCGCGGATGCGGTGCTCGCGCAGCAGGCCGCCCTGCTCGTCCAGGGCGGGTGTCCGCCGACGCTGCAGCTCGACGTGATCGAGGCGTTGCGGGCGCGCAGTGCCGCGAATCCGGCGCTCGCGGCGAAGTTGCAGGCGTTCACCGTTTCGGCGGTGGCGGCCGCGCGCAAGGAGCTCCTCGAGGGCGGCAGCGTGAGCGCCGGGCAGGAGATCGTGACGAACCATCTCAACGCCAACTGCCTCGCCTGCCATTCGATCACGCCCGGGGGCAGCGAGGTCGGACCGAATTTGCGCACCGTCGGTGCGCAGAACGACCGCGCCAACCTGCTCGAATCGCTCCTTGATCCGGCGGCGAAGATTGCCGTCGGTTTCGGCCTCGTGAGTGTTACGCTCAAGGACACCTCGGCGGTGACCGGCACGCTGGCCCGCGAAACGCCGACGGCGGTCACGGTGCGGCAGCTCGACGGCACGATGCGTACGGTGGCGCGGGCGGACATCGTGAACCAGACTCCGGCGGTCTCGATCATGCCGCCGATGGGAACGATTTTGCAGCCGCGGGAGATTCGCGATGTGGTGGCCTACCTGAGCAGCTTGAAGGGCGGCGGCCGCAACCGTGAGCCGGGCTCCGAGCCTTGAGGGCGTTTCGGTTTGGCGGTGGGCGCATCTCACTTTCCTGCCG
>JBIKOK010000327.1:0-6019 GCA_044358025.1 Opitutaceae bacterium
CGGCTCTCCGAGCCGTCCGGCTTGGGCGCGAAGGTGGAGGAGCAATGCGGTGGACGTGGTGGACGGCTCGGAGATCCGTCCCTACCTAAGGGTGAGGTTTGCGGAGCCGGCGTTTTCATGGGGCGTACTCGGATTCGGGTGTAACGTCGACGAGGCCGCGGGCTTCAAAATAGCGGGCGCAGTCGCGGACGCCTTTGAGCAGGTGGCCTTTCACGGTGCCGAGGGAAATGTTGAGGCGCTCGGAGATTTCCTTGCCGGAGCAGCCGTCGAGGTAACGGAGGAGCATGACCTCGCGGCAACGTTCCGGGAGGGAGCGGAGGGCTTCGGTGAGGGCTTCGCGGCGCTGGCGGCGCTCCATCGTTTCGGCGACGGTGGGCGGAGTGTCGAGGAGGGGGAGTTCGATGAGCCCCTCATTGTCGGAGAGGGATTCGTGGGGATGGACGTGGCGGCGGCGGAAGAGATCGATGGCGGCGTTGCGGGCCGTCGTGAAGAGAAAGGCCTTGGGGTGGGCGAGACGGGCGGGATCTTCGACGCGCAGGACGCGCACGTAGGTCTCTTGCACGAGGTCGTCGTGGTCGGGGAGGGAGGGAAACCGGCGCGAGAGATAGGCGCGGAGGGCGGGCTCGTGGGGCTGCACGTGCTCGGAAAACCAGCGGGCCTGTTCGGCGGAAGACATTCGGGGTGGCGCCTCGGGCTGGGCCGGAGGGGGAGCCGGTTTTTATCGGCCGTGGGGCGTTGGCTGTCGAGGGGGTTTGCGGGTGAAAACCGGCCCCAGAAATTATTTTCAAATCGGACCAGGTCCAAATCGATGGGGCTGCGTCTAGGGGCAGGCGAGGCGGAGGGTAGCGCCGGTGGACGTGGGCGTGGCGGACGGCGCGGAGAGGCGTCCCGGCCGCGGTGGTCGTTGCTGGTGCAGGTTTGCCGACGATCGTTTTCTAAGGGACGGAGAGGGCGAGCGGCGCGCTCGGCGGCGAGGGTGCGGATTCGCGGAGGATCGTCCCTTGCGGGGCGTTCCGAGCAAGGGTGGCGCTTTGCGGCAGGCGGGACGGCTACTTCTTTGCCGCGAGGAAGTGGACGAGGGCGGCGAATTCGTCGAGGGAGAGGGCGTTGGCGAGACCTTCGGGCATCATCGACGTGGGGAGGTGTTTGTCCTCCTTCACGTCGGCGGTGAGGACGGTGGAGACGGCGCCGGCCATGTCGCGGAGGACGATTTTTTCCGAGGTCGTTTCGGTGGCGAAGCCCATGCGCGAGGAGCCGTCTTTCAGGGTGAGCAGGACGGTTTGGAAACCCTGGGAGATGGTGTCGCTCGGGCGGAGGATCGCGGTGGCGATCTGCGCGGGATTCATGATGGAGCCGATCTGGCCCATGAAGGGTCCGAGGACAGCGCCGCCGGGTTGCAAGGCGTGGCAGGCGACGCAGCCCTGTTGGGTGAAGAGGGCTTCGCCGCGGGCGTGATTGGGTTTCAGTTTGTCGACGGCGAGGATGATGTCTTCGAGGGCGGTGGTCGCGACGGCGCCTTTTTGGGAGGCGATTTTCGCGAGGTCGATGGTCGGGGCTTTCTCGGTGGGGGCGACCACGCTGCGCGTGCCGAGCTTCGCGAGACCGAGGCGGTGGGAGTCGTTGAGGCGGGCGAGGAAATCGAGTTGGGCGGGCGTGGCGCGGGCGGTCTCGGCGGCGAGGGCGGCGGCAATGCGGGGCGAGGCCGACCAGGTGATGGGCGTGTAGTAGGGCCCGCGGGTATCGGGGCGGGTGCTCCACCACGTCGTGCCATCGAAGGGCTTCTCTTGCTGATAGAGGCGGGCGAGGGTGGTGAGAAGTTTCGCGCGCAGGGCGGGCGCCATGTCGGGCGTGAGTTTGGCGAGCAGGCCGTCGACGGCGGCGGGTTCGTGGAGAGACGACAACGCCCAGAGGGCGAGGTCTTCGTTTTTCGTGCCGATGGCGGCGAGCGAGGCGTCGACGGCGCCAAGTCGCATGAGCGCGTGGGCGGCGAGGTGGGGCACGACGATGGCGGAGTTCGGCGTGGCGTGGCGCGGGGCAAAGGAGGCCGTGGGGTTTTTCAGCGGTGGGCCGCTGGAGACGAAGAACTCGACGGAGACTTCGGCGCCGCTGCTGGCCGGCGTGCGGGCGCGGGCGTCAAATTGCACGGCGCCGGGCGGCACGAGATAGGTGACGTAGGGTGTGCCCTCGATGATCACGGCGGGGCCGGAGGGCGGGCGTTTGTTTTTCTTGCCGGATTTGTCCGCGGCGGCGGCGTCCGGGGCGGGCGCGGCGGCGCCGGGGGGAGCGGCTTCGACGGTGGCGCGGCCGGAGGCGGGCTTCAGCGTGGAGAGCGCGATGCGGGTGCGATCAGCGAGGGTGAAATAGGCGTCGGAAATCGCGAGGCGCGCGGGCTGGGCGGCGTCCGTGGTGGAGACCAGATGCAGGCGGAGTTCGTTGCCGGGTTGGGTGGACAGGGTGACGCGGCTTTCACGCGTGCCCTTGAGCGTGTCTTTTTGCGTGAAGTCGCCGTCGCCGGCGTCGTCGGGTTTGGTGAACGGTTCGGCGAGGAGGGCGGTGGCGGCGGCGGGGTTGCCGAGGCGGCCGAGGGCGATGGCGGCGGCGGCGCGCTGGCGCGGGGTGCCGGTGCGCAGCGTGTTCGTGAAGGGTTCGAGTGGGAGCGGCGAATTCTTCAGGCGCGGGAGGCGATCGGTGGCGGCGCGGAGGGCGAATTCGCGGAGCGGTTCGTCGACGCCGAGGGCGAGGATGGCGGCGGGGGAGGACTCGAGCTGAGCGTAGGTCAGGAGCGCGGCGACGCGCGCGGCGAGGGTTTGGCTGGAGGATTTCGCGAGGGCGAGCACGGCGGTTTGCGCGGCGGCGGACTCGGCGGGGCGGGCGAGGATTTCCTGTTGCGCGTAGAAGCGCGTGGTGGCGCTGGCCGAGGCGAGGAGGGTGACGAGGTCGGCGAGTGGCGCGGTGGCGAGATTGGGGAGGGCGCGGTGCGTCCAGCCCTTCGGGGTGATGCGCGAGACGTAGCCTTTGCCGGGGTCGCCTTTGAAGCCGGCGCCGTCCCAGGCGCTGACGAACATCTGGCCGGAAGGGTCGACGTCGAGGTCGGTGATTTGCGAAATCTGGGCGAACTCCTCGGCCTTTTGGGTGAAGGACGCGCCGTCAGGCGTGAGGCGGTGAAGGTAGATCGCTTTGCGACCCCAGTCGGCCATGAGGGGCTGGTCGTTGTATTTCGCGGGCCAGGTGGGCTCGGAGAGGAAGAACGCGCCGACGCCGGAGCCGCCGCCGAGGTCTTCGAGGGCGGGGAGGATTTCCGTGGAGAAATTTTTGAAGAGACGCGGGTATCCGTAATCGGCGGACTGGATGAGGTGGAGGAAGCGGATGTTCCAGCCGCCGCCGTCGTTGGTGTTGCCGCGCGAGAAGAGATTGAGGAACGGATCGATCGCGACGTCGTAGTCGTTGCGGGTGCCGGTGGCGAAGAGCTCGAGCTCGGTGCCGTCGGGGCGGACGCGGGCGACGCCGCCGCCCTGGAGGGTGACCTTCGCGCCGTCGGTGCCGGTGGCGTTGTGGAAACCAAAATCGCCGACGGCGATGTAGATCCAGCCATCGATGCCCATACGGATGCCGTTGGTGGAGTGGTCGGTGCCGCGGTCGTTGATGGCCTTGGCGACACAGATGCCCGAGACGAGAATTTTGGCGGGACCGTCGGCGACGCCGTCGCGGTCGGCGTCATCGAGCACGGCGAGGTTCATGCCGGTGGCTTTGCCGTCGGGGCCGTGGGCGGTGTGAAGCACGTAGACGCGGGTGCCGACGGCGAGGAGGCCGCGGGTGTTGTCGATGGTGGCGAAGAGCGTGTGGGAGTCGGCGACGCCGTCGTGGTCGCGGTCGATGAGTTTGACGATGCGGCCCTTGCCGGGGCCCTTGCCGAGGGAGCCGTTGAGATCGACGCCGGCGTAGACCTCGCCCTGGGCGGACACACAGAGGGTCGCGACGCACGGCGTGATCTCGGGGCCGGAGAAACGCGTGAGGACCAGGTCAGCCGGGACGGAGTCAGCGGCGGTTGACGCGAGCGGGAGAGCGGCGGCGGCGAGCAGGAGAGCGAGCGAGGCGAGAGGGCGGAGGCGGGTGGGGCGGGACATGCGGAGGGAGAACGTGGGGAGCGGTGGGCGGGAGGCGAGGAAGGACGGATGGGAGCGCGGAAGGTGGCGCGCGAAGGAGCCCGGCGGGCGAAGAAAACGTCGCCCAGAGAAAGGGAGCGATCGCGGTGAGGGGGCGCTCAGCGCGCTTGGAGGTAGCCGGTCTGGCCGAAGCGGAAGACCGGCGAATCGGTGCGCGCGCCGCGGAGGAGGGTGTCGAGGGCTTTCACGCGGTCGGGGTGGCGGGCGGCGAGGTCGGTGGTCTCGGTCGGGTCGGCGGCAAGATTGAACAACGCGAGCGGGCCATCGGGCGCTTTGAGGACATCGTAGCGCACGACTTTCCAATCGCCCTGGCGCAGGGCGACGCGGCCTCCGCCTTCGTGGAATTCCCAGTAGAGATAGTCGTGCTGGGTTTGGCGGCCGCGGCCGGTCAGAGTCGGGGCGAGCGAAAGGCCGTCGAGGCCGGTGGGCGCAGGCAGGCCGGCGAGGTCGGCGAAGGTGGGCAGCCAATCCCAGAAGGCGGAAACGTGCGCCGAGGTGCCGCGGGCGACGGTACCCGGCCAGTGGGCGATCATGGGAACGCGGATACCGCCTTCGTAGAGATCGCGTTTCACGCCGCGCAGGCCGCCGCTGCTGTGGAAATACGCGGGGTCGGAGCCGCCTTCGACGGAGGGGCCGTTGTCGGAGGTGAAGACGATGAGGGTGTTTTCGGCGAGACCGAGCCGGCGGACGGTGGCGACGATCTCGCCCACCTGATCGTCGAGGAGGTTGACCATGGCGGCGTAGGCGGCGTGCGGGTGGGGCTGGGACGCATAGGGACCCTGGCGGAAGGTCGGGCCGTCATCGACGCCCTGATACGGTTTCTCGGGGCCGTATTTGCCGCGGTGGCGGGCGAGGTAACTTTCCGGAGCGACGAGTTCGGCGTGCGGGATGATGGAGGCGACGAAGCAGAAGAACGGGCGGTCGCGGTTGGCCTCGATGAAGCCGAGGGTTTTTTGGTGGATGAGCGACGGGGCATAGTCGCCGTTGCGGCGGTGGGCGTTGCCGGCGAGCGGGACCCTGGTGTCGTCGTCCCAGAGGTGGTCCGGATAATAGTGGTGGCCGAGGCGCTGGCAGTTGAAACCGTAGAAACGGTCGAAACCCTGGCGCTGCGGGGCGCCCTCGGAGCCGGGAAAACCGAGGCCCCATTTGCCGAAGACGCCGGTGGCGTAGCCCGCGCGCTGGAGGAGTTTCGCGACGGTGCGGGTGTCGGCGGGCAGCGGGTGCTGGCCCTCGGGCTGGACCTCCTTGTTGCCGCGGATGGGGGTGTGGCCGGTGTGCAAGCCGGTGAGCAACGCGGAGCGCGACGGGGCGCACACGGTGGCGCCGCCGTAGTGTTGGGTGAAGCGCAGGCCCTCGGCGGCGAGGCGGTCGAGATGGGGGGTGGCGAAGCGCTTTTGACCGTAGCTGCCGAGGTCGCCGTAGCCGAGATCGTCGGCGAGGATGAAGATGATGTTGGGTGGGCGCGCGGCGGTGGCGGCGGCGAGGGCGGCGGGCACGAGGGCGGCGGCGAGTGCGAGCAGAGTGGCAGGCAGCAGGCGGTGGAAAAGGCGGATCATGGTGCGGTGGCGGCGAGGGTCGGATCGGTGAGGGTCGGCGGACCGTTGAGCCAGCCGAGGGAGGCGAGGAATTTGTCGGCTTCGATCAACGTGCGGGTCTTGTAGGGCTCTTGGTTGAAGAAGCCATGCGGCTGGGCGTCGTAGAAATGGGTGTCGCAGCGGACGCCGGCCGATTTCATGGCGGCGGTGAAACGCTCCACAGTGGCGACGGGGATGAGATTGTCGTTGCGGCCGAGGAAGACGAGGGCGGGCGGATCGTCGGCGGTGATGTTGTGCGCGGGGGAGAATTCGTGGACGCGG
>JBIKOK010000113.1:0-19911 GCA_044358025.1 Opitutaceae bacterium
CGCCTTTGTTTCCCCTACTCTCTCGCGCCGGTCCTTGCTTAAGTCGCTCGTGGCGGTGGGGGCGGTGGCGGCGCTGCCCCGCTCTTTGGCGCAGGCAGCGGACGGGCAGGCGTCGGTGCTAAAGTATCTCGAAGCCCACGCGCGGCCGGATGGCGGTTACGCGTTTGCCGATCAGCAGCGCTCGCACCTCACGCCGACCTACGCGGTAATCGGAGCGTATCGGTTACTCGGGCAGATGCCGCCGAACCGCGCCGCCCTGGCTGACTACGTGCGCGCGCATCATCCGCGGGAGCTGAAGAAATTGGAGCAGGAGCGGCGGATTTTTGAGTTTCAACAGGTGCAGGCGCTCGTGTGGCTGGGCGATCCGGCGGCGGAGTTTCGCGACCGGCTCAAGGCGTGGACGGCGCCCTTGCCGTATTTGAAGCAATACGAGCAGCACGGTTATCCGATTTTCCAGTCGGAACTCGGGCTCGTGCAGTGCCGGGCCCTCCTCGGGATGGATTTGGAGCCCTTGAAGCCGGCGTTTTCCGACTACGTGGCCGTGCGGCGGCGCGCGAACGGCAGTTTCAACAACACGCCGGCGGCCGACGGCGGTGACGGGCACGTGATGAACACGCTCTGGGGCCTGCAAGCGGCGCGCGTGCTCGGATTGCCCGAGGAAAAAAAGGCGGAGACGATCGCGTGGTTGCGGGCGTGTCAGCTGCCGGGCGGCGGGTTCACGTATCAGCCGAGTCCGGCCTTTGGTGGCATGGACGATGTCGCCTACACGCGGGCGGCGCTGCGCGCGCTGCAGCTCCTCGGGGGCGAGCCGGCGAATCGCGCGGCGTGTGTGGCGTGGTTGGGTACGCTGGCGAATGCCGACGGCGGGTTCTCCGATCGGCCGGGTTGGCTGAGCAATCCGCTCGCGACCTACTCTGCGCTCGATGCGTTGGCGGTGTTGGGCGAACTCGATTTGCGGGCGCCGCTGAAACGGCGGGCGCCGCGGCGGAAGACGGAGTTGACGGAAAACCTGAAGGTGTGGTCGATCCAGATCGAGTCGCACGGCACAGGCAGCCCGGCCGAGGCGGTGGCGTTGGCGGCGGCGCTGCGCATCGATCTATGGGGCGCGAAGAATGCGAAGCCGGCGTGGCTCGCGCGGGCGCAGGCGCTGGCCACGGACCAGCGCGTGCCGGTGCAGTTCTTCCGCGCGAACGAGGAATACGGCACGTGGACGGAGGTGCCCGGGCTCGGCACCTACAGCCACATGAGCGATCTCGTCGCGCCGACGCACACCGACATCGGGCCGCCCCTGGGCACGCGGGGCGAGGCGTCGCCGCCCGTGTCGTGGCCGGAATTCCGGGCGCGGCGGATCGGGCCGCTGGAGCGCGGGCAGGGGCGGATGGTGTGGCAGTTTGGCGAGAACGAGGAACTCGTGCGCGCGCTGCTCGACGATTCGGTGGAGCGCGGCGGGTTTGCGGCGATCAGCACGTTTCACTTTGGCAATCCCGACTTCCTGAACTCGGAACCGTTTTTGCACCGGTGGCGCGGGCAGATTCCGTATATCGGCCTGCAGGACGCGCACGGCGCGGAGCCGTGGTGGTTTGCGGACCAGACGACGGGTTATCGCACGCTGTTTTTGGCGACGGAGCCGACGTGGGCGGGGTGGTTGCAGGCGTTGAAACAGAACTGGGTCGTGGCGGTGCGCCACGACGAGATGAGCCGGGGCGAGACGTGGATACACAGCGGCGCGGATGAGGTGCGGGATTTCGTGCAGGCGAGGGAGCGCGAGTGGCGGTGGTGGGAGAACGCGCAGGTGCGGCGGCCGCTGGTGTCGCTCGTGGCCGTGCGGCCCGAGGATGAATTTGAAGTCGCGCGTCCGGCGCAGGGCGTCGCGTTGCGCGTGCGCTGCGCGTGGAAGAATACGCCGCAAGGGATGCCGCAGACGCCGCTGGCGGAGTTCGTGGCATTGACGGTGGATGGGGTCGAGGTCACGCCGACGCTCGTGGAGCGCAAGCGGCCCAACGGGAGCGGGCTGGCGGATCGGTATCACCTTTTCGCGGTGCCGGCGGGAGCGGGCGGTGCGGCGGGGACGCGAACGGCGAGTGTCGTGGTGCGGGAGATCGCGACGAAGCGCGAGGTGACGCAGGCGGTCCGGTTTTAGGAGACCGGCTGGAGGCCGAGGCCGCCTACAGTTTCTCAATGAACGTCAGCAGGTCGGCCATGTCCTGCACGGACATGCCGGCTTCGAGGCCTTCGGGCATGAGGCTCTTGCCGGAGGAACTGCTGCCGCGGACGTTCGCGCGCGGGATGGCGACTTCGGCGCCGCCCATGATTTTGAGGGCGAGGCCAGTGGCGTCGTCGCGGGCGATCATGCCGGTGTAGGCGTTGCCTTCCTTCGTCGTGACGTCGTAGGCAATGTACTGCGGCGCGACGTCTTGGTGCGGTTCGAGAATCGCGGTGAGCAGGCTGTCGCGGCCGCGCGTCTTCACCGTGACGAGATCGGGGCCGACGGCGATGCCTTCGACGCGGCCGGCTTGGTGGCAGACGATGCAGCGGGTCTGAAACTGGGCCAGGCCGCGGGCGGCGTCGCCGGCGGCGGTGATGGCCGGTTGGAATTTCACCGCGACCTCCGCGCGCGACGGTGGAATCACGGAGGCGAGGGCGACCTTGGCGAGGGCGACGACGGCGGCGCTGCGGTGGTGGGCGAGGCTTTGGACCTGCGTGGCGGGAAGTTCGGCGGGCTTGATCGTGCCGGCCTGGATGGCGTGGAGGAGCGCGGTGGCGCGGTCCTCGCGGGCGACGAGGGTGGCGAGGGCGGCTTCCTTGGCGGCGGGGGTGTAGTGCGGCCATGCGCGGATCAGGGCGGCGGTGACTGCGGGAGTGGGGTGCTGGGCGAGCGCGCGGATCGCGGCGGACTGGATCGCTTCCGGCTGGCCGGGGGCGAGGCCGGACATGAGCGGCTCGCGCGACTGGGCGTAGGTTGCGACACCGAGGAGTGCGATGGCCTCGAGGCGGGCGGCGGATGGGGCCTTGGGATCGGCGGCCGTGGCGGCGGCGCGCGTGAACACCCCGGTGAGCTTTTGGGCGGTGTCGGCCTGGGCGATCGTGGTGCCGGCGCGACGGAGGCCTTCGCCGAGGGCGCGGAGCCAGAGCGGGCTGGTGCCGGGTTGCGCGACGAAGTCGATCAACGTCGCATAGCCTTCGGCGGGTTTGGAGGCGGCGCGGATTTCGATGAGCTTGGCGACAAACGGCGCGGCTTTTTGGGCGGTGGCGAGGTCGCGCGTCAGCGCGGGGAAGAGCGTGCCGTTGACGGCGGCGGGGGGCGCGCTGAGGAGCGCGGCGGAGATCCACGGTTCGGCGAAATCGCGGGCGGCCAGTTGGGCGTAGGCGTGGGCGAGACCGGGGGCGGATTGGACGGTGAAGGCGAGTTGGAAGCGCACGCGGTCGTCGGGGTCGTTGACGAGGGCGGAGAGCCGGGCGGCGAGGGCGGGGGAGAGCGGGCCGCGGGCGATGAGTTTCTCGGCGTAAACGATCGCGCGTTCGCGGAGGCGGGCGTCGCCGTCGGCGAGGGCCGGGAGCACGGGCTCTTCGGTCAGAGCCCCGAGGCCGTCGAGGACGCCGAGGGCGTGGTGTTTCGCGAGCGGAGACTTCGCTTCGCGGATGAGTTTCGCGAGGAGCGGGACGGCGGCTGGGTCCTGGCGTTCGTAGAGGAGGCGCGAGGCGGTGTCGCGGTGCCAGCCGTTGGGGTGTTCGAGGGTGGTGACGAGTTCGGCGGTGGTGGCGGAGCCGAGGGCGACGCGGCCGCGGCGAGGCCACGCGGAGCCGGTGGGGACGATGCGGTAGATGCGGCCGCGGTCGTTGCCGCTGTTGAGGTCGAGGTGCTGCTTGATTTCCTCGGGGAGGCTCCACGGGTGCTCGATGACTTCGCGATACATGTCGATGACGTGGAGCGTGCCGTCGGGGGCGTTGGCGAAATTCACGGCGCGGACCCAGGTGTCGGTGCTGGCGGCGAACTCGACGTTCAGTTCGTCGGCGGGGCGGCGGCCGATGAGGCTCACGCCGTCGGGGGAGATTTTCTTGCGGTGGACGAGGGCGCCGCCGGCGTCGCCGGTGAACGTGTTGTTCACGAAATCGTCGCCGTAGGCGTCGCCGCGGAACACGGTGGTGCCGGTGGCGCCGGTGAAGTAGCCGCTGACGCGCCCGCCGCCTTCGACGGCGCCCTTAACGACGCCGCCGATGCGCCAGCGCGTGCGCACGATGCGCCACGGCTCGTCGGGGCTGATGCGATACACCTCGGCGGCGCCACCGTCGGCGGCGATGCTCTGGCGGGTGGGCGGGAGGGTGAAGAACGGATTGCGGGCGGCGTAGCGGTCGTCGTAGACGAAGAACTGGAGGTGGTCGGAGTTGGAGCAGGCGAATTTGCGGCCGTAGTTGTCGAAGCTCATGCCGTACTGGGCGCCGCCGGCCTCGAAGCCGAATTCATAGGTGCGCGGATCGAACCAGAAATCGCGCGAAGCGAGTTCCTCGGCGGGCTGGCCGGGGCGTTTGGGGCTGGAGATTTTCCCGCGATTGCCGGTGCCGCCCTGGACGTGAATGCGGTTGTCCTGGCCCCACACGAGGCTGTTGAGCATGGCCTGGACGTTGAGGGCTTTCAGGCCGGTGCCGAAGCCGGTGAACGCCACTTCACGCACATCGGCGCGCCCGTCGCCGTCGGTGTCCTGAAAGCGCCAGATGTTCGGCGAAGCGGCGACGAAGAGCGAACCGTTGGCCCAGATGAGGCCGGTGGGCAGCGGGAGGTCGGCGGCGAAGACCGTGCTGGTTTCGTAGAAACCGTCGCCGTCTTTGTCCTCGAGCAGCGAGACGCGGCCGAGGTGGGGCGTGCGGTCGCGTTCCTCGGAGTAGTCGATCATTTCGCCGACGAACATGCGGCCGTTTTCGTCGAACGAGAGGGCGATGGGATCGCGGATAAGGGGTTCGTGCGTGACGAACTCGACCTTGAAGCCGGGCTTTACTTTCCAGGTGGCGAGGGCGTCTTTCGGCGCGACCGCGGGGTAACGCGGGAGCTCCTTGGCGGGATCGAGCGCGGCGCCGGCTCGGGTGGGGGCGGCGGGCCCGGTGGCGTTGGGGTTGCGCGTGGTCAGGCCGTCGGGCGCGGCGAGGGCGGGCGCGGCGAGGAGAGCCGACAGGACGGTGAGCGTGGCGAACGCGGAAAGCGGGGAAGGTTTCATCGGGGAGCGAGAGCGGGCCAAGCGCACACGATGCACGCGCGAGAGCAAGCCTCTCGAAAACGAGGAGTTGCTTCACCGGCGGCGGTGCGGTGCGCGGGCCCGTGGACGGTCGGGGCGAAGCGGGGCGCAGCGGCGGATTGGAGCAGTCGGAGAAAATTCCAAATCCGCGTCTGGCCTTGCGCTCGGGACGAGGTTTGCTCCCGTAGCACGATGCTCTCTTCCCGTTCCCCCTGGCTCGGTTGTGCGATCGCCGGAATCTTCTGGTTGGCCGGATGCGCCAAGTCTGAACCGAAGGCCGACGCCGGCGCGCCGACGGCCGGCGCCGGGCCGCGCACGGTGCTCAACTATGGCAACGGGACCGAACCGCAGGATATCGATCCGCAGGTCGTCACGGGCGTGCCGGAAAACAAGATCGTGAACGCGCTCTTTGAAGGCCTCGTGGCCGAGGGGCCGACCGGGTCCGATACCGTGGGCGGAGTGGCCGAGCGGTGGGAGATTACTCCGGATGGTCGGGTCTATACGTTTTTCCTGCGCACCACGGCCAAGTGGTCCAACGGTGATCCGATCACGGCCCAGGACTTCATCGCCTCCTATCGCCGCATGCTGACGCCGTCGCTGGGCGCCGAATATGCCTACAAACTCCACCACGTCGTCGGCGCCGAGGCCTACAACAAGGGCGAGCTGAAGGATTTCACGCAGGTCGGCTTTGCGGCGCCCGATGCCCACACGCTGCGGATCACCCTGAAGCACCGCGCCCCGTTTCTCATCGAGGCGATGAAACACTACTCGTGGTTTCCGGTGCACATCCCGACGGTGGAGAAATTTGGCGGGCTGGCGCGCAAGGGCTCGGCGTGGACGCGGCCGGAAAACCTCGTGGGCAACGGGCCGTTTGTGCTGAAGGAGTGGCGGCCGAACCAGCGCATCGTCGTGAGCCGGTCGGCGACCTATTGGGACCGTGAAAAGGTGAAGTTGGAAGCGATCAACTTCCTGCCGACAGAGAGCATCGACACGGAGGAGCGGATGTTTCGCACCGGGCAGCTGGACCGCACCAACGAGCTGCCGAACGCCAAGATCGCCACCTATAAACGCGACTATGCGGCGAGTTACCGGCAGGATCCTTGGTTTGGGGTCTATTTCTACCGCGTGAATGTGACGAAGGCGCCGCTCAACGACAAACGCGTCCGCCGCGCGCTGGCCCTGGCCATCGACCGGGAATCGCTCGTGCGCAATGTGACGCGGGGCGGACAGCAGCCGGCGTACAATTTTTGTCCGCCCTCACCGCTGTTTACCTCCGGCGCGCGGATCGAAGGCGATCTCGCCGAGGCGAAGCGTTTGCTGGCCGAGGCGGGATTTCCCGGCGGGAAAGGGTTCCCGAAGGTGGACATCCTCTACAACACTTCCGAGAACCACCGCGCGATTGCGGAGGCGATCCAGCAAATGTGGCGCACGCGCCTCGGCGTGGAGATCGGGTTGGCGAACCAGGAGTGGAAGGTGTATTTGGATTCCCAAGATACCTTGAACTACGATCTTTGCCGGGCCGGTTGGATCGCCGACTATACGGACCCGAACACGTTCATGGACCTGTGGGTCACGGGCGGCGGCAACAACGACACGGGCTGGAGCAACGCGACCTACGATGCGCTCGTGCGTGAGTCGCTGGCGGCCGGCAGCGAGGCGGAGCGCCTGGCGATCTACCAGAAGATGGAGAAAATTCTGGCGGACGAATTGCCCGTCATTCCGATTTATTTCTACACGCGCGTCTTCGCGGTGAACCCCAAGCTGCGCTACGTGCCCAACGCGATCGACAACCGAAATTGGAAGTTTGTGGAGTTTCTGCCCTGAGCGGAGTGCGCCAGCAATCCTTGCGGATTTTCATGCACACATGGGAACCGGCCGATTTTTCCCGCCCGGAAAGTCGCCGGAGTGAAGGTAGGAAGATTCTATTGGTAGGAAAATTTCCCAAACCACGGAAACAATTCCGATCAAGGGTTTTCCTTTCATGTTCCGCCCAGGATCACGGCGCCCTTGATGAGGCTGAATAACCAAATTAGCCTCTGGAGAATGGGTTTTTTCAGGTAAATTTTCCTACCCGCAAAATCTTCCTGCCTCAATTTCTGAAACTGCTGGGAGTCTTCCCGAGGCACTGCTGGGATCAAATTCAGCGCGAGGTCCAGCATCAGTGAGAATCGGATGAAAAAGCGGAACCTGAGAGGAATAAATACATCGAGCGTCGATCGAACGTGTGCACAAACGTATGCAAGGATTGCGAGCGACGGACGGCGGTGGGGAAACCGCCGCTCCGTTTATTTCAACAGCGATTTGAGGTCGGCGAGGGAGAGTTTGGCGGCGGCGGCGTCGCTGGCCTCAAAGACGTTGGCGAGGAGGGCGCGTTTTTCCTCCTGCAGCGCGAGGACCTTTTCCTCGACGGTGCCGGAGGCGACGAGCTTGTAGCTGGTGACGACGCGGGTTTGGCCGATGCGGTGGGCGCGGTCCGTGGCCTGCGCTTCGGCGGCGGGATTCCACCACGGATCAAAATGGACGACCGTGTCGGCGGCGGTGAGGTTGAGGCCGGTGCCGCCGGCTTTGAGGGAAAGGAGGAAGACGGGGACGGGGGCGGTGCCGCCGCCGGGCTGAGAGCTCAGAGTGGAGAGCGGGGAGGCAGAAGCCGGAGCTTGGAAGCGGTCGACCTGGGCTTGGCGGGCGGTGGGGGACATCGAACCGTCGAGGTAGCAGTAGGTGATACCCTGTTCCTCCAAGTCGGCGCGGAGGAGGGCGAGGAGCGAGGTGAACTGGGAAAAGACGAGGAGGCGGTGGCCGTCGTCGAGAGCCTCGGCGAGGATTTCGCGGAAGGAGTCCAACTTCGCCGAGTCGGCGTAGGGGGCGGAACGTTGAGCGTGGAGCGTGGAGAGCGGGACGTCGGAGTCAGCGACGCGATCGGAATCACGGGCTGGAAAACCCGTGCTGGTGACGAGGCGCGGGTCGCAGCAGATCTGGCGGAGGCGGAGGAGCTGGGTCAGGGCGGCGAACTGGAGCTTCGTTTCGCTGGCGCCGCCGGCCTCGAGGTCGAAGAGCTCGCGTTCGGATTTTTCCTGGGTGTCACGGTAGAGTTTCGCCTGCGCGGGCGTCATTTCGCACCAGACGGTCTGCTCGAGTTTGGCGGGGAGTTCGGGGGCGACGGCGCGTTTGGTGCGGCGGAGGATGTAGGGGGCGGTCTGGGCGCGGAGGCGGTCGTCGAACCAGGCGCGTTCGTCGCCACGGAGGCCGGCGGGGACGCGGGTGAGGTAGCCGGGGAGGAGAAACTCGAAGAGGGAGCGGAGGTCGTCGAGGGAGTTTTCGAGAGGCGTGCCGGTGAGGAGAAAGCGGGCGCGCGAGCGGAGGGCGCGGAGGGCCGCGGCGTTTTGGGAGCGGCGGTTTTTGATGTGCTGGGCTTCGTCGGCGATGACACAGGCGAATTCGACGGTGGTGAACAGGTCCTGATCGCGGGCGAGGGTGCCGTAGCTGGTGATGATGAGGTCGTGCGCAGCGAAGTCGGCGGCCGTTTCGAGGCGGTGCGAGGAATGGTGGACAAAAGTGCGGAGCTGCGGGGCGAAGCGGGCGGACTCGCGGCGCCAGTTTTCAAGGAGGGAGGCGGGGCAGATCACGAGGCTGGCGCCGCTGCGCGGTGGGCTGAGAGCTGAGGGCTGAGAACTGGGAGCCGCCCCGGAAACGGGGGCCGTGCCGATCGTCGGGGTGCGGCGGAGTGCGGCCGACTGATGCTGGGCTCTCGGCGCTGAGTCCGGCGCGTTTGGCTGAGGCGTGGCGCCGCTGACCGCGCTCAGGAGCGCGAGGGCCTGCATCGTTTTGCCCAAGCCCATTTCGTCGGCGAGGATGCCGCCGAGTTGGTGGCGGTGCAGGTGCCAGAGCCAGGCGGCGCCGAGGCGTTGGTAGGGGCGGAAGAGGGCGTCGAGGGCGGGCGGCACCGGCGCGGGGGCGAGGGCGGAAAGGTTTTTCAGCGCGCCGCTGCGGGTGCGCCAGGAATCGGGGGACTGAAAGCCGGGCGAGAGTTCTTCGAGGATGTCCTGCGCTTCGGCGATGCGCGCGGAGCTGACGCGTTGGGTGCGGCGGGGCGCGACGGCGGCGGTGGGATCGCCGGAGAGGGCGCGTTGGGCGGTGGCGAGTTTTTGGAGCTTCGCTTGGTCAAAGAGGAAAACTTTGCCGTCGCATTCGAGGTAACCGCGGTTGGTGGCGACGGCGGTGCGGAGGGTGGATTCGTCGGCGGAGCCGGCGCGGAGGGCGAGGGTGACGGCGAAGCTGTCGCCGGTCTCGGCGATCTCGGCGGCGATCTCGGCGACGCGCAGGTGGGCGGTGTTTTTCTCGAAGTTGGGGGTGAAGTCGGCGCAGAAGGTGTCGCGGAGGCGCGCGAGCTGGGCGGAGAGAAAGTTGAGGGTCTTGTGGCGGTCGCGGAGCCACCAGGTGCGGTTGGAGGGTTCGAGGACGAAGCCGTTTTCTTTGAGGAGGGTGAGGACGGTGGCGTAGGTCGGGTCCTCGAGGGAGGGCAAGGTGACAGCGAGGAAGTGTTCGCTGCCGTCGACGCCGAGGCGGGTGCCGGCAGGGCGCGGGACGACGCGCGGCGTGGCGGAGGGCGCGGGCCGGGCGAGGGAGGCGGGCGGAGCAAGGAAGATCGAGACGCCGGAGAGGGTGTCATCGTTCCAAGCGATGGGGGTGGAGCCGTTGACCCAGAAGAAAACGGGCTGGCCGCGGAGGGCGGCGAGGAGGTCGCGGAGGCGGGCGCGGTTGACTTGGATGATTTTCGGCGGGGTTTGGGCGCCGGACCAGCGCTGGAGGAGGACGAGGGCGGGGATGAATTCGGCGGGCGGGGCTCCGGCGGAAAGATCGAGGTCCACCTTGATCGCGATGGCGTCGCGCGGGGCGGCGGAGGCGAGGTTGGGTGGGAGGTGGAAGCGGAGCATGGTTGCGGGACGGAAAGTTTCCGGGAATTAGCGGGGCGGGAGGCAACTCTGAATCGATGAACATGAGCAACCCAGTATTCACGCAACGGGTGGACGAGCATGACGCGTCGTTCGACCGGTTGGCGCTTCGCCTCTCAGGGCGGGAGGCGGAGGCGTGCGATCCGGTCCAGCTGACATTTTACATCCGGGTGACGAAGGGCGAGACGCGGCGGGAGGCGACGAAGGCCTGCTTGTTCACGAAGCTGGAGCGGGGATTTCTGCGCGGGCCGGCGGCGGGACGCGCGGGCGACGGCGATCGAGGATTGGCCGCCGGGTGAGCAGGACATCGCGGCGGAGGAAGCCCGACCGCGGGGCGAAGATCGAGGCGGCGACCGTCGTCGCGGCGCTCCAGTCCGTGGACGAAACGTTTCGCGCGCCGCTCACGCTGGCTTATCCAGAGGATATGTGTGTCTTGAAATTGCCGGGGCGCTCGGAGTGCCGATCGGCACGGTAATGTCGCGGCTGTCGCGGGGGAAAACGCAGTGGCGGTCGGCGCAGCAGCGGGAAGAAGCCGAGAGAAGAAGCCGAGGGGGGAAGTCGTGGCGTTCAATGACGCGGCGCGGAGGAAACAAGCATGCGCACCAACGAAGCAAAATTTATCCTGAGCGGGGATCGCCCGGGCGGTCGTGATGCGGCGGATCCGGCGATGGCCTAGGCGCTGACGCAGGCGAAGAGCGAACCGGCGCTGGGCGCGTGGTTCGGGGGGAGCAGGCGCACGATGCGGCGGTGGCGGGGACGTTGCGGGCAGTGGTGCCGCCGGCGGAGCTGCGCGAGGCGATTTTGACGAGCGCGCGCAGGAGCAGAGGCGCGGAGCGGGCAGACGGCGGCGCGAGTGCTGGAAGGGTGCGCCGCCGGTCCGGCGGGCGGGGTGGGCACAGCCGGTGTGGCTCGCAGCCGTCGCGGTCTTGGCGGTGCTGCTGAGGCTTGCGGCGTGGCGGCTGGCGCCGGTGCGGGGCGAAGCGTTCGAGGAGTTTGCCGTGAACTTCGTGAACAAAGGTTTGCGGTTGCAGAAACGCGGCGCGGAGGTGGCGGCGCTCAAGACGTGGCTCGGCGAGTAGCACGGGCCGCTGCCGGAGGCGTTGCCGGCGACGTTCGTGGAGCTGCGCGCGCTGGGTTGCCGCACACTGATTTTCAAGGGGCAGGACGTGTCGTCGCTGTGCTTCGGCGCGGCGGAAAAGAACTTCATGGCTTCGTGGCGGAGTGCGACGGGGTCGATGCGGCGGGGGCGGATCGCGCGCCGCGGTTTCTCGGAGGAAAAAAGGGCGGCCATCTGGCCGCGACGTGGGCCGATGCCCAAAAACGTGACGTGTTCGTGAGCGATGCGAAGCCGGGGGCGGTGAGGCAGTTGCTCTGACGGCGGAGTCGGAGGCGAGAGGGCCGAAAGGCGATTCGGGCGCGCCGGCGCGGGTCCACGGCAAGCCACGCGTTTTGCACGGCGCGCGGAGTTCCGGGAAAAGGTGCGCAAAAGTTTGCGCCGAAGGCGAACTGCTCGGCGCGCGGGCAGTCGGTGGGGCGCGTGAAAACGACACACTCGGAAATGGGTTGGATTCGCGCGTGGCTCGTCGGAGCCATGGCGCTGGTCGGGTCGATGACGGCGTTGTCCGCGGCCGGCCAATGGGCGACGCTGGAGGCGATTCATTGTCTGGAAAATCCGCGCAATCTGACGCGGCCGGGGCCAAAAGGGGAGTTGGGCGCGTATCAGTTTCGTGAACCGACGTGGGGGATGCACACGGCGATGCCGTTTGCGCGGGCGCTGGACCGGCGGGAGTCGGATGCGGTGGCGGCGTTGCATTACGCGTGGTTGTGCCGGGGGTTGGCGGGGGCGGGACTCGCGGCAACGCCCTACCGGATTGCCCTGGCGTGGAACGGCGGGCTGACCGCGGCGGTGAAGGGGCGGGCACCGGCAGTGGCGCATGATTACGCGCAGCGTGCCGAGAATTTGGCGGCAGAGTTCGAACGCGGTGCAGACGTGCATTCGAGGGGGCTCGGGGCCGGCGGGTAAACGATCACGGCCCCGAAGAAGTGATCGCGGCACGGCGACTTTCGAAAAAAACCCTTGGTTGTCGTCGACGGAACCGCAAGCTGCGAGGCACGCATGAAATCGAGCCTCGGGTTTCTCAAACAGAATGTTCTGCCGGCTGCCGCCGGGTTTTTGTTGGTGTTGGGTCTGGCCTATGTCGGCTTGTTCGAAAGGGTGGAAAATCTCACGCTGGATTTGCGCACGAGAGAGCGCGTGAAGCACCAGCCGGAAGCCGATCCGCGTTTGGCGGTGGTGGCAATCGACGACGAGAGCATCGAGAAAATCGGACGTTGGCCGTGGCCGCGTGAACGGCACGGTCAATTTGTCGAACTCGCGAGCAGCGCGAAGGCCGCCGTGGTGACGTGGGACATTCTGTTCACGGAACCCGATACGGTCACGCCGGCCAATGACGTCCAATTGGCTGCCGGTGCGGCGAAGGCCCGGGCGGCCGGCACCTCCGTTATTTTCGGTGCAGTGACGAACGAAACGCCAGGAGCCGACTCTGAAAAATCGTTGACGCTGCCGGTCGCCAACATCGAGGGCGATATCGCGCGGATTCCCGGCGACGTCGCGTTGCTGCCACCGGTGCCCGCACTGCAGGAACAGGCGCGTTATGCGCTGGTGAACACGCCTCCGGGCACGGACGGATACCGCCGGGTGGTGCCGCTGCTGGGGCGGGCGGGGAAGCGCGTCTACTTCAGCCTTTCGATCGAGTCGGTGCTGCAGCTCTGGAAAGTTGCGCCGACGGATGTGAAGGTGCGCTTGGGCGACGGAATCTATTTCAAAGCGCGTGGGGTCGAACATCGGGTGCCGATCGACGAGACCGGCGGCTACTTGGTGAATTACCGGTTTGGCATCGAGGGCTCGAATGCTTTTGGCTTTTCGCTGCTGACCGAGGGCCTCAAGGAGATTTACCTCCAGAAAAAGAAACTGGATGATTTTCCCGATTTGTCGGGAAAAATTCTGTTGGTCGGCCAAGTGGCGACGGCGCTGACCGACAACGGCCCGACGCCGATCTCGGGATTTACGCCGCTGGTGCTCGTGCACGCCAACGTGATCGAGAACATTCTGCGGGGAGATTACGTGCGGTATCCGTCGCCGTTGTGGGTCTTGCTCGGGTGCACCGTGGTGGGCATCGCCGGTCTGGCGATTTTTTCGAAGCGGAATCTGGTCGCGCAGGCCGCCTTCGGGCTCAGCGTGCCGGTGATTTACATCGCGGTGGCCGCCTCCATGTGGGTGCAATTCAGCCTCTGGCTGCCGATCGTCTGGCCGATTTTTGGCTTTGTGACTCTCCAGATTTTCATGATCAGCCGCCGTTTACTCGCCGAGCAACGTGCCAAGGCGCAGATCAAGGGCATGTTCGGTACCTACGTCTCGCCAGCTCTGGTGAACCGAATGGTGGCGTCGGGCGAGTCGCCGCAGTTGGGCGGACACGAGGACGAAATCACCGCGTATTTCAGCGACATCCAAGGGTTCTCGGGCTTTTCGGAAAAACTGGAGCCGGCCAAACTGGTGGAGCTGATGAACGAATACCTGACGGCCTGCACAGATATCGTGCAGGGCGAGGGCGGCACGCTGGACAAGTATATTGGCGACGCGGTTGTCGCGATGTTCGGGGCGCCGATCGCGCTGCCGGACCATGCGTTCCGCGCGTGCGTGGCGAGTCAGCGCGTGCAGAAAAAATTGCTCGAACTGCGCGCCAAGTGGGAGGCCGAGGGCGACAAGTGGCCGAAGATCGTTTGGCGCATGCAATCGCGCATCGGGCTCAACAGCGGCAACTGTATTATCGGCAACATGGGCAGCCGCACGCGGTTCAATTACACGATGATGGGCGACAACGTGAATTTGGCGGCGCGCATGGAGAGCGGCGCCAAGGCCTGGGGCGTTTACACGATGTGTTCCGAGGCGACCAAGGCGGCGTGCGAGCAGCACGGCGGTGACCGCGTGATTTTCCGTTCGCTCGGCAAGGTGGTCGTGATGGGGCGGTCGAAGCCGGTGCCCTTCTACGAAATTGTCGGTCTCAAGGAAGATGTGACGCCGCAGACTTTGGAGTGCCTTGCGATTTTTGCCGAGGGGATGACGAAGTATTACGCGCAGGACTGGGAAGGCGCGCTGGCCTGTTTTGCACGCAGCGAGCTCCTCGAACCGAACGTGCCGGGCAAAACGCCCGGCGTGAGCAGCAATCCGTCGCTGGTGTTTCAGGACAAGGTCCGGCGCTTCCAGGAAGATCCGCCGCCGGCGGGCTGGGATGGCGTGCACGTGGCGAAGGAGAAATGAGTGGGGGTGGCCGCACGGGCCCTTCGCGCCGAGCTGGGGCGGAGGCGGCCGCGGCGCCCGGCGGCCGCAGGCGGACCCGCCGGGTTGGCACGGAAATAGTGGCAGTGAGGGCATTCGAAATGGCCGATCCGCAGCCAAACATCTTGGATGCAGCACCGCAGGCGTGATTTCTGCGATTTTGGAGATTGCAATCATTGCCCGGCCGCCGATATTGCAACCCATCGTCTGTTAGTGTCCTGGTTTTCTCATTTTCACCTATAGTTAAATACCACCTACCATGAGGCTCATCAAACAACTGCTGTCGTTTACCTCCGCGGGTTTGCTCGCGGTCTCCCTGTTCGCCGCGAGCGCCGCCGCCCGCGACGCCAAGATTATCAAGAAGGTCGGCGATGGAGTCGCCATGGTCACCTTGGCCAACGGCTCGCAGGTCCCCGTCACGGAGGGTATGACTATCCCGGAAAACGCGACGATTGAAACCAAGGCGGGTGTCGAACTCTACGTCGAAGCCACCCCCGGTGTGATCGCTACGATCAAGGCTGATTCCAAGGTCAAGGTGGAGCAGCCCAAAGCGTTCCTTAATTTGGATGCCGTGCTCGATCTTCAGCAGGGAAATATTGTCTCCCAGATCGATCCTAAGGCGAAAGCCAAGTATGGCATCCGCACCCCGAAGGGTGTCGCCGCCGCTCGCGGAACCGTGTACGTCGTCACGGTCAATGGCCAACAGTATTCTGTCTCGGCACTGTCCGGATCTGTTGCCGTGAGCCCAGTCAACGCCAACGGCACTCTGGGAACTCCGGTCCAAGTTGTAGGCGGACAGTCCTCTGCAAACGGCGGCAATGCAACGGCACTGGCAGCGAATCCCGAGGCTGCGAATCTCGCGGCTGCAGCGGTTTCCGCCGTGGCGGTGATGGCTCAAACAGCAGCTCCCGGTTCCGCTGCCGCGTCGGTATCGGCGGACCTCATGACCTCAACGATGGCCACTGTGGTTGCCACATCTGCTCAAATCACCGCGGCAGCTCCGTCGTCGACGGCGCCGTCGCTGCTGGCGACGGTTGCGGCGCAAGCCTCGGCCGCGGCCCCTTCGCAGGCGGCTACGATCGTGACGGCGGCGGTCGCCGCCTCAACGTCTACGAATGCCGTGGCGATTGCTACTCAAGTTACACAGGCGGCCGCTCAAGGCGTGACGCAAGCAGCGGCTGTGGCCGCGACAGCGGCTAACACCACTAAGGGCGATGCTGCCGCCGGCGCTAATGCCGCAACTGCGGTGACTGCCTCAGCGGCCCAAGTCCAAAGTCTGGCCAAAGCAGCCGCTGAGGCGTTGACCACTAAGGTCGGTGCGACGGCCGCCGCAACGTCTGCGGCGACGGTTTCCCAAGCGGCTTCCGCCGGAGCGACAGTTGGCGTGGTCGCTGGAACAGGTGCAACTGGCGTTACGGCAACCCAAGTTGCGAACACGGCCGGCACGGCATTGGCCACGGCGTCCGCACAAGGTGCGGCAGCGGGAGCCACAACCGCGGTGAATACGGCTAATGCGGTCCAAGGGGCCACTCAAGTTTCCACAGCGAACATCGCCGCTCAGGCCGCGACCGGCGCTGTCACCGGTACGCAAGCTTCCGGTGCGACCACGGTGACTCAGTCCACGGTCCAGACCGCCGCGACCACGGGTGTGACCGCTCCCGCTGCTGTCCCCGTGGCGCCTGCGGCTCCCGTCGTGGTGGCTCCTCCGGTGGCGCCGGTTGTGCCCGTCGCGCCAGTCACGCCGGTGACCCCGATTGATCCGAGCATCAACGTGAGCCGGTCTGGCCCCTAATTGGCTTTCCTTCTCACTCAGAGCCCCGGCTGAAAAGCCGGGGCTTTTTTGTGGCTGGAAACTCGGTGGATAGGGGAACTCGGTGTTCGTTGGTCCGGAAGGCGGGAGAGGAGCGTGCGCTGCACGTGAGAGGAGCGCACGCTGCACGTGAGAGGAGCGCGCGCTGCAGATGGGAGTAGTGATCCTGCCGCCCTTCGACCTAGCCGAACCGAAGCTGAACTCACACGGCTGGCGGTGAGTTTGGGTCGGACGCAAACGGCCCGCGGGCGTGGCGGGCCACCCTTTTGTCGTTTGGCCGCCTACGCTACTCCAAGAATGACGCCTGCTTGGGGCCTTTGGCGGCGCGTTTCGCGGCCTGCTCCTCCGGGGTCGTGGTGAGGTGACGGGGTGGGCGGGTCGCTTTCTGCGCGACCGCGGCTTCCCGGTCGGTCACGATGCGGTCGCAGATTTGATGAATATGCATCCGCAGCCATTGGGCGGTGCTGCTCGTTTCGCGGTAGTCGGCCGGGCCGTAGCCGTGGATCCGACCCGACTGCAGCAAACGGTCGTTCTGCGCGAACTCTTCCGGTTTGTCCGGATTGTAGACCGCATAGGCGCGACCGCCGCCGCCTTTGACCACGGAGAAACTTGGCACGTCGCTCGGGCCGTCGGCAATGTAGATCATGTTTTGCAGCGGGATGCGGCGGTCCTCCGACTGCATCTTGGAATTCACGTCGATCGCCGGATTTTTGTTGGTGCCCTTGTTGATCTCGAAGATGGCGCGGGTCTTGCCGGTGTTGTCGATGACCATGCCGATCTGCGCGATCTCGGAAGCGGCCTCGAAGGCCATTTCGTTTTGCTTGAGGAAGCCCGGTTGCAGCGGGTTCTCGATGAACTCGCAGGCCCAGACGCCGTCGATGTGTTTCGCGATCGCGCTGCCCCGCACCATCTGCGCGATGCCGGTGCTGACGACGTAATGTTCGAGGGAGATTTCGTGTTTCTGGTATTCGGGCTTTTCCTGCACGAAGGTCTTGGCGCGGTCGAAAAACTCCGGGACGCCGGGGTAGAATTGGATGTCCGCGCCGCACTCGAACAGGATCTTGTTGTTCAGGCCGGCGAGGGGACCGGCGAGCGTGTAGGTCAGCAGGTGGTTGAGGTAACCGAGTTCGCCGGCGAGGTGGTAGCCGCGGCGGCGGTATTGTTCGATCAGCGCGTTGGTCTCCGCCCAGAAGTTGGCCTCATCGACGCCGTAGCGGCGGAAAAGCGGGGACTGCATGTATTCCGGGATTAAGGTCTTGTCGAAGTCCCAGATGCACGCGATGGTGTTTTGTGTGAAGAGTGTCGTGGCCATTGCTAGTCAGCACCGCTAGGCAGATTTGCCTCGCGAGACGATGGCTGCGAGTCGAGCTGCAACCGGCGGCCCTCGCAATGAGCAAATCGCCGCCTGCGCTCCTCCGAATTCATGGACGAACTTCCCTCGATCGCACCTTTCCAACGCCGCCTCGGCGAACTCGCCGCGCAGATGGCGGAGCCGTCCTTTTATACGAACCCACGGCGGGCCGCGGACGTGACCCGGGAACATCAAAAGCTCCTCCAACTCGTGGCCGAGCATGACCTGCACACGCGCCTGGAGCGTGAGATCATCGAGGCGGTCGACTTCGGGAAAGACGCGGCGACGGACCCGGAGCTGCGGGAGCTGGCGGCGGCCGAGTTGCCCGAACTGGAGCGTCGGTGCGCGGAGCTGCGGCGGTCGATTCTACTGGCGATGATCCCGCCGGATCCGACGGACTCGCGGAACACCGTGATGGAAATCCGCGCGGGCACGGGCGGCGACGAAGCGACGCTGTTCGCCGCGGACCTTTTCCGGCTTTACTCGAAATACGCCGACTCGCGCGGGTGGAAAATCCAGCCGATGAGCAGCAGTTCGTCGGAGCGGGGCGGCTACAAGGAAGTGATTTTTTTGATCACGGGGACCGATGTTTACAAACAGCTCAAGTTCGAGAGCGGCGTGCACCGGGTGAAGCGCGTGCCGGTGACGGAGGCGAGCGGACGCATCCACACCTCGACGGTGACCGTGGCGGTGTTGCCCGAGGCGGAGGAGGTGGACGTGCAAATTGATCCGCAGGACCTCGACATCACGGTGGCGCGGGCCAGCGGGCCGGGCGGGCAGGGCGTGAACACCACGGATTCGGCGGTGCAGATCCAGCACAAGCCGACGGGGCTGATCGTCACGTGCGCGGACGAGCGTTCGCAGCTGAAGAACAAGGCGAAGGCGCTGACGGTACTGCGTTCGCGGCTGCTGAAGCGGCGGGAGGACGAGGAGCGGGCGAAGTATGCCGCGACGCGCCGCAGCCAAATCGGGTCGGGCGATCGCAGCGAGCGGATCCGTACGTATCACTATTTGCAGAACCGGGTGACGGAGCACCGGATCGGGCTCACGCTTTACACCTTGCCGCAGGTGATGGAAGGGAACATCGACGTGATTATTACTGCGCTGCAAAAAGCCGATTACGAGGAGAAGCTCGCGGCCCTCACGGGGCAAGTTTACCTTCCGGCGCGCGCAGCCGCCATCGACGAGGATTGATATGCCGACGCTCCTCGAAATCATCAAGAAGACCACGGATTTCCTCGCGGCGAAGGGCGTGGAGTCCGCGCGTCTGAATGCCGAGCTGCTCATCGGCCACGCCCTCGGGATGAAGCGCATGGCGCTCTATCTCCAGTTTGAGCGCCTGTTGGGTGAACCGGAACTGGAGAAGATCCGGCCGCTCGTGCGCCGCCGGAGCCTGCGCGAGCCGTTGCAATATATTCTGGGGGAAACCGAGTTTCACGGACTCAAGCTGAAGGTGGACCGCCGGGCGCTCATCCCGCGCCCGGAAACCGAATTGTTGGTGGAGAGCGTCATCGCGGCCTCGCTGGTCCCGCCGGGCGCGATTCTCGATCTGGGGACGGGCAGCGGGGCCATCGCGCTGGCGTTGGCGCAGAAATTTACCGACGCCAAGGTCACGGCCACGGATGTCAGCGAAGACGCGCTCGCGCTCGCCCGGGAGAACGCCGTGCTGACGGGGCTGCAGGAGCGCGTGGGATTCGTGGCGTCAAACTGGTTCGCCAATCTTCCGGCGGAGGCCCGCTTCGACGTGATCGTGGCCAATCCGCCCTATCTCACGGCGGCGGAAACGGCGCAGACGGCGCCGGAAGTGCGGGGGCACGAACCCGGCAGCGCCCTGACCGCGGCCGACGAGGGCTTGGCGGATCTGCGGACGATCATCGGGCAGGCGCGGTCGTTTCTCGCGGTGGGCGGGCTGTTGGCGCTTGAGACCGGGATCGCGCAGCACGTGGAATTGCTCCGGCTGGCGGCCGCGGCGGGATTTGCCCGCACGGAATCTCGACCTGACTTGACCGGACGCGACCGCTTCGTGCTGGCCTGGCTTTGAACCGGCGGGCTTAACCTCCGCTGGCGGCGGTGAGCGGCGGGCGACTGCTGGCCGAAAGTTCCTTGGTGGCGCCGAGCGCGATCGCATCGCTCACCACGCGGAGCGTTTCGCGCAGATGCACGTCGGCCTTCACGTAGGTGTCATTCTCCTCTTCGGCCATGTCGGCGTCCTCCTCGGAGGTCGCTTCGGCGTCGGGGTC
>JBIKOK010000008.1:0-65326 GCA_044358025.1 Opitutaceae bacterium
GTGGTCGCACTCGTGATGATCGGAGCGACGCCGGCGGCGGCGACCGTGATGGTCAAGGTATGGGTATCGCTGCCGGTGCTATTGGTCGCGCTGAGCGTGACGACCGAGACACCCGCTGTCGTGGGCGTGCCGTTGATGGCGCCCGTGACGGTATTGACCGTCAAGCCCGCGGGGAGACCGGTGGCGCCGTAGCTCGTGGGCGAGCCCGTGGCCACAATCAAGTAGGTCACAAACGCGGTGCCCACCGTGCCGGGTGCAGTGGTCGCACTCGTGATGATCGGAGCGGCGGTCGTGACCGTGAGGGTGACGACGTTACTGGTGATCGAACCCGAGGCGTTGGTGACAACGACATCGTAGTTCGCGGCATCGACGGCCTGCACGTTGGGCAGCGAGAGCGACACGGTTAGGGCGGAGGCGTTGGCGCCAATGTTGGCTCCGGCTTTGCGCCACTGATAGCTAAGTGCAGAGGTCCCGCTGGCCGTGACCGTGAAGCCGGCGGTGGTTCCCGCGACGGCGCTCTGCGAGGAGGGCTGCGAGGTGATGGCCAGCGTGGCTGCGCCCGAAGCCGTGAAGCTCTGACGGAGCATGTTGAACTCGGTCGCGCCCGCGACGCCTGCCTGAGTTGCCTGCAACGTGATGAGGCCGGGCGCGGTCGGCGTTACGGTAAAAAAACCACCCACCGGGCCGCTGATCGATGCCGCGCCGACCGAGCCCGGCACGACGGAAAGCGCGACGGCCAAGCCTGAACTGGCGGACGGCGCGACCGTGAACGAACCGGCGCCAATCGTCCGATCCGCGATCGCGGCGAAGCTGACGGACTGCCACGTCGTGTTGACGGCACCGGCCGTGTAGAAGCGACCGGCACCAAAGCCGACATCACCGGGCACGAAGGTCAGCGTTGAAAAAACACTGCCGAGATTGGCAATGTCCGAAGAGCGACCGGTCAGGGGATGCAGCGTGCCCAAGATCGTAAAGCCGGTGATCGGGTCCAGACGAAGGTAATACATCTTGTCCGCGCCGTAGCCGACGTCGGTGCCAGTGAAAGCCAGGGCGTTGTAGCCGCCCGTGCCAAGATCGAACTTGAATGTCCCGGTGCCGAGCAGCGCGGGATCGAGCGTGCCGAACTGCGTATGGTTGGTCACGGGATCCGTACGGAGGTAGTAGAAGTAGTTGAGCCCGTAGCCGAGATTGGCGGCGGCGAACGTCAGGCCGAAATACCCGCTGTCACCGAGCGTAGCCGGGCCGCCCGGTCCGGACATGGGCTTCAGATCCGTGACCGCCGAAGCGGTGCCGGAACTGGGCTTGATGACGGTGAGGTAGTCGGTCGTGCCCTTGCGATGGATGAGGTAGAAATTGACCGAGCCATAACCGAGATCGGGGTCGGCCGAGGTCAACGCCCGGTAGAAACTCGGCGTGAGTTTGCTGCCAATATCCGCGTGCGGGGTGGCTGCGCCGGAGCCGGCAATGTAGGCATTGAAGGCCAAGGTGTTGCCGCCCGCCGGAATGGCATTGGCGGTGATGGAGTAGAATTGGTTGGCGCCTCCGCCGAGCGAAAGGTCCTGGGCCATGTGATGGAACCCGGTCAAACTGCCGCCAATGGCCCACCGAGGGACGAGCGTGACCGCGCCGGTTGCAGGGGTAATGGCGATGGAAGCCATGTTGTCAGCCCGGGCTTGGAAGCCGACGAGACTGACGAGGGCCGTGAGGGCCGAGAGTGCTAACGTTCTAAATTTCATATTTTTCTTCTTTCTTTGAGCTGGATGAAAACGGACGCGGGGACACGACTTTGGTCAGGAGCACAAAATACCGCGTCACGCCGAAGCCCGATATGGGGTGATTAACGAATGGGGCGTTTACCTACCACGGGGGCGGCCTCCGCAACCGGGGCCAAGGCGATCAACCCACCCACAACGGATGTCCACACGCTGACCGCCGGCTGAAAATATCAAACTCCGGCCCTCCCCGCCGGCGCGCGCCGCCGCCGCCCAGCGATCGCCGCCGCTCCGATCCCCGCGTCAGCGCGTGCCGCCCCCTCGGCGGGCGAATCGCGCGAATTTGTTTGCGATGCCGTGTGCGCTCACCTTTTCTCCGCGCTCCACGGAGCGCATCGCTCCGCAGAGACTGTTTCGGGGCGTAGCTTAGCCTGGTAGAGCGCTACGTTCGGGACGTAGAGGTCGCGAGTTCGAATCTCGCCGCCCCGACCATTCTCTGAAAGTATCCGAACTTAGTTCGGATCGTTTAACGACCGGGATGATATCCCGGGGGTTAAACGCGTTACGGAACCCGCGCGTTAAACGCTTCGGGAGTTTAGTTCGGATTTTCCCATTAGAAATCCACGCCGTTGGCGGATTTTTCAGCGTTTCTCCCGGGAAGTGTTTAATGCTCCGGGATTGAAAGCCGCGGGAAATTCTCCAGTCTCTGCGCCGTAAACCACATCTCGGGCAGAGGCCAATTGGATCGCCCATCAACCCTCAACGGAGGTTTCGATGCAGCCGATCCAACAGTCACCCAAGCATGCCGCGCCCAGTGTTGTCCCCGTCGCGATCTACACGCGCGTTTCCACTCTGCACCAAGTCGGCGGACGTTTTGACTCCTGCGAGAGTCAGGCGGCCATCTGCCGCGACTACATCAGAAAACGCGCCCACGAGGGCTGGACGGAATTTTCCTGCCACACCGACGCGGCCTACTCTGGCGGTTCGATGAACCGGCCCGGCCTCCAGGCCCTCATGCGCCAGATCGAAGCCGGCGAGGTAAAGGTGGTCTTGATTTTCAAGTTCGAGCGGATGCTGCGCAACACGGACGAATGGGCGCCGTTTCGCTCGTTCCTCGCCCGGCACGGCTGCCGCCTCGTCAGCACGACCGAGGACCTTTCGGAGGAGACCCCGTCGGGTCGGCTGAAAAACAACATGCTCGTGAGCGTCGCGGAATACGAGCGGCTCAACACCGCGGAAAAAGTCCGGGCGAAACTCGCGGAGTTGGCCAAGCGCGGAATCTGGAACTGCGGTCTCGTGCCCTTCGGCTACGATTACGACGCCGCGGCGAAGTTGCTTTCACCGAACTCGCAGGAAGCAGCCATCGTGAAGCGCATCTATGCCGAAGCGGCCCGACTCCGCTCGCTCACCGATATCGCCAACCGTCTCACCGAGGAAGGCGTCCGCACGCGCGAGCGCATCTTCAAGCGCCGCGGCGGCCAACGCGTGACGGTCGGAGGGAAAGCCATCAAGAGCGACTGGCTGCGCCATTTGATCAAAAACCCCATCTACTCCGGGCGCGTGCGACTCAAGGGCCACGCGTATTCCGGCCAGCACGAAGCCATCGTCTCGACTGAAACGTGGGAGCAGGCCAACGCCGCCGTGGCCAACGCGCTGCGTCCGGCCCGCTGCCGCGTGCAGGCACGTGACAAGAACTGCCACCTTCTGAAGGGGCTCGTCGTTTGCGCGCATTGCGGTCGTGCGATGATTCCCAACGCCAGCGGCAAGCGTGATGCCGCCGGCAAACTCTACCGCTACTACACGTGCGGCCAGGCTCATCAGGAAGGCAGTCCCTGCCCGGTGCGGCATGTGTCCGCCGACCTTCTCGAATTGGCCACGGTGCGGTTTATCGGGGCGCTGCTGCGGCACCCCGAGATCGTCACCGAAACTCTTGAGGTGGCCAATGGCAGGCGCCGTGGCGACCGGAAGCAGACCGGCGCCCGCGTGAAGGAGTTCGACCACGCCCTTGGTGAAATCGATGCAGCCCTGCAGCGGATCGTCGACGTCATCGCCGCCCCCGATGCCGACGTGCTGGGCGAGGAATTGCGGGCGCGTGCCGGCACGCTGAAGGCGCGAAAGCAGGCGCTGTTGGTCGAGCGGGAACAATTGCGGCAGGACCTTCTAACCCGCAACCAACCTAAGCTCGATGCGGCCCGGTTGCTCGCGGCCATCGCCCGCTTCGCGGAGATTTTTCCGACGCTCTCCCAAGCCGAGCAAAAGAATCTCGTCGCCCTCTGCGTGGCGCGCATCGAACTACGCAGCGACCCCGCCCGCGATGATCGTCCCGGCCGCCGGCGGTTCCGAGTCCGGTTCAAACTCCATCTTGATCGTCTGGCCGAAGGCATGGAGGAACAAGTCGTCGTCGACCGCTCCTGCGTTCCGGGCCCGTCGCCGGCTAGCGCACCGCTGACGTTGGAATCTCGGCTGATCTTCCAGTCGATGGGACGAACGCCCAAGGCCATCCTCGTGGCGCCGTTCAACGAGGAGTTTCTGGACAGTCGGCCGACGGCGAAGATAGAGCCGTCGCCGGCCAATGCGGCCGGCAAGCACCCCGTGCTTCGCGCGCTCGGTTGGGCCCGCCGGCTCCGGGGCGATGCCAGCCTCACCCAAGCGGCCCTCGCGCGGCTGGAAGGCGTCACAGCCGTGACGCTGACCTACCACCTGAAACTGCTTAAACTCGCTCCGGAGATTCAGGCATTTCTGAAGAGGCTCTCGGAACCGGCGGACCTGCGGCGCTACAGCCTCCGCCGCATGAAATCACTGGCCGAACTGAGCGTGCCGGCCCAGCGGGACCAGTTTTCCAAAATGCGGGCCGACGACGGCTCCCCGGCTCAGTTGCCGGCAAAGTCCGTGCGAAGCCGATAGCGGGCGGACCGCGTTTGCCCCTCGACCGCAACCAACCCGGCTGACCGCAGCCGGAGGAGTCGTCGCGTCACGGTCATGGGCGAGAGCCCGAGCGCCTGTTGGAAATCACGCGGAGTCGCGGCGCCGGTTCGCTCCAGGTAGGCGAGCACCTGGCGTTCGGTCGCGTCGGTCACCAGCTGAGCCACGCTCAACGGTTTCACGGTCGATGGCTCCTCCCACTCCACGATAGCCGGCGACGCGGCACCCTCTTGCCGTGCATACCGCTCAATCCCGACGGCCAAAATTTCCGCGATCCGGCGAATGCGCTCCTCATGGCGGGCCTTGACGCCCCACTTGGTATCGGCATGATACTAAAAATGCCTCGCAAAGTTCGTCAATTGATCGCCGATTTGGAGCGCGCGGGATTTGTCGACCGGGGAGGCAAAGGCAGTCACCGCAACTACGTTCATCCGAAAGGTCCCCGTGTTACTGTATCCGGCAAGCCGGGAGCTGATGCACACCACTACCAGGAAAAACAAGTCCGCCAGCGCATGGAGGAAGCTAAAAAATGAAACCTACACCAAGCCAGATTCAAGCCCAGGCCCGTCGTTATCTGAAAGTGGTCGAGTGGAGTGAAGAGGACGGCCTCTACATCGGCAGCGCGCCGCCCATTATTGGCCAGTGCTGCCACGGGGATACGGAGGCCGAAGTGCTGGAACAGCTCGTCGAGATCGTCGAAGAGTGGGTGGAAATTTTCCTGCGCGACGGGAAGCCGCTGCCGGCGCCGTCCGCCGGCAAGAAATTCAGCGGCAAGTTTCTCGTGCGCGTCTCTCCCGAGATTCACCAGAAGGCCGCGCTCAAGGCGCAGGCCCGGGGCGAAAGTCTCAATCAGTTCGTCGCGGACGCGATCGCCAGCGCGTAGCGCGGCGACGCCGGGCGGACTGGGGCGGCGACGCCACCGTCGCGGTTTGCGAATGATATCCTCCAAAGGCGGCTCCGCGGTCGGTACGAGCCGGTGATAGCTCCACGGCGCGGACCGGCGCGGCGGCAACGGTTAGACCAAGCGAAAGAGTGAGTAGAGGAAGTGCTTTCATTGAACGGAAAGTCGCCGCCCCACCTCCCGAAGCGTCGCGACGTCCTCGGGATGCAGGGAGCCATCGGGCAGCGGGCCCACGTTGAGCAGCAGGTTGGCGTTCCGCGCGCAGGCCTCGGCGAGCATGGGCATCACTTCGTCGGGCGTGACGTGGTCCGCGCCGTCGAGCCAGCCCCAAAGGTGGCCCTTGGGCGCGCGGGGGCTGCGCTTTTGCAGCGTGCGGCAAATTTCCATTGGCTTGCCGCTGCGGTTCGTCTCGGCCTGGGCAATCTGTGGCAGCTCCGGCGCCATGAAGTCCTCAAGCTCCGGATACAGACCCGACTTGTAGCAAATCAGGCCCTGGGGCTGGAGCTGGCGGATGCGGGCATACAGCTCCGGCACGCGAAAGCGCGCCTTGTCGCCGCTCAGCGGCACGGCGATACCGTCGAGCCACACGCCCGCGATTGGACCGTAATTCGCGCAGAGTTCGCTCACTCCGTCGTAGGCGTACTGCACATAGCGTGAGAAATCGTACTGCTCTCGCGGGGCGTAGAAGGGATCGGGCGGGTTGTAGGCCGGGCGCACGGGCTTGGCTTTCCAGTCCCACGGTGCCGGCCCGTGCGGGTGCCGCCAGTCGAAGCCATGCTCGTAGAAGACGAAAAAACCCAGCCCGCGCGCGCGACACGCCGCCGCCATTTCGGCCACCAGATCGCGCCGGGCGGGGGAGTTCAGGCTGTTGAAGTCGGTCGTCCGCGTGTCCCAGAGGCAGAAGCTGTCGCAGTGTTTGCAGACGAGGGTGAGGTATTGCATGCCGGCGGCCTGCGCCAAGCCGGCGATGGCCGGCGCGTCGAACTTCGCCGCGGTGAAGCGATCCTTCAGTTTGGCGTACTCGGCGATCGGCAGGAGTTCGTCGTACTGCGCCCACTCTCCCTTGCCGGTTAGCGAGTACAGCCCGTAGTGGATGAAGAGGCCGAACTTCGCCTGCCGGAACCAGGCGAGCGCGGCGCCCCGGGAATCGCGGGCGTACTGGTCCGCGAAGTTGCGAAGATACGAGGGCACGCCGGCCATGCTCGCGGCGCGGCCGGGCGGAAGGACTGTCCCCGTTGCTGCTGCAGCCGCGAGTTGAGTGAGAAAGGTGCGTCGGTTCATTGTTCGGAAGTGTGCGAGGTGTCGCGAGTCGGGAGGGGGAGGCGGGCGGCGGTGGCGAAATCGCCATCGTCGAACTCGCCGAGTTCGAGCGGATATTTTCCGTATTCGCGCACCAGCTCTTAAGAAACTACATTTGTTAAGCGTTAAGGTGCAACGTTGACTCAGTTTCTTTCTATCACGGCCATCTCACTTCGCCCTGGCCGGCAACCCGAGGGCCGCGCGCAGGTACGGCTCCAGCCCCCTGGCGCAAAAATAGAACCCCATCGAATTCGCATGTCGGCCGTCGACGAGGCCGTCGGCCTGCTCGCGCGAAAGCATCTCCAGTCCATCCACAAACACGATGCGCCTGTCCCCGGCAGCCCGCCGCGCCGCCACGAATTCGCGCGCAAAAGCCCGTTTTTCGATCTGATATCTCCCGAAGGCGCCCGGCACATCTTCGGAAGGGTTGTAGTACGGGCCGGTGACGAGGATGGGCGTCGTGGGATGTTGCGCGCGCAAGATATCGATGAAGCCGGGGAGAGTCGCGCGGTAGACCTCGGGCGTGGGATTGGCCCAGTAATCGATGACGAAGCACGCGGCGCCAATCTCCGCCACCGCGCGAGCGAGCGCCGGTTCCCCCATGCCGTTGCCGCTGAAGCCGAGGTTGATGAAATCGGTGTCGAGCCAGCGTCCCAGCAGGGCCGGATAGGTGCCCCCAGGGTTCGCCGCCGCGCCGCCTTGCGTGATGCTCGAGCCATAGTAAACGACCGGCTTGGCCACTGCATACGGACGGGGCGGCCAGATCTTCGCTCCGGGCGGCAGCACGACGGCCTTGATGGCGAGGGGACGGCCGTAGGGAAGATAAATGTCGATTTCGTGACGGGCGGGGGTTTTTCCGGTGAACCATTCCTTGGCCAGTTTACCATCCGCTTCAGGCGCGCCGCTGCCCCAGAAAACCCCGTCAACGTAGAGGTCGACGCCCGCCTGCCCCAACCAGGTCACATGTGGCAACAGTTTCGCCGGGGCATGCTCGGCCACGACGCCCACGACCTCCGCGTCCGTGGCGAAGCGGATGCGCACACCCGCAGGAGTCAGCGCGAGACTCCAGACCTTGGGCGGAAATTCCGACTTCGAGCGCACCGGCAATCGCGTGAGGGCAGGCGCGTTTTCCTTGAACCAGCCCAGGCCATGAATGGAGAGCCGCGGGTCAGTCACCTCGAATCGCTGAGCGTTGGGAACGTCCAGCACCCCACCTGCGGCGGTGCAAACTCCACCGAGGGCGGCGAGGCCTGCCACTAGCGGAAATTTCCCAAGCCGAAACCATGCCGTCGGAACGATTTCCCCTCTGTCGTGTGGAAGCCAAGTGGTGGGCGGTGCGCTCCGCGCGCGGCCTTCACCCAGTCCGACGCTCCAGCCGCGCGCGGAGCGCACGGCCCACCTGCGAGCTGAATTAATATTCCCAAGAGCAGTGGCGATCAGCATAGTGAGACAGTCAATACGTGCCTTTGACCCCGACTGTCGGCAACGGCCGAAAGTCCGTCCGCTGGCGGAGCTTCGCGTAGCCCGGCGTGGACGGGCCGTAACGTTCGAGGTCTTGGGGGCATTGAAGAGATTGCGCACGGTGGCGTAGAGGGCGAAGCGCCGGACAAACCGATACTCACCCCGACCAATCGACACTCAGGCGCGGCGCCATGTACTCGTAGACGCCGCCCTCGACCCCGGCACCCGTGAAGATCTCCCGCCGCTCCCGGCCGCGATCGTTCACGCTCAAGCGCGTCGTGAGCCGCTCCCGGTTGAACGACAGCCCGTAGTTCATCGTTTTCTCTCAAGAAACTGGATCTTCAGGGGGTCGGGCCGGGAGGGGTTGGCGATTTCTGCTCTAGTGCCAGAGCGTTTGCCTGGTTCCAGTGGAGTTTGACCACGTAAACGCTGTTGTCGCTGCCATGCTTGACCGCCGTGGCAGGATGCATCACTTCCGTCACTACGACCCAGGTTTCATCGGGACTCACGATCGTGACGCCGAAATTGCCCAGCGCGGCCCCGCGTTGAGGCACCAGCACACGCTCAGTCGAACGCAACACGGTCAGCCGCTCGGGATCGACGCGAGCCATGAACAAAGGGGCGCGATGTCGAAAGACGTGGTCGTTGTCGGCGCCGCGGCGGGTGTAGACCAGATACAGGCCTTCGCTATGCACGACCCAGTGCTGCTGTGTGTTGTAGCTGCCCAGCTCGGCGTCGTCGTCGAACTTCCAGGGCCGGATGGGCTCGAAGTGCATGCCGTCCTGGCTGGTCGTTACATACCCGCGCTGATCGTTGCGGAGCGTCAGAAAAAACCGGCCGCCGAACTGAACCATCGACGGCTCGGCCAGGCCGCGGCCGAAATCGAGCGTCATTTCGTTGCCGTGTTCCACATAGCTGAGGGTCTCGCCGTCGAAACGGCAGCGACAGATCGTGGAAATATTCTTCTCGGTCTTCGCGCCAGGCTGCCAGAAATAAAGCGGCAGCAGGATATCGCCGTTGGGCAGATCGAATCGCTGCGTGCAGCCCGCGCGTGAGAATTTGAACTTCGGCTCGTCCGGCATCTTCAGCGTTTTCCATTCGCTCCAGGACCGTTTGACGGGATCGTAAACCGAATAGGGAGTCTCGCTGGGCGGATCGGGCACATGATTGTTGCGCAGGCTGTCGTACCAGAACGTAGCGCCGGTGCCGAGCAACTTGCCCGTCTGCGCATGCCAGGCAGGCCAGAAATCACAAGGTACGACTTCAACGCCTTCACGGGGCTTACGACGCAGAAGCGTGGCATGTTCCGTGGGACCGACCCACGTCTTGCCGAGATCGTCGGTCCGCAAATCGCACAGCCCGTAGAACACATCCGAGCGATCGAGCTGCAGCTTCTGCAGGGTCATGACCACGATCGGCGTTTCCGACGGATTTCCGCGGGCGCGCGGCGGAATCGCGCCGGCCCGCGCGTGAATCCAGCACATCTTGCCATCGAACCCTGTGCTCGCAGTGGTCAGTTCCGCCCGATACGCCAGCGGCTCTTTGGCGAGCGACCGTTGCTGGATGCCCAACAAAAGCATAATGGCCAGCGCGCAACAGCCCGTGGTGGTCAGATTCAAGAAGCGGTTCATGATTTGGCTGAAAGGAAACTGGACCTTAAGGGGGTCGCGGCCGGGAGGGGTCAACGAGTGACGATTCGATTTTCTCATGGCGATGGGTGACCCCTCAGTGCTGGTCCCAGCTTTTGTTCGGCGTCTTCCACTGGATGCGCGCGGTATAAACGCTGTTGTCGGCTCCATACTTATTGTCGGGCTTCATGATGAAATTCGGGCTCCACGACTGCATCCATTCCGCGACGGTCACCCATGTTTCATTTTCGCTGACCTCCGTGACGCCGAAGTTGCCCAACCGTGCGCCGCGTTCCGGCACGAGCACACGTTCGGTGCCGCGGATCACGCGGAGTTTTTTCGGATCAACCTGCGCGATGAACAACGGCGCACGATGGCGGAAGACATGGTCGTTGTTCGCGCCCTTTCGGGTGTAGACGAGGAACAGGCTATCGCTGTGCGTGACCCAATGTGCCTGCGTGTTGTAGCTGCCGAGGGTGGTGCCGTCGTCCCATCGCCACTCTTGCGGCTGATCGAAGTGCAGGCCGTCTTTGCTTGTGGTCACATAGGCCGACCTGTCATGACGCAGCGTGAGGAAGAAGGTGTCGCCAAAGCGTGTGAGCGACGGTTCGCTGAGGCCGCGATCGGTGTCCAGCGCGAGTTCATTGCCCTGCCCGGCAAAGCGCAGCGTGCTGCCATCAAAGGTGCAGCGCAGCACCGTGACCTTCTCGAACTTCTGTCCGCGCGGGGTGAAGTAGATCGGCAGCAAAATATCGCCGTCCGGCAAATCCAGACGTTGGACGCACCCGGCAGCGGCGTGGATGAACTTCGGATCGTCCGGCATCGCGAGCGTGGACCAGGGTGTCCAGGTGCGCTGCTGCGGATCATAAATGGACCAGGCGGTCTCGCTTGCGTGGTCGGGCAGTACCTTATCATTTCGATAGCGAAGTGCCTGCCCGATGCCCAGCAGCTTGCCGGATTTCGCATGCCACTTCGGCCAGAAGTTGCAGGCGGCAACGACGCTGCCATCTGCTTCGGTTCGACGACCCAGGGTTTCGGCATGTTCGGTGGGGCCACGCCAGGTCGCGCCCACATCGTCGGTGCGCATTTCATTGAGCGCAAAGAACACGTCGGAGCCCGACAGCATCAGTTTCTGCATGGTCAGCACGATGCGCGGGGTCGAGCCGGGGATCGCGCCGGCACGCGGATGCACCCAGCAGGTCTTTCCGTCGTAGCCGCGGCTGATCGTTTCGAGCTTGATGTCGAATGCAGGCGCGTCGGCGGCGGGGATGGCGGCCAGCGGCGCGAGCAGCAGGGCGGCGAGGAGTGTGATGGAGGGTTTCATGGTGGCTCTATTTGTTGCGGTTGGTTCCTCTCAATAAACTGGATCTTCAGGGGTCGGACCGGGAGGGGTTACCTGACTCCCACTGCATGAAAGCACCCAGCCCCCACACCACCTGGGGCCTATCCGAAAACCCAAACGACCGGCGGTCTTTCGGAGGGCGGCGTTCCGTCGCCGCCGTGAACCGGTCGCGGCGCTCACGGAGCAGCGCCCTCCAATTCAGGTTTTCGGATTGGCTCTTAGCTACCCGCCGCGCGAGAGTCATGAAGACGCAATCCTGCCACCAAATCGAAAGCACTGCTGATGCGTCGTCCTACTGTGGTCGTGACGTTGCATTTCGGTTGAGACTCCCTTTCCCCTAGCGTTTTCTTTGTGCTGTTCAAAACGTGCCGCGCACGCCGACATTGGTGTAGAAGCCGAGTTCCTGCCAGCGGAAGTGCTTGGCGTAGTCGGGCGTCGTGGGGGCGTAGCGCAGGAGGTTTTGCGTGAAGCCGCCCCAGTCCACCACGGAGGCGTAGAGCGAGTAGCGGGGGCTGAGGCTGTAGGTGGCGTTGACGCCGATGCGTGTGCGCTTGGCCTGGTATTGGTACGTGTTGGGGGGGACGGTGGCACTCGCGCCCAAGGCGGATGTCCTCACTTCGCCGAGTTGGCTGATCGTCCACCTGAGCGCGAGGCGGCCACGGACGAAGTTGATGCCGCCGGCGAGGGACTTCGGGGTGTAACCGGAGAAGTCGGCGGTGTTGCTGCCGCTGAGGTTGAGCTTGGTGAAGTTGACGAACACTTGGAGACCGCGCGCCCAGGGCGGGAGGAAGGTGAGCGATTGGCGGTAGGAAAACTCAAGACCGTCGATCTGCGCGTCGCCGGCGTTGGTGCGCGTCACGAAATTGTAGGTGAGGAGCGAGGGATCGCTCTCGAGGCCGTATTGCTCGAGCAGTTCGGGCGTGGCGGCGGTCGTCAGGCTGCCGAAGAAATCCTTCACGTTCTTGCGGAAGATGCCGACGGAACCGAAGCCATCCTTGATCTGGTAGGACTCGAGCGAGAGATCGTAACTGGTCGCGCTCCAGGGCAGGAGGCCGGTGTTGTTGACGGTGACGGTGCGGTTGGCTGCGTCGGGATCGGAGATGATGGTGCTGGGAATGATGTTGTTGATGTTGGGGCGGCCGAGCGTCTGCGCGTAGGCGGCGCGGAGGATGAGGTTTTCCGTGAGGTTGAACGACGCGTTCACGCTCGGGTAGATGCCGTCATAGGTGCGGTCGGCGGTCGCCCCGCGCTCCTGGTAGCGGAGTTTGCTGAGGGCGAGCGGATCGGTGGTGATCTGCACCTTCTGACCGGCGGCGTTGCGGACGAAGGAGCCGTCGGGATTGCGCTGGAAGGTGGCGTTGAGGTCGTTGAGCGGACCGGCGCCCTGGTCGGCGGTGCGCTCGTAGCGCGCGCCGGCGACGAGCCAGAGGCGGTTGTGGAAGAGCCTGGCGTCTGCGCGCAGGTAGCCGGCGGAGACGGTCTCGCGGAGGTGGCGAGAGTTGTTGACGAAGACCTGGTGCACTTGCGCATCGTCGAGCACGAACCACGACGGGTTCTGCTTGTAGAGCTGATACATCTTCTGGCCGCTGATCCAGCGGACCTTTTTCCCGAAGACGGTGGGCGAATCGGCGATGAAGGCCTCGTCGAACACATCGAAGCGGCTCGCGAGGCGGGAGGCGGCATCAGTCGCGCCGTTGGGACGGAAACTCCAGGTCTTCGAGAAGCGCCGCTGATCGCTGGTGTAGGTGTCGACGGCGGCGCCGACCTTCATAGTAAGCGGGATTTTGCCGAAAAACTCGCGGGTGACGTCGAGGCGAAGGTTTTGTTTATGGGTGTTGAAGTCGGGCTGGGCGGTGGTGGGGTTGCCGATCGTGTAATTGCTGCCGTCGTAAACATCGACGACGGCGCCGGCACGCGTGGCGCTGTAGCGAGTGGGAATGGTGCCGCCTGAGGAGGGAATGTCGTCGCCGCGGAGAACGACGCCGGTGAGTGTGGCGGGCGCCAGACTGAACATGCCTTCGTCGATTTCGCGTTGATCGGAGGCGGAGACGGAGAACGATCCCGCGACGTCAACCCGCCAAACCTTGCCGTCGTGGCGGTATTTGAGCGTGTAGTGCTTGGTCTCGGTGATGACGTCGACGTTATCGCCGGCGCCGTTCATCGTGACAGTGCCGACGGCGGTGGCGGCGCCCTGCGTGAACGTGGGCCCACCGGTGGCGCCCGCGCCATAGTTGAAACCGAGCACGCTGCGGGTGACGTAGAGATTGTAGTCGCGATAGCTCATGCTGGCGGAAAGCGAGTCGGTGGGGCTGAAGCGCCAGTCGATGCCGATCTGCCCCTGGAGGGTCAGAAAGGTCTGTGCGAGCGAGTTCCACTGGCTGGTGGTCTGCACGAGGCGCACCAGATCCCAGGTGGGCGACTCGTCGGTGTCCTTGGTGCCGGTTTCCATCGGCTTGAACCGCCACGTGCGCGAGCCGCCGATCGTGAAGGCGAGATTGCGGTTGACCGGGTGCAGGTAGCTGAAGTCGAACGACGGCTGGATGAAGTCCGGCGAGTTGGCGGAATTGTGGTTGCGCGGGCCACCGTCGAAGGTGAGGCCGTTGCGATTGTGAAACATCGTGTAGGTGTTGACCAGCAGCCGGCGCGTCTTCGCCTCGAAGCCGCTGCGCGAAATCAGATTGATCGAGCCGCCGAGGCCGCTGGCGGACATGTCAGGGGTGGGCACCTTGGTGATTTCGACGCGCGAGACGTTGTTCATCGGCATCTCACGCAGATCGAGCGAGCGCGTGTTGCCGCCGAACGATGTGGCCACCTCGCCGCCGTCGAGGGTGAGCCCGCTGTTGTTGCCGGGAAAGCCACGTAGCGAAACCGATGTGGGCTCGGAGCCAGAGGTGCCAATCGAGACACCGGGAAGAAACAGGAGGAATTCGCCGATGTTTTCCGCGCCGCGGTCGCCGAACTCGTCGATCGCAACGACGTTCTTGATGTTGGGCGAGTTGCGCTGCTCGTTCATGGAGATGGCCTGCGCGCTCATCACGCGATCCTCGACGACGGTGAACGCGTCGACCTTGATGGCATCGCCCACCGCGGCCGCGCGGTCGAGCACGAGGTCGAAATCACGGCGCACGCTGCCGCCGGCGGCAACACTGATCGAGGCGCGCTGGGCGGTCATGCCGAGGTAGCTGACGCTCACGCGCGCCTCGCCCGCCGGCACGCCGGAAAGGCGAAATGCGCCGGCCTCGTCGGTAATCACCTCGCGTGCGGGCGCCGCGCCTTCCAGCACGATGCGGGCGTTGACGAGCGCCGATCCAGTGGCGGCGTTGTACACGCGGCCTTCGATGGTTCCGGTTCCTTGGGCGATGGCGGCGGGAGCGCCGGCAAGAAGCCAGCCAGCGACAAGGGCAATAAAGGTGCGCTTCTTCATAAGAGGGGATTCTTTGGTTTGAGATTGAGCGGTCTTGGGTGTGGCGGGCGGCGAGGTGGGCACGGCCGCTGGCGGACCTCTTGATCGCTCCGACGCTTCTAGCTCCTTCTGCGCCGGTGCCGGACGTTTTCGACTGACGACCAAGGCTCCAGTGGAATCGTCCTGGACGGCGAACAGCGCCGTGCCGGCGAGCATCACGCGGAGGGCATCGAGCGCCGCATACTCGCCGCGCACCGGCTGCGTCTTCTCGCCGCGGACATTTTCAATCAAGTAGACAATTTGGCAGCCGGAGTTACGGGCAAACTGCGTCAGCGTGGCGGCGCCATCACCACCCGGCACATCATAACTCTTCCGGGCCGCCGTGGCCCCGGAGGTCGCCGTCACGCCGATCGCACAGCAAAAGGCCGCGGCGATAAGCGGAGAGGCGGGGTAGATTTTTTGAGCCATGCGCAGGAGGTGCTTCACTCCTGAGACGCCGCATCGGAAAAAATGGGTAACAAACATCTTCACGAATCGGAGCGTTCCCAAGGATTGAATCCATCTCCCGCACGTAGAACCCACGGAACAGTCGGAAAAGCAGATTCCAAGTGATCTGTGTATTCCGAGAGTAGCCAGGCCTTTGGCTCTGGTTGCGGCCGCGCCACTCTGGGTATTCCGTAGGCGATCTTCATCCATCGGTGTGGCTGCAGTGGGGCCGCGTTGGGGTTTGGGTAAAACGCCCCCGCATCGGTGACAGGGCGCAAGCGCGCTGCGGAATTTCCGGCCTATTGGGCCTTGCACAGCACGATCTCGTGATCACCGCGGCGCTCGGCCTTCAGATCGCCGCCGCGCTCCAGCAGGCTGACAAACGCCTCGACGTTTCCGGCGGCAAACGTGCCACCCACTCGCCGGCCTCCCAGGTCGGTGTCGCCCAGATGCAGTTGGGTGCGGTTGTGCCGATTGAATTGCGCAACGACTTCGCGCAGGGGCGTCTCGGAAAAGACCAGCATCTGCTCCTGCCAGGCGATCGCCTCCTGTAATTGCGCGGGCTCCAAACGCGTGATGATCGGAACGACTTCGACCGCACCGCGCGGCACGACCGCACGGTCTCCTTTTTCCAAGAGCGGCGCTGCGGCCGGCGTCTCCGGTTTTGCCCCGACCGACTGCTCGGGGCTGGACAACCGCACCTTGCCGGAGGTCACCACCACTTCGATCGACGCCGCGGCCAGGCGGACACTAAACGCGGTGCCCACGGCCCGGACCGTGACGCCACCGGCGGTCACCAGAAACGGGCGCGCCTCATCGTGCGCCACCTCGAAATGCGCCTCGCCCGCATCCAGCAGCACGCGCCGCGCGCCCGAAGAATACTGCACCTTTGCGTCGCTGTTGGCGTTCAGTGTCACGGTGGAGCCATCCGACAAGTCGATCTTCCGCAACATGCCTGCCGTGGTCGCATAGCCCGCATTCGGGTTTCGGAGATCGTTTCGCCACCAGAAAAAGCCGAGCATGAGCGCCGCGGCCGCCGCGAGCGACCAGACGACCGCCGCTCGGGACCACATCGCCTTTGCGGTGGGCTGATGACTCTGACGAGTGGCGCCGGCGGCAACCGGTGGCATTGCATCGAGGATGCTCCAGGTCTCCTCCAATCGCTCGACGGCGGCGGCATGCCACGGGCTCGCCGTCCGCCAGCGCTCGAATTCCTTCGCGCGTCCAGGGGCAAAGCCTTCGTCGCGTTCGATGAGCCAGGCCACCGCCGCCTCCTCGATGGGATCATGGTCGTCGAACAGATCGCTTTCCTGGGAGTTCATGACGCAGCCTTTTTCATGGTTTTTCCACTCTGCAACAGCTCGCGCGAGCCGAAGAATTTGGCACAGCGCCGAACCCCGCGGCCCAGTTGCACCTTGACGGTGTCGGTCGTCACGCCAAGGCGCTCGGCAATCTCCTTGTAGCTGAGGTTTTCCTGAAACCGCAGCTGCACCACTTCACGGCAGCGCTCCGGGAGACTGGCGAGGGCTTCCGCCAGCGTCTCGTGCCGTTGGCGTTCATCCAGAAGATCTCCGACCCCGCGTGCCTCTTCCAGCGCCGGCAGTTCGTGCAGTTCGGTTATTTCTACATGCTCGTTCCTGGCCCGGCGGCGGAACAAATCCACGGCGACATTGTGCGCGGTCGAAAAGAAAAACGCCCGCGCGTGCCTGATCCCGCCGCCTTTGGTCTGCGCCCGTAACATGCGCGAAAAAGACTCCTGCACGACGTCGTCCCGATCCTGCAGCGACGGGAAGCGCGACGCCAAATAGGCTCGGACCGCCGGTTCGTGCGGTTGCACGTGCTCGGCAAACCATTGAAGTTCTTCAGGAGGGGACATCGGTCGGGGGTTTCAATCCGTCGGGTCACTGATACCACCGCCGGCCGACGAGGGAAGTCAGGAAGAACGGGAGTCGAAGAAAAAACGGAAAGTTTTCTGTTACCCATTTTGGCCGAAGCCACGTCTATAAGTGATGGCAGCGCGCCAGTGAGATCGTCGCAGACTCACTTCCTCCCAGTAACGACGCCTCTTCGTCGACCGTGTATCAAGGCTTTTGTGCGGAAGAGCCACCGTAAACCAAGGCGCGCGAACGCAGCACCGGCTCGAAAAACTTCCGCAACACGGCCACGACTTCGCTAAATTGCTCGGGGATCACGGTCAGGCTGTTGCGACGCAGGAACGCGGCCCACTGCACCCGTTTGGTCGGATCGTTGGCGAACGCATCGGTGAGAGCTTCGTGAAGCGGTGGCCGGTTCGTTTGCCGGCGGGCAAACGTTGCCTCGATGGCTTTCCGCAGCGTCGGGCCATCGAACTCGAACGGTTGCGCCACGAACCAGATGTCGTGAAAATCCTTCATCCGCGTGTTGGCGATCCCCAGCATAACCATCGCCTCGAACTTCTCGGCGACGACCGTGTAGATGGGATATGTGCGAATCTGCGGTGCGGGAAAGTCCAACAGAGCCGGGAATGTGGCCCTCTCGGGTGCGGGCGTGACGACATCTCCCGCGCCCACGTCGATCTGCACCGGCACCTCTGCGGTGCCGAGCTTGCCCAGCAACCGGATGCGGACGCCGCCGTAGGCGTTGTCTTCCCGGATGTCCGAAGCTTGAACAGACTTCGGGTCGAACACGATTCCGTCGTCCACCACGGGCACGGCTGCCACGGCTGCGAATACCCGGATCAAGTCCGCTTTTTCCGTAGAGCCGAATCCGAGGAGGTCGAGATCGCGGGTGGGTCGATGGGTCTTCTCGTCCCAAACGACAAACAGCATCGCGCCTTTGAGCAGGAACCGGTCGGCATGGGGCGATTGACTCAGCCTGAAGAGGAGGCGCTCGATGCCATAGCGCAGGAGCAGTAGGTTGAAGTCTTCGCCACGGATCGCGGCCACGTTTTGCAGCCGGGCTTTCACCGAGGCGGAGATGTTCTTGGGAGTGTTCATGCGAGCATCTCGATGTAGGGTTGAATGACCCGGCTCACCCGGCAGACGGCAGCCGCCTCGGAAAGTTCGTTCATGGTGAATTTCTTCTCCCGCCAGCCGTCGCGCAGCGCCTCGATCGCCACATCGAGGCCATACTTGTGCCGATACTTGAAGCAGTCGGCCACGGTCTTGGCCGGAGAGTAAACGCGCACGGTTCCACCTGGCAGTGCGTGCTCCTGGACGCCGAAGGCATGGGAAGCGGCCGAGAACTTGCAGAACCGAAAAGGCAGATTTCCACTACTCGGGAAATTGGTGTCGCGCGGGAGGGCAAGCCAGACTTGATGCGGCGACTGCGTCCCGATCCGGTGGAATTGGAGCGCGGAAACCAGGCAGACCACGGCGCGCGGCACTCGTTTGGCAGCCTCGACGAGAGAGAGGTTTTGGTCCGCCTCGAAGTCGGCGGATGCGTAGAGTCCACGTCCGAGCCGACGCGCGTGCCCCTGTCCGACGAGACGGCGAAGGTATTCACGCGAGTAACCGGCGGCCACCATATCACGGGCGCGGAAAACCCCGAGGCTGCGGAGAAGGTTGCCCGCCTTCAGGATGTGGGTGCTAATGTTACGCTTTAGTTTCACTTCTTTATGAATGGTATGATAACGTAACATCCGTTCAAGACTGATCTGAATTGGGTGGCGCACGGTTCTGGAAGGCCGGCGGCCAGCGGCGAGATGCCTCCGCGAGGCGTCCGCGGTGCAAATGCGGTTAATCGTGGGGACCGACAGTTCGCATATGATTCCGGAGTGATGTGATTTCGCACCAGCGAGCCTCCGCCGCGAATCGAGGTATCAGCCAGTTTTCGCTCGGAAGTTCAGATCCGGCTCACATATTAACACCACTAACGTTCGCTGTTTAACCCGCCCGCCCCGACCATTTCAAAACAAAATCCGAACTAAAGTCTGTGTCGAGTGAAGCATGCGATGTCCGTTTCGGACAGCTGATGCTTCCGGAGGGGGTCCGGACAACTCATGCTTCCCATTTCGTAACCCGTTGGTCGACGCGGACCGCGGGAATAAAGTCCCTAAAGTCGCCTCTCAGTAGCCGGATCTCTCGACCTCGTGATCACGCCCGAACTCCCGGCCGACCCATCCCATTGCGGCTTGTCCGCGGATGGCCGTAAACCGGGCGGGCCGGCCACAGCCCCTGCTAGGGAAATTGCTCAAGGTTCCAGCAAGTGCATACGCAGAACCGATTAGTCGTGCGTCGTAGATCGGTTGCGGGACTCGTCGTCGCGGCATTCGCGCCGATGAACGATAGGCGCGGCGGTCCGGACGCCCCTGATGGGTTGCGTCGCCCGGCCGATTCTACCGGTAAATCTCGTCAAGGCGCCACACGAGCTGGAGTGCTTCCGGCCAGCCAACCTCGGCGAAGCAATCAAGGAGTTCCACTAGGTTCTTGATGGAGGCGTCATCCTGAATTTGTGCTCGATGGTCAGCGAGCAGCGACTCGACGAGTTGCACTGCCTCGCCAAGCGCCAAGGAGTCGATGGTGAAGTTAAAGCGCTCACTGCTCATCACCACGTCCCTGGCCATCCTGAGCACCAACGCTGGGTTGTAGCGAAGCATGCCGTTTAGCAATTTCATGAAGTAGTGAGCAGTGGGCGCTAGGAGCATTCCGGTGTCCTTGTTCGCGCCGAAGCCGATCACTTTGTTCAACACAGGGAGGCTTGCGGAAAAGAACTTCTCCCGGCGAGCATCGTCGAGGGGATACTCGGCCCGTTGGCGTAGCGCGGGATCTACATCAGACGAGAAGTAAGTCCACATCACTGCGTGGTTCACGACATCGTAGAGTTGGCGCAGCGTCTGGCGAACGACCTCGGGCTCGAGTCTTACGTTCGGTTGCTGCAGTTCGGCGATGCCGGCTGCAATCGCGTCTAAGTGCGCAAGCAGTTGGGTTTGGGTGCGGACGAAAACGGGGTTCTTGAGCTCGAGATGCTTCGGGTTCAGATAATCGATGAGTCGACGGCCGGAAATCCCGAGTTTCCGATCGAACGCTCCTTGATTAAGGCGGCGCTCGAGTCGATTTCAGCCGGGAAGTGCCGATTCAATCTCGCGGTTAATCTTGAAAGCGTTTCCGCGAATTCGATGCCGTCGGTTTCGCGACTCGAATAACGCGGGAAGTGAACAATTCGTGTGCGCGCGTTGTGCTCTGGGTTGAAGCCAATAAGGCCGAGCAACCGATAGTCACCAACCAGCACATGCGGCACCCGGGTGCATTCTGCCAACAGGCCAAAGTGATTCCAATGCCGGAATAGCATCCACGGCGAGCCGACCTGCGTTAGTTCGACACCGTTTGTACCCGATGCGGACGCTCGTGGCCTTCTCCGGTGTCTTTCACGGCGGGACGCTCCAGGAGCGGGTGGCGGTCGATCACGCAGTGGATGCGGTTGCGGATCATCGTGCGCACGCGCGCCAACCAGAGCCGTTGGCGGACGACGTTTTTGCGCTGGCGCACATCGCGCGACGGCACGTGGACACGCGCCACGAAGTCGCCGCGCAGGAGCGTGGCGAGGGCTTTGGCGTCGATGCGGTCGTTCTTGATCTGCGCGTCCGCGATGATGCGGTTCTTCGCCGGGTGCGAGAGCACAACCTTGGCGACGCCGGCCGTGTCTTCAAGTAGATCGTAGAGCACACCCCAGTTCCAGCAGGCCTCGCTCACCACCTCGCTGGGCGCGCCGAGTTTTTTGAAGTAGGCGGCAAAAGCCGCGGGGACGTTGCCGTCGATCCGCGCTTCGTGGAGCTTCTGGCCTTGCGCGTCGAGCGTGCAGGCCACCGAGTAACGTTTGTGATAGTCGATTCCGGTATAGATCATGGCGCTCGCCAGTATACCACCGCGCCACTCGCGTAGGTGCTATCCTGACTTGCCGCTCATGTTACCTGACCCCGTTCGGCTGGTCCGCCTAAGCCGGGACGTCTTTAGGCCGGAGCTTGCTCCGCGTCTTGGGTCATAATTCAACCGCGCAGTTGATGGCCCAGAGGTGCCGTTCACGGTTCATTCGGTTGTTCGTTTTGATCAGGAGTTGGTTATCGCCCTTCTTTAGCGAGACGGGAATCCTCACCGTGGAAAATTCCTCGTCGTGATCCAGTACGGCCACCTGCACGCCGTTCAAGTAAACGACCGCCCAGTTGTCCAGCCCGAGACGCAGCTTGGCCCGCCGATTCGCGCCACTGGTCAAGGTTGCGCGAACGTAGATGGAATGATCCGTCCGTGGATACGGCTGCCGTCGTTGATAGATCCCTTCCAGCCGTAACCACCCGTATTTGCTGTCGAGATCGTTAACCGTGTATTCCTTTCCTGCCAGCGTCACTTTACCTGGCCAATCCGGTCGCGAGAGTTGTTGCACGATCTCCTGGGCGTGCTGCTTGAAGGCCTCGAAATCATTGCCGTCAGCAAACGGCCCAATGGCCTGCCACTTTTCCGGACTGACGATCGGCGGCGCCTTCGAGCCGGGAACTTTGTAGAAATACGAAACGGCCTCGCAATCATCCGGACGCGCGGCCGAGGTAAAAATCAGCGAGGAGCGGAACGGAATCGGGTCCGGGCCGAAGAACCGGTAGAAAACGCCATCCTGATCGACGCGCCCGCGGTTGTCGCGGTAAGGGCAACCGACCCAAGGGGTCTGATACTGGTTGAAGCCCCACGAGAAACCGAAGTCGTCCTCGACGTTGTGCCCGCAGATCACGTGGGGATCCGTCTGGCCATCGATCAGCAGCCGCGTGCCGCCATTGTGAAACACCATGTCGCTGCGATCCCGCTGCCGCCAGCCCATGATGAAGCCGGCGAGGAAGCCAGTGCCCTCGGTCTCGGCGATTGGAAAGGGTTCCGCAGGCTTGCCGGGCTGTGCGATGTTCCGCTGCGCGTGGAAGCGGAGCGGCGTCAGCTTCACACCGTCCGGATACTGCTGCCAGTCGATCATGCCGCCGTATTCCCCTTTTTTAGAATCCGTCTGCAACACGATGCGACACCCATTTGAGAACGGGATTGGCAGGTAAATATTCCAACCGGGCGAGGCTTTGGGCGGGATTTTGACATCGTTGGTTACGGTGAAGTTCGGAAAGTTAGCCAGCCCGGCGCTGTTGATGTGGTAATCCTCGAATCCCAGCAGCGCCCCGAAGAACGAGCGGAACGGCATCCGCACCTGCGGTTCGGCCGCGCCATCCACCGTGATCTCGATCGACAGATCCTCGATACTCTTGTCGCCAAACACAAACCACATGTGGCGTATGCAGCCGGGTCCAGTGGCGTTGAAAATCTCAACCGGCTGGCCGGTAGTCAGGTGCCGCTTCGCCGTAGAGCGCCGGGCGCGGAAATCCGCTGGCAGTTGCAACAGCGGCACCGCCGGATCAGCGTAAGTCAGCGGGAACGCAGCAGCCGTCCGCTGCGCCACTTTGTCGGCTGACTGAGCCAATGAGAGGTCGGAATAAAGGCAAGTGGCGGCAACCAGGGCTGCCATCAGGATAAGACTACGTCGTTTCTTGATAATCATGTTTTGGTCCTTTTTGCGTGAGTCGTTGGTCCCTGAGTGGTTACTCGATCACTCGCTTGATTCGAATCGCCGTGTAAGGCTTGCCGGGCAGCGGGACCGAGCGTCCGACCTTGTCGGCGAAGTAGACTCCGAACACATCGCGCGGCACAGGGTGGTCGTTTGGTGCCACGCTGCGGCCGTCTCTGGCGTCGGCGAAGGCGTTGCGTTTCTTCAACACGAACACGCCGTCGACGGGGGTGATCGTCATGTTCCAGGTGTCGATCACCTCGACGGTGAACTTCATGCCTTCGCCGAGGTCGGTCCTATAGAGTGTGAAGGGCCAGGCGGTCCGCGCCTCCCGGCCAAAGTAGCCGAGGTAATATTCGGCGGGTTTGCCGGCAAAGGGGTGGTTTTCCCATTTGGCGATCGGCTCGAGGTCCCCGGCCGGACTCTCTTCCAGAATTTTCCGCAGGAACGCGAGGCGCGCCGGGCTTTGGCCTTTGAGCACGCCGCCCTTGGACCACCAGAGAATCTGGTCGTCGCTCAGGTAAGTCTCGCCGTGGCCCACGTAGGTGCCGGCGACGGTGCCCTGCCAGAAGCGTAACACCATTTCCTCCGCCGAGAGATTGCCCCAACCGAGCCGGATATTGCCTTCGTATTTCACCTCGTCGAAGACGACCGGCTTGCGATAGACGTCGCGATACAGGACGGCGCGGGTGTGATCCTCGACCGCCAGGCCGTTCTGGATGCTGGCGTGCGAGATCCAGGGCTGGGTATGGTTATAGAGAATATCTCCGTTGTGGATGGAGCGCAGGTGACCGGAGGGATCGCTGGCCTGCACGAGGGCGCCTAAGTGGTCCCAGTTCGCCGGCTTTTTCTCCTTCATGAAATCGGCTTCGTTCGCCAGTGACCACCAGACGTTGCGGTGCGCGGCGAGGCGCGCGACGACATAGCGCAGGTAGCGGTCGTCGGCCTCAGCGGGCATGCGGTCGAAGCCCCAATGGCCCCGGTCGTAGGGATGAAACAGGATGAGGTCCGCTTCGATGCCCAGCGCGCGCAAATGGCCGATGCGCTTTTCGAGGTGACGGAAGAACGCTGGGTTGAAGCGGGTGAAGTCCCACTGCTTTGGCGGGGTGCCCTCGAACGGATAGTGAACCGGCTCGTTCTGGTTCCACGAGTAGCGTTTCGGGAAAACGCACATGCGGAGTTTATTGAAGGGCGATTCCGCAAGAGTTTTCAGGGTCTGCTCCTCGAGAGTGTCGCCCTGATGGGTCCACGCATAGCACGTCGTGCCGAGCTGCCGGAAGGGCGTGCCGTCGGCGTAGGCGAAGTGAAACGTGTTGGTGACGCGCACCGGACCATGGTTGCCCTTGGTCGGCAGTGTTACGGTGAAGGTGCCAGTCTTGCCCCGCAACTCAGGCCGGTTGCTCGCGGTCGCGTAACACCACTCGCCGGTACTCTCCGGCATGAAGCGGACTTTGTAGACGCCGTCGCCGTCGTAGAAACCCGCGATCTGCACAGTGCGCTCGCCCTGCGTGAAGCGGGCCGACACCTCGACCTCGGTGAACGGATTTCCCGCCGCCGGTCCAGGCAGAGTCAACTCGAACCCATTCCATTGCTCGACGGTGGAAGGAGCGGCTGCGGCAGCGCCCGTGGCCGCCCAGCTGAGCCCGCCCAGGGCGACCATGATTAGGCGGAAAAAGCGATGGAACAGACGAGTGCAGTGCGGGTTCATGAACGGTGGACTATTGGTTATCACTTGGGTTCACGGTTCCCGGTTTCCGGTTCAAAGGTCCACGGTTCAGGGGTTGGAAAAACAGGACGATCGAGCGCTTTCTCTTCCAACGCTTGAGCCGTTGAAAGCTGAACCTGACAACCTATCGATCGGATACTGCATTGCAGGGTGACCGGATCCGGCCTCGGAGTTTCGCTTGGGGGCAAATCTAGTTCTCCGGCGCAAAGACCGATGGGTCCGCCTTGAGGCAGTTCAGCGCGAGGGTCAGAAATTCAGCGAAGTCGTGAATTGGACGCGGCGTTCGTCGGGGATCGAGAAGCCCTGCTGCACCGTGGTGCCGGAGTAAGCCTGATAGTTGGAAAACACCGGATCGCGGTCGTTGAAGAGGTTGGCCACGTTGATCTGAAAACGGACGGTCCTCGCCCAGAGCTTCGTGTTATATCCGGCGACGAGCGAGGCCGTGGTCAGCGATCGACTGTAGAGATAATTGAAGGGCTGCCCTGCGAGGTTTCCGACGAGGCGTCGGCCGCGAAGATTAGCGCCACCACCGAAGTTTAACCCCTGCAGCCAGCCGGAGGGGAAGGTATACGAGCTGAAGAAATTCATGGTGTAGTCGAGCGTGCTGTTGAGCCGGCGACCGTCGGCGCCGCCTTCGAAGACGGAATCGATGGTGGCGAGCCGCGTGTTCACATTGGTGAGGACGGCGCTGCCGAGCGCCGTGGCGTCGGTGAGCCAGCCCGCCCGGTTGGCGGCGAGATAAGGCCTGGAGACAGCGTAGGAGCTCTGCTGCTTGGTGTCTGGCAGCGCGGCGTTGAACATCAGGCGCCAGTGGCGCGTCGGGTTGCCCGTGAGGTTGAGTTCCCAACCGGTACCTTCATATTCCTGCGTGTCGGAGTATCCATCCTGCACCATCCGCTCGGTCTTGCCGATGGCCGTCCAGATGGCGTTGATATTGCCGGCGATATTGGAGGCACCGAGAGTTCGGTTGTGGTCGGTGGTCTTGTAGTAACCGAACGTGCCGGACAGGCGCCCCTCCCACAGGTCGATTTTCAGTCCGAAGTCGAGACCCTCGCCCGCGGTCGGCGCCGGCAACTTGCCGTCGATGCCCACGCTGCCAGACAAAGGCGCCTGGAACGACTGGGACTTGTTCGCGTACACGCCGAGAGGCTTGAGGGGGAAGTAAACCGCCCCAAGCGTCACCTTGTTGGTCTTCGTATCGAGCGGAGGGCTGTTCCCGAAAATCAGCGAACCATCCGGGTTCCGGCCGACATTTTGCCGGTTTTCGCGGTGGAAGACGTCTCGCCGGAGGCCGATGAGAGTATGCAAGCGGTCGGAGAAATAGCTGCCCTTGATCGCGCCCGAGAATGTTTTCAGCAAGTTGTCCTGTTTGTTGGTGCGCGCGGTCCTGAAGTAGGCGGTGGCGATGCCATTGCTCTCACCGGGGGCGGTCTTGCGCGGAGCGAGCGGGTCCCCCCAATACCGGCGTTCATACACGGCGTTGGCCGCGTTGGTGGGATCGATGATCGTGCCGTTGGTGCGCGAGAGCTGGGCATTGTACGAGAGAAATTGTTCGTCGCGCAGATCAAAGGCGGCGGTGATGATCTGGTCGGTCCAGCGGGTATGAAGTCGGTAAACCGCCGAAGCGCGCAGCTGAAGCATGTAGTTCTTGTTCTGGCCCTCGCCGGGACGGACGTCGGAAAAGGTCCGGCCAAAATTCGGATTGGCCTGCCCGTCCGGCCGCAGCTTGTTGATGTCGATCGCGAAGGTATTCCACGTATCGTTATTGAAGGTACGAGAGTTGAAGGCGTTGTTGAGGCCGGCCTCCAAGAAGAGCGAGTCGGAGACCTGCTGGGTCAGGGCGATCTCGGCGACATTATAGCGGTGATCCAGCATGCCGTTGGTCGGCTGGAGGGTGAAGCCATAACCCGGATACGCGGGAAAATTGGCGACATACGATCGACCCTCCGGCAGCAGGGTGAGCCCGGTACCGGAAGTGGTGCCGAGGTTCCGCCAGTTCTGGATGCCAGACTGCGGCGCGCCGGAGTCGAAGACGAGCCAGTCCTGCGTGACGTTTGCATTTAAACGCCGGACGCCCGCCGGCAGGGTGCCGGTGTTTGGCCCGGTGAAGACGGTGGTGCGGTCCCAGGCTGAGGCTTGGTCCGAAAAGGTGTAGTTGATCACCCCGCGTTGAATGCCCCCGTACTCCGCGGTGCCGCGTACTTCGGTCTTCGGGCTGAGCCGCAGCGTCATCGCCCCGTAAATGCGCTGCGTGTTGTTGTCGGCGTTGTCGACATGACTCTTGCCGCGCTGCTTCACTCCGGCCAGGCGGAAGGCGAGGCGTTGGTTCAGGGCGTAGTTGACGTCGCCGGTGTAGCGTTGGCCGCCGTTGCTGTCGAACTGGGTTTGCAGCGCCGTGGCGTTCTTGAATCTCGCGCGCTTCGAACCGGTGTTGATGGTGCCGCCGATCGCGGCGTCGCCGAAGAGAACGGCGTTGGGGCCCATCGAAAAATCGTAACGCTCGACGCTGAAGTTGTCGGGCGGCGCGTAGTAACGGAAATTGTTCCGGGCATTGAAGCCGTTGCCGAGCCCGCGGAAACTGACGAAGTTGTTGTTACCGGTGCCGGGAGCGACGGGATCGGCGTTGAGCGACCAGGCCGCGGCCTCCAGGATGTCGTTCGCGCCCACATCGCGCATGAACTCCTCGGTCATCACCGCGATCACGGAGGGAGTGTGCTTGAGTGCGGAGTTGACGCGCGTGCCGGACAGCGAGTTGGTGGCGACATAACCCCGGTCGCGCTGGGTGGTCACGGTGAAAGGCGAGAGCGCGACGGCCTCCTCTTCCGCCACCGTGGAATTGGCCGCGGGGACCGGCGTGGTCTGGGCCGGAGCCGCGACGATTGAGGTGAAAATGAGCGCGGCGAAGGCCGACGCGCGGGCTAGATTGGAAGAACGGGGCACGGGTGTTTTGGGTCAGGGTTGATGTTGGCGTGTCATTTGAACGGGTGAAATCCCCCGGCTAGGTCGGGCACGCGCCTAGGATGCCCGAGTCGGCTGCTCCGCGCTATTGGCCGATCGGCCAATCGGCAAGTAGCTGGTGGGCGATCGGCTGCGACCACCGCAGGGATGCGCCAGGTGATTTTTCGCACCGCCGGCGGGATGGAGTGCAATTAACGAGGCGCTTGCCTGCCGCGCCGTCAGCCTTTTGGGCAACCCCAGATCCACAATTACCTCTGCACGCCGAGTGCGATGAAGCTACGCCTTGAGCAGGCCGCGTTCGAAGCCACGGGCGACCGCTTCGGCGCGGTCGGCGGCCTGAAGTTTGACGAGCAGCGCGCCGACATGGGCTTTGGCCGTGCGCTCGGAGATGCCGAGAAGCCGGCCGATCTCGGCGTTGGTGAAGCCCTGGCGCACGAGGCCTAGCACCTCCAGCTCCCGGCGGGAGATGACACCTGTCTCGTTTTCGCCCGCCATTTGCCGAGCGACCGACTGACCGATCACCTGGGCACCGGTGTGCACCGCCCGGATTGCGGCAACCAGTTCCGCGCGGCGCACGGTCTTGGTCACATAGCCACACGCGCCGGCGGCGAGCGCATGGCGGACATCCTCGGGCGCCTCGGAGGAGGTGAGCATCAACACGCGCGCGGCGGGAAACTCGCGCCGCAGGCGGTGCAATGTTTCGATCCCATCGATGCCCGGCATGCTGAGATCCAACAGCATCACGTCGGACGGCTGCTCCCGCCATGCTTGAATCGCCGCTTCGCCGTCATCCGCTTCGGCGACGACGCGCAGCCCGGGATCGAAGTTCAACACGTTGGCCAGACCCGCCCGCAGCACGGCGTGGTCATCGACCAAGATGAGACGAATGGGAGCGGAGTTTGACACGGCGACGGATGGCGATGCGGACGACGGCACAGTAGCCGCGGACGCAGTCGGAGCGCAATTGGCCGATCGACCAATACGAAGCGACTCAGGCGAGATCTTCATCGTAAGCGCGCAACGGCACTTCGGAGTGAACGGTCGTGCCTTGGCCGGGCGTGCTGGCAATCCGCAGGGTGCCGTTGAGCCGTTCGATCCGTTCGCGCATGCCGGTGAGACCGAAGTGGCCCTGGGTGGCGCCGGCCTGTGCACCCGGCGTGAAGCCCTTGCCGTCGTCGCGGACAACCATCGTGATCCAATCCGGCTTTTCCGCCGGCCGCGCCTCCAGCGTGACGGTCCGCGGCTCGCCATGCCTCAGTGCATTGTGCAGTGCTTCCTGCGCGACGAGCAGGAGATTGCCGGCGACAAAGTCCGAGACGTGCGAGAGATCGCCCGCCGTGCTTACTTCGATGCGGGCCGTCTGGCCGGCACTCGCGCGCTCCGCCAGCGAACGCAACGCGTCGGGCAGCGTGAGGCCGTAGAGCGGCAGGCTGCGCAGCGCCCAGACGGAGCTGCGCAAATCATCCACGGCGTGATCCAACATCCGGCGCGCGACGGGCAGGTGCACCGCCGGTTTGCCTTCCTGTAGCGGGGCGGCGGCTTCGGCCTCGCAGGCTTCCATTTGAAACCCGATTCCGCCCAGTGTCTGGAGCAGGGTGTCGTGGAGATTGGCGGCGAGCCGGTTGCGCTCGCGCAACGTAGCCTGAAATTCGATCGCCGCATCGCGGCGGGCGCTCATTTCCGTGGCGAGTAGCTGGGTCTTTCGGCGTACTTGCCGCCGCAGTTGCCACGCCCAGACCAAGGCAGCACCGAGGGCGACGGCCACGACCGTCACCGTGCCGAGGAGCCGGCCGGCGGTCCACCACGAGGGTGAACTCACCACGACCACATCGGTGGCGCTCCGCAGCACCACATCAAGCCGCGTGGGCATGAGGGAAAGGCGGGGGGCCTCCACGGGGGTGTAGTCGAGTTGCACGAGGCCGGTCACCTCCAGGTCGCTGCCGGGCTGCAGCGCATCCAGCTCCGTGGCATCGCCCGTGTATAATATGGCGCTGAGGATCAATTCGCCGCGCTCAAGGGTGAGCCGCCGCCACGGCTGCTTGGCATTCGTCGCCGATTGCACGGCGAGGAGCGTGGCTTGGAAACGCACCAGATGGCCGTCGAAATCGTGGGGCTGCGCGATCTGCCCGGTGGTCATGGCGATTTTGTTCAACTGGAGAATTTCCTCCGGGTTGATCCGCACGGCCGCGGGCACGATGCCGCGCCCGACTTTGCGCACATGGGCCCCGGCGAGAGAGGCGACGAATCGCGGCATTTCGACAAAGCCGGCCGCCTCAATCCGATCGCCGGCCTGCAACGGTGCCGTCGAGCGGGTCTCAACGCGTACCGCACAGGCGCCTTCCTGCAGGTAAAGAAATTTTCCGGGCAGGACGAAGGACACGGTGCCCAAGACGCGGAGACGATGGGCCCCCGTTGGGTTTGGGCGAAACGGCATCAACTGGTCGAGCGGGACGAGAGGTGCGGCAAAGGGCGCGGCGGCGGGAACCTCGATGACCAATTCGCCCGCCTGACTGCTGAATATGCGGGGCATGGTAATTTCGCCGCGGGTGTTGAAACGTGTCACTGCAACGCCCGTCAGCCGCACCTCCGCGTCGACGACCGCATCCGGGTTCGGGAGCACGGCGGCAGAAATCTCGACGGTGAAACGGCCCGGTCGGGCGTTAAGCTGCAGCACCCAACCACCGAAGGCAGGCTGGTAACCCTGCACCACGCCGCCCACCGCGACCCGCAGGCTGTCCTCGGCCCCGCTGAAAAACCGCTCCGGATCCGTCGGGCGCGCCGGCGGCAGCGGCTGTTCGCCGACCATCCGGATGGTCGTGGGGATAATAACCGGCGCGAAGCCTGCGGGATCGCTGACGCCTTCGATCTCCAAAACGTGACCCACCCGGATGGAATTGAACGTGGCGTCGTCCGTGGTCCAACGCGGGGGCTTGCGAGCTCGGGCGAGGGCGATCCAGATGCCCGCTGAGTCGTCCTGCAAGGTAAGTTGCTCGCGATCGGCACTTCGCCACGTGACGACGCCGCGCACGTGCACGGGTACCGCCTTGGCTGCCTCCTCGCGGGAGAGTGCGCGCACGTCCGCGATGCGGGTGATGGGGTCGGCGGGCTGCGCGGCGGCGCCGCCGGCCGGTGCGAGCAGCAGCGTAGAAACGACGACCGCGAGTCGGCAAAACGACTTCACTCGCGCGCCGCAACCGAGCAGCAGGCACGAGCAGACGATGGAGGAAGGGGCGACATCGCGATCATCATCGGTGTTCAGTCGTACTGGATTGGGTGGATTCGCAAAGAACATTTCCAGTTGTGTCCGTCAAGTTCTGCAAAAAGGGGATCGATGGTATGTGGCTGGATGAGATAAAAAGATTTATGGGGCGGGTTAAGAAGGGAAGGGGCTAAGTGAGTGAATCCTGAAAACTGGGCCAGGTAGAGCGCTAGTCTTTGGCTTGGGTTGATGCACGATGACTCGACAAGTCGGATCGTTTAACGCAACGCGCAGCTCCATTCCGAATGCGGGGTTTGCGAAACCGAAGCCTCATTGCGCTCGACCCGATTCCGTAACAACGCCCTTCCGGGACAGTGAGGAGTTCTAGGCGTTCTGTCTGGTTTCGTTGAAAGTGTTTAACGCTCTCGATCCGTTACCTGATGGCAAATAGCCAGTTCACGCAGTTCATTAATCACCTTGGCGCGTAGTTCGGATTTTCGGCCGCAAAAGGCTGACCACTCCGATTTCAAATCCGAACTTTCGCCCGAGTGTTTAATGCCCGGCGCGGCCCGAAGTTGGTCGGGTCCACGGTGCGCACGACGCTCCGCGAATTCACCACGTTCGTCTCGAGTGTCCACTGGCCCGACGACAACGGCGATCTACATGGTGCCGTCGCGCCCAAACCCGCCGTATTACCCGACAAACTCGCCCGACTCGGTGAGCGTCGCGAAAAATTTGAAGCGGCCGGTGAGCGCAAAAAAGACAGTGGAAATAGCGAATAGGCTTATTTTCGTTTTCGCTTTTAATGGAAACAACCTGTCCTCTTGTTTCCATCCATGAAAACAAGCAGACCGACTGGATCGGCGGGTCGCTGGATCAAGACCTTGGCGGGCTACAAGGCGTATCAGCCCCATCCGCTCCCGCCGGAAATCGTCTGGACGCCACGACTGGTGCGCATCCTCTCTCAGGCGGATCGCCTGCTGGGACGTCTCGCCGGCGAAGGGCGTCGGCTGCCCAATCCCCATGTGCTCATCCGACCATTCGTCCGCCGCGAAGCCGTCTATTCCAGCCGGATCGAAGGCACCCAAGCCACTTTGGGCGAGTTGCTGGCCGCGGAAGCCGGCGCGATTTCCGAGCGCAGTCCCGAGGACTTGCGCGAAGTGGGCAACTATGTCGCCGCCTTGGAGCACGGGATGAAACGGCTCAAGACCCTGCCGCTTTCGTTGCGTCTCGTGCGCGAATTGCACGAAAAACTGATGACCGGAGTTCGCGGGGACCATGCGACACCCGGAGAATTTCGCCGCACCCAAAACTGGATCGGCCGTCCTGGTTGCACCCTGACCGATGCCTCTTACGTGCCACCTCCGCCCGACACCCTGCTGGACCACCTCGGCCGATGGGAGGATTTCCTCCACGATGAGACGATCCCGCCCCTCGTCCATGCCGCGCTGATGCACTATCAGTTCGAAGCCATCCATCCGTTCCTCGACGGCAATGGCCGCGTAGGACGGCTCCTCGTCACGCTTTGCCTGTGTGCGCGCGGCGTGCTGCCCGAACCGCTGCTGTATTTGTCGGCGTTTTTCGAGGCGACTCGCTCCGACTACTACGGCGGCTTGCGCGCGGTGACGGAACACGGCGACTGGGCCGGTTGGATCGAGTATTTTCTCAACGGAGTGGCCCGCCAGTCCGAAGACGCCCTGAGTCGCGCCGAACGGATCAACGGGCAACTTGCCCGCTGGCGCGAGGACTTCGGCGGTGGCGGCTCGAAAGTGGCGCTCCGGCTGATTGACCTCATCGGAGCAAACCCCTTCCTCACCCCGCGCGAAACCGAGCGCCGCCTGGGCGTTTCCTACAACACAGTCATGCGCGCCATCGCTGCGCTCGAAGCCGGTGGGGTTCTGACGAAAGTGGGCGACAGCAAACGCGACCGGGTCTTCTGCGCGCGGGAGATTCTCGATATTCTGGAGGAGCCGGCCCGCTTGGTGCCGGAGCCCGCTCCGCCCACTCAGCGGACAAGCCGCGGTTGAATGGACTCGAACCCGCAGCATCCCCGCGCGGCCAATCTACGGAAAAGATTGGCCCAGCTCACGGCCGAGGTTCGTGAGACTGAAGACGAACTTGCGCTTCTCAAGTCTGACGGGCAACTCGCGCTGGATTCGACCACAGCACCGGAGTCGCCGCAAACCCCGCGCACACCCGCGGAAAAAATCGCCCTATTCCTCGACCTGTTTGCCACACGACGCACGGTCTATCCGAAACGGTGGGAAAACCCGCATTCCGGCAAAAGCGGTTACTCGCCGGTCTGCGATAACGACCGCTTCACCCGTCCGGCGGCGGCCGGCGCCCGCCCCGAACTCTGCAAGAAGCCGGACGTGAAATGCGCCGAGTGTCCTCATCAAAAATTTCCTTCGCTCGACGAGCGCGCCGTCGAAACGCATCTCCGGGGCACGCACACGCTCGGAGTCTATGCGATCGGCACAGACGATACGTGCCGCTTCCTCGCTGCCGATTTCGACGGAGAGGGCTGGCAGGACGATGTGCTCGCCTACCGCGAGGCGGCCGAGCGGGTCGGCATCGCCGTCGCGATCGAACGGTCACGGTCGGGCAACGGCGCGCATGCGTGGATCTTTTTCGCCCAGCCAGTGCCAGCCAGCACGGCACGGAAGCTGGGCACGATCCTCGTGGCCAAAGCCTCGGCGTTGCGGCCCACCCTTGGCCTCGGTGCTTACGACCGGCTGTTTCCAAATCAGGACACGCTGCCTGCTGGCGGGTTTGGAAATCTGATCGCGTTGCCATTGGCCAAAGTTCCGCGGCAGCAGGGCAACACGCTCTTCGTGAATCCGCAAATGGAGGCCTTTGCGGACCAGTGGTCGTATCTGGCCGGCCTTCCTCGGATCAGTCGCGAGGGTTTGGAAAAAATTCTGGCCCGGATCGCACCGCTCGCACCCCTGTCCACGCTCGCGCCGACGTCCGCGCACGGTCCCGCGGCCGACTCCGACCTCGGCGCGGACTTCGCACTGCAGAACGACGCCGCAGTCTTGGATCTGTCGCACCCGCGGATTCGCCGCGGCCTGCTCGCGGGTGAAGTCACGGTGCGGCTGGATGCGCAGATTCACCTGCCCCGGTCGCTGCCCACGCCAATTCTGGCGGCGCTCCGCCGGCTGGCGACGTTTCCGAATCCGGTTTTTCACGAAAAACTGCGCTTGCGCTTCCCGACGTTCGACACGCCGCGATTCCTCTTCGCGGGCGAATGGCATCTCGATCGGCTCGTGCTGCCGCGCGGCGTCCTGGAGCAAGCGCTCGCGCTCCTCGAAGCGGCCGGGGCCACCGTGGCGGTGCAGGATGGGCGGCAGACCGGAACGCGGGTGCCGTGGAAATTTCACGGTGAGTTGCGGGTCGCGCAGGAAGTGGCCGTGCGCACAATGCTCGCCGAAGAAACCGGAGTGTTGTGCGCTCCACCCGGTGCGGGAAAAACGGTGATGGGCTGCGCCCTGATTGCCCGCGCCCGCACGTCCGCCCTCATCTTGGTTCATCGCGCGGTGCTGGTGGATCAGTGGCGGGCGACGGCGATGCAGTTCCTCGGGTTGAAACGAAAAGAGATCGGCCTCTGGCGCGGACGATCCCCACGCCTCACCGGTCGCCTCGACCTCGCGATGCTGCCGTCGTTGAGCCGCGCGGAAGATCTTGCGAAAGTGATGGCCGGATACGGCGTCGTGCTGGTCGACGAGTGCCACCACGTGCCCGCCGCTTCATTCGAGGCCGTGCTGAAAGCGTGTCCCAGCCGTCGGGTTTACGGACTCACGGCGACGCCCAAGCGAAAAGACCGGCTGGAAAAACTGCTCTTCGTCCAATGCGGCCCCATCCGTCACACGCTCGTCGAGGTCACGGCCAACGAAGTGCGCACCGTGAAGATTCGCCGCACGAGTGTGAAACTGCCTCCCAATCTCGGGGAGCGCCCGCCTCTTCACGTCGTCTGGGAGTCGCTGGTGCGGGATGACGGCCGCATCGCCGCGATCGTTTCCGATTTGTTGACCTGCGTCGCGACGGGACGCTCGCCGCTCGTGCTCGCGGACCGCAAAGCCTATCTGGAGCGAATGGAGCAGGCCTTCAGCGCCCGGGCAGCGGGCGTCGTGTGCTTTCGACTCGACGGACAAACGGGCAAAAATGCGCGCCGCGAAATACTGCGCCAAATCGCCGAACACTACACCGGCGGAACGCCGTTCGTGCTGTTCGCGACTGCGTCGCTGGTCGGTGAGGGATTCGATCTGCCCCGGTTGGATACGCTCGTTCTGTCGATGCCACTCTCGTTCAAGAGCCGGCTGATTCAATACGCCGGACGGCTTCACCGGCCGCACGACGCAAAAGGCGAGCCCTTGATCTTCGACTACCTCGACGACAACCTCCCGCTCGCCCAAGCGATGTTTCGCCGACGACAAGCCGGATACAAGGAATTGGGCTATCGCATCGAGCTGCCGCCGACGGACGCGGGGTCGATTCTTTTCAGCCCGGACGGCGGCAAACCGATTTCTTCCGGCGCGGGCGCAGTCGCTTCAGGAGTTGCCGACGCCTTCCCCGAAACTTTGGCTTCGCGTTCATCATGAGCCGACACGACACCATGCGCGACCCGCGCTCTGCACCGATTCTTCTGCAAATCGAACGCTGCCTCCACGACACGGACAAATTGGCCGCGGCGCGCGGCCTGACGTTGACCGACTCCAACGTCCGCTCGGTGCTGGTCCGCGCCGTCAACGAGGCAAAGGGCAAGACAGCCAAGTCCGCCGAGCCCGCCTCATCGGACAAAGACCGCCTCCTCACCGAAGCCCTGCACCAACTCGCCGCAGTTCGCGGCGCCATCGTTGAAGAACAGGACCGCCCCGATGGCTCGCTCGAACGCCGTCCGCTGCCCGCGGGCGATTGGATCGCCGCGCTCGAGACGATCAAAGATTCGTGCGCGCTGCGCACCGGCCGCGAACCGGGTTCGCGCGGCTACCTTGGATACGTGCGCGGCTTCCTCGAAAACATGGCGAAACCGCGATGAGAAGTTGGGCCACTTTGCTGCTGGGCATCGCGTAAAACGCCGCACCCGAGCCGCACCCACCCCTGCCACCATCGCTCATGCCCGCGCCGAAACGAGACGAAGCCCGCGAAGAACGGATCACGATGGAGATCGTCGTCGATTGTTACAACGAACACGAAGCGTGGTCCGGCTGGTGGTGCTACCTCGACGCCAAGCTCGCATTCCCTGTTCAGGCCGAGTGCATCCTGGCGCGGCGTGGTTCGTTGCTGAAAGTAGGCGAACGCGTGACGGTGACCGCCCTGCTCGACGACGACGAGGCGACCGACTCCTTGGTCGAAATGCAGGTCATCATCGAATGGCAGGACCGCACACTCGGCGTGCCACTGGCGCAGCTCGTCGGACTCAGTGTAAACGAAGAAACGGCTGAGGCCATCACCGACTGGCACTACTGGGTCGCGCAAGGCCGGCAGTTCTGACGACCATGTTTGCTCCCGATGCAAAGGCCCCGTGGTGCAAATGGTGTCAATCGGCAGCTCGTTCTCGCGATTATCTCGCTCCGCCCAAATTCGTTTCGCACCACGCGCCCGTCCGGCGTTCCCGATTGAAGTGGAATTTTTCCGAGGAAAGCGTCGGCGCGTTGAAGTATTAGCACCACTCCAGTTCGGTGTTTAATCTTCCCGCCCCGACCAGTTTCTCCCCGCGCTGGGCGACCCGCACTCAGACCACAAACGGGTTGTAGCGCAGTTCGTTTTCCACCGTCGTCAACGGCCCGTGCCCGGGCGCGATCACTGTGTTGGCCGGCACCGCGTGGAGCACGCGCCGCAAATTCGTCTGCAGTTGTTCGTGCGAAAAATAGCCGCCGCCCGCCGAGCCGGCAAACACGAGGTCGCCCGAAACCAACAGCCTCGCGCCGGTCCGGACCGCCGGCGCCCGCACGACGTAACAGTTGTGTGCGGCCGCGTGACCCGGCGTCGTGTAGGCCGTGATTTCCAGCGGTCCGAAAACCTTGGTCTCCCCCTCGCCCACCGGGCGGCCGCACGGCGCCTCGGCACCGCGCGGCACAAAGGCGGCCTGCACGGCAAACCGCGCCACCACTTCGCACAGTCCACCCGCATGCTCGGGCTCGACGTGGGTGAGAAAGACGGCGTCGAGCCGGCGGACGCTGCGGGGCCAGACCGCCTCCAACGCGCCCAGGCCCGCCCCCGAGTCGAACAACACGGCGCGATCGCTGCCGCATTCACCGACGAGATACGCGTTGGCCACGCCGATACCATGCGCCATCCGCAGCGGCCAGACACAAAACGGCAGCACGCCGATTTCCGGCTGCGGATAGCGGCCCGTGCCGAGCGCGCAGAGCCCGACCTCGTTGAGCCCGAGCACGGCCGCCAGCAACCGGAGTTCGTCCGTGGTCAAATCCGAGCGGTAGTCGATCGCATCAAGAATCCGGCCCGCCCGCACCCCGGTGCGCGCGGCGAGCGACTCGTCGGTCAACCCGGCGCGGTGCATGGCCTTTTCGAGCACGTCGCCCAACTCGTCCTCAAGCGGCGGAATGGTGGGAGTGTTCAAGACGCACGGAGGCTACGGAACAACCGCGGGGAAGTGCAAAATTGATTTTGTTTTTTCGCACAGTTACCGCACCGTCGCGCGATGGACGCCGGACAACAGGAAATCCTCGACATCTTCACCCGCACGCGCGCGCTGCTCCAGGGGCACTTTGTGCTCCGCTCGGGGCTGCACAGCGGACACTACTTTCAATGCGCGCAGGTCTGTCAACGCATGGACGCCGTCGAGCGGCTCGCCGAGTTGCTCCTCGCAAAAGTGCGCGCCCAAGGGCTCGTGTTTTCCACCGTGCTGGCCCCGGCGATGGGTGGCCTGGTGATCGGCCAGGAACTCGCGCGCCAAGCAAAGGCCCGCTACATCTTTGCGGAGAAGGAAAACAACGTCCTCGTCCTGCGCCGCGGTTTCACGCTCGCCGCGGGCGAGCCTGTGCTGGTCGTTGAGGATGTCGTGACGCGCGGCGGCCGGGTGCTCGAAAGTCTCGAGATCGTGCGCCAGGCCGGCGGCACGGCGGTGGGCGTCGCGATGCTGGTGGACCGCAGCGCCGGCGCCGCGCGCTTTGCCGTGCCGGCGGTGTCGCTGCTGGAACTTAGTTTTCCCACCTATCCGGCCGACGCCGTGCCGGAGTCCCTCGCGAAAATCCCGATCGAGAAGCCGGGTAGCTGACTATCCGCCTACCCTCCGCCCACGTCGGCACCGGACCAGGCCCGGCTCAACGGCCGGACGGCGGCACGGTGATGACGGCGAAGCGGATTTGGCCGCGATAGTAGACCGCAAGCAGATTGTTTTCACCGGGCGGCTTGAGCGCGGCTTTGGCCGCCGCCAGATCGGGCACGGGCCGCCGGTTCATCTCAATGATCACAACATCGGCGGCGAGGCGCTCGCGGAACGGCGAGTCTTCGGCGAGATCGGTGATGATCAGACCGCTGATCCGCGGATCAACGATGCCCAGGCGGCGCCGCGCTTCGTTCATGAGTGGCGTGACGTTCACGCCCGGGAAGAGTTCGTTGGGATTCTCGGTGAGGGTCCCGAGCGTGACGTCGACGATCTTCTCTTGGCTGTCGCGCATGACTTTGATCTTCGTGACCGAGCCGGGGATCATTTGGGAAATCCGGAGGCGCAGATCTTCGAGGGACGTCACGGTGTGGCCGTCGACGCCGAGGATGACATCGGTGCGCTTAAGTCCGGCATTCTCCGCGGGACTGCCGGCATCGATGTCGGTGATGAGGACGCCCTTGGTGTCCCTGGGCAGACCGAGTTGCTCGGCGACGTCGGGGGTGACGCTGTCGGGGCTCTTCACGCCAAGGTAACCGCGGGAAACGCGGCCGGTGGCGATCAGGCTGTTCATGATCGAGGCGGCGAGGTTCACCGGAATGGCGAAGCCGATTCCGATATTACCGCGAGAGGGCGAGAGGATGGCGCTGTTAATGCCGACCAGCCGGCCCTTGGCGTCGACGAGGGCGCCGCCGGAATTGCCCATGTTGATCGCGGCGTCGGTCTGGATGAAATCTTCGTAGCCCCCGTCGAGGATGCCGACCTTGTTGCGGCCCTTGGCGGACACGATACCCATGGTGACGGTCTGGCCGACGCCGAGGGGATTGCCGACCGCGAACACAATGTCGCCGACGCGCAGTTTCTCGCTGTCGGCCAAGGTGACGGAGGGCAGGGTTTCCGACTCGATCTTGATGACGGCCACGTCGGTTTTCGGATCGGTGCCAATGACCTTCGCGATGAATTCGCGGTCGTCGGAGAGCGATACTTTGAGTTCATCGGCGCCTTCGACGACGTGGTGGTTGGTGAGAATATAGCCGTCGGCCGAAACGATGACGCCGGAGCCCATGCCCTCCTGCTTGCTCTCGCGTTCCTGATCCTGGAGGCCCGGGAAGAACTGGCGGAAGAGCGGATTCACCTGGACGCGCTCCTTGATGATTTTCGTCGAGTAGATGGACACGACCGCGCGCTGCACGGGTTCCACGACATCGGCGTAGCTGGTGACCACCGCCGATTTCCCCGCGGAGATCGCCGAAAGATCGAGCCGCAGTTCGGGCTTTTTGTTCGGCACCGCGCCGGCGGCCTTGGCCTCTTTGGCGCCCTTGGCGGCGGCGAATGACTCGGAGACACCGGCCGCCAAGGCGGCGGCGAGGAAGACGCGGGCGAGAAGCGGAGAGTTCATGGGGAAAGGCACGGCACGACGATGAACCGGGATGGCCCCGAGCGCAAATCTCCAGCGCGACCGGCTTCCCGGTGGCGCGGCGGCGCGGTGGGACGCACGCCCCTGCCCCGCGGCATCAGATGCCCTTGATGCGAAAAAGACTGGTCACGCTTTCGTTGCTGTTGATGCGCTGGATGGCCTGACCGAGCAATGGGGCGATGCTAAGCACGGTGATGGGGAGACCGTGCGTGTTGACGGGCGTGGAATTGGTCGTGATGAGCTCGTCGATGAGCCCGCTTTTGAGCCGCTCGATCGCCGTCTCATTGAGAATGCAGTGGCTCACGGCGGCGCGGATGCTGCGGGCGCCGTGTTCCCGGAGAATTTTTGCGGCGGCGCAGAGTGTGCCGGCGGTTTCCGTGATGTCGTCAACCAGCAATATATCGCAGCCATCGACTTCACCGACGACGTTGATGGCTTCGACGGTGGTGGCGCTCTTGCGTTTCTTGGCGACGAGCGCGAGGCCCGCGCCGAGGACGTCGGCATAGGCCGCCGCCATCTTCATGCCCCCGACGTCGGGCGAACAGACCACGAGATTTTCGCGTTTCGTCTTCGCAAAATGTTCGAAGAACACCGGCGAGGCGAAGAGATGATCGACCGGGATGTCGAAGAAGCCCTGGATCTGCTGGCTGTGCAGATCCATCGTCAGGATACGCGTGGCGCCCGCGGCGACGAGGAGGTTGGCAACGAGCTTGGCCGTGATCGGCACGCGGGGCTGATCCTTGCGGTCCTGGCGCGCATAGCCGTAAAAAGGGAGCACGGCGGTGATACGCTGCGCCGAGGCGCGGCGCGCGGCATCGATCATGATCAGCAGTTCGACAAGGTGGTGGTTTGTCGGCGGGCAGGTGGACTGGATGATGAACACGTCGTGGCCGCGGACGTTTTCATTGATCTTCACGAAGGACTCGCCGTCGGGGAAGCTGGTCACGGTGGCCTCGCCCAGCGGCTCGCCAATGGAGCGGCACATTTCCTCGGCGAGGATGCGATTGGAATTGCCCGTGAAGATTTTTAGCCGCGATTCGCTCATGAGGCCGGACGGTGGGGACGAACCGCACGCGGCGGAAGACTTTTCTGCGTCACGGCGTTCGGCCAGGCCGGGACGGCGTGCCGGACGGACCGGTTCGCCGCGGCAGAGCGCGCCTCAACCGCGCTGCGCCTCCAGCGCGGCGACGCGCTTGAAGAGGTCGGGCAGCCGATGGTTCAGGATGACCAGGCGGCGCTCGAGCTGGTAAGGAATAGCCGGATTGCCGTTGACGAAGGTCCCCGCCGGGACGTCCGCCGTGATCGCGGCGCGCCCGCCGGCCTTGGCGCCTTTCCCGACGGTGAGGTGGCCGGCGATGCCCGCTTGCCCCCCAAAGACCACGTAATCTCCGAGGGTGGTGCTGCCCGAGATGCCCACCTGCGCACAAATGAGGCAGTGTTTGCCGATGACGACGTTGTGCGCGATCTGGACCAAGTTGTCGATTTTGGTGCCCTCGCCGATCTCGGTGCGGCTGAAGCGCGCGCGATCCAGCGTGCTGTTGGCGCCCACTTCCACATCGTCACCGAGCCGCACGTAGCCCACCTGGGGAACCTTTTCGTGACGGCCTTGGGCGAACTCGTAGCCGAAGCCGTCGGACCCAATGACGACACCGGCCTGGAGGCGGACGCGCTGTCCGAGCACGCATTCGGTCGCGACGACAACGCCGGGCATCAGCCAGCAATCGTGACCGATCCGGGCGTTGCGCCCCACGAATACCTGCGCCTGAAGATGAGCCCGTTCGCCGATGACGGCCCCGGCTTCGACGACGCAGAGAGGGCCGATCGTCGCCGTCGCGGCAATGTGGGCGCCAGACGCGATCGCGGCGGAGGGGTGCACGCCGGGCGCAGGCTTGGGCCAAAGGGACTGTTCGATCCGCGCGCAAACCCGGGCCAGCGCCATGGACGGGTTTTCGACCAGCAGGAACAGTTGGTTGGCCGATGGCTCGCCCACATAGTCGAGGGGCAACAGCACCAGCGAAGCGCGCGTCAAGGGGACTTCGGCTTTGTATTTTGCGTTGCCGAGGAAGGACAGGTCGCCGGGTTGCGCAGAAGCCAAGGCGGCGAGCGATCGAATGGTCTCGGTGGTGGCTCCGCGCGCCGCGACGGGCTGCACGATGGCGATGATATCGGCGGGGGAAAACGAGACCTGCATGGTGCGAGCGTGGGGGTTAATCCGGACGGGGCAACGCGAAGTTACGGGGGCGAGCCTTAGAGCACAAAAAAGCCCCGCTCCGAGAGCGGGGCTGGAAGGTCGGCGGCTCGCGGAAGCGAGGCGTCCGTTACTTCTTCGGCGCGAGGCCGGGGACCGTGATGGCGCCGGCCGGGGCCGCAGCCGGGGCGGCGGCGGGAGCCGCCGGGGCACTGACCGGGCGGTCCTTATTGATTTCCTTCAACACGTCTTCGGTGATGTCGAATCCGGCGTCGGCATAGATCAGGTTCGAGATGCCGATGCCCGTGGGGCCGGCTTTGTCGAGGAGGACGGTGCCGCCCTTGCGCTTGGCCACGTCGGTCGCGATTTTGCTGATCTCCTCGAGCATCAGGCTGCGGAAGGTGTTGAGGCGCTGACCGAGAGAGTTCCGGGTATTCTGGATGAAGCCCTGCACTTCGCGTTGCTTGGTCTGGATGCCTTCGAGCTTCTTCTGGGCCTCGGCTTGCGCCTTGGCTTTCGCCTCGGAGGTGAGCGTCGGGTTATTCGACTGGTCGTTCAGGCTCTTGTATTCCTCGACGAGGGCGTTGCCCTCCTTGTTCATCTTGTCGACTTCTTCCTGCGCCTTGGCGTCGTCGGCCTGGATCTTGGCGTTCTGCTCAACGGTCTTGTAGTGGCTGTCGTAGAGCTTGGCCATATCGACGACCAGCAGCTTGACGGCCGGCTGCGCGTTGGCCGCGAGAGAGAGCGCGCCGAGAGCAGCGATCGCAATGAGAGTTTGGATAGATTTCTTCATGGGTGGGTTTAAAAAAACAGGGAGCCGGAACGAAACAGAATCAGAAGCGGGTGCCAAAGGAAAAATTGAACTGGTTGCCCTTCTTGGCGTCCTTCGGGCCCTTGATCGGGATGCCGAAATCGAGGCTGAGGGGCGCACCGGCGACGAAGAGGCGCAGGCCGAAGCCGAAGTTGTCGGCGTAGTCGCGGGGATTGAAGTCGTAGGCGTTCTTGTTGACGAAGCCGGCGTCGTAGAAGACCGCAGCGCGGATCGGGCTCACGATGTCCAGCGAGTATTCGGCGCTGAAGAAACCGTAGGTCTTGCCGCCGATCGGCTCGTTGAAGGAGTCGCGGGGAGAAACGTCACGGAACTCGTAGCCGCGAAGAGTCGTCGGGCCGCCGAGGTAGAATTTGCTGTAGTAAGGAACATCGGGGCTCTCGCCGAAGTTTTGGATCACACCGCCGCGACCGATCAGGGCCAGAACCTGCGTCTGCGTCTCGAAGACGGGGAAGAACTGCGACCCGCGGACCTCGACGCTGTAATAGTTGTTGATCTTGCTGCCACCGAGGGGGCCGCCGGCGAAGGCCGTGTTGATTTCGATGCGGTTGCCGGCCGTGGTATTGATGATCTTGTCGCGCGTGTCGCGGAGGAGTTGGAAGCTGACCTCAGAGAGGGCGTTGTTACCCGCCAGGGACTGGATGATCGAAGAGGCGGAGGAGGAGACGTCCTTGATGTCGACGATCTTGTAGGTGTAGGCGAGCCGGCCCTCGACGAGTTCGAAGAGGCGCTTGCGCAGGTAGACCTCGGCGCCGGTTTCGACTTGGCTGTAGAACGAGCTGTTGTAGTCCGAACTACTCCGGAAAACGCTGAAACCGAGTGCGAGCGCTTTCTGGAAGAGCCACGGTTCCTCGAAAGAAAGGACGGCTTCGCTGGAGAGCGAACCGAGTTGGAGGCGGAGGCGAAATTTCTGACCGTCGCCCTGGAAGAAGGAGCGGCGGTTGAAGATGTCGAAATTGGACTGCGAGACTTCGGCGAACAACGTGGCGCGTTCGAGCGAGCTGAAGCCGGCGCCAAACGTGAGGTTGCCCGTGCGGCCCTCTTTGACGGCGATACGCATATTACGGCGGCCGGGAATGTTGGTCTCCTGATCGGTCACGTTCACGTCCTCGAAAAAGCGCGTGTTTTCTAGGCGGAGCTTGCTGATCTTCATCATGACCTTGCTGAAAACGTCGCCGGGACCGAGCACGAGTTCGCGGAGGATGACGGTGCTTTTGGTCTTCGTGTTGCCCTCAATGACAATGGACTCGACGTTAAATTTCTCGCTCTCCTGGATCTGGTAATCGATGTCAATATTACCGGTGGCGACGTTCGGTTTGCGGAGAATGCGGACGTTGGTTTGGAGGTAGCCGTCCTTGCCGTAGAAGTCCTCCACGCGCTCGGTGTCCTTGTCGAGTCTCGAGGGCACGAAGACCATGCCGCTGCGGATGCGGGCGACGCGCTTCAGGAGGGTCGTGGCGAACAGTTTGTTACCCGTGAAATTGATTTCGCCGACACGGTATTGGCGACCCTCGGTGATGGTGATCGTGATGAGGAGCTTGTCGGACGTCGGGTAGCTGAAAACGACCGTCTCCTGCGGGATTTCGATATCGAGAAAACCCTGCTCGCGGTAGAAGTCGCGCAGCTTGTCGAGGTCGTCCTCGAACTGATCGTCCTTGAAACGGCCGGAACCGGTGAGCCAGGAAAACATCCACCATTTCTTCGTCTCCATCTCGCTCTTCAGCGCGCGGGCTTTGATCCGGGCATTACCGACGAACTTGATGTCGGTAATTTTGACCTTGGCGCCTTCCTTGATCTTGAAAATGACAGTGCCGAAACCGCCGACGCGGTCGCGGTCGATGCTATAGGTGACGGAGACCTGATTGTAGCCGGCCTTCTGGTAAAACTCGATGAGCTTGCTGGCGTCATCTTTCACCTGGCGTTCGTCGAGCGCGAAGTTGGGCCGGGTCTTCGCCTCTTTCTCGAGGCGGTTGCTCTTCATCTTGACGTTACCCTCGAATTTGACGGCGAGGACGCGGTATTTCGGGGTGACCTCGACGACGAGGTTCAGGGCGTTGCCCTCACCGGCTTCCTGCTTGAATTCGATGAGCTCGAAGAGACCGGTGCGGTAAAGCGAACGCAGGTCGCGATCGAGCATGTTGGCGTCGAAGTCGCCGCCCTCGCGGACCTGCATGTTGGCGCGGACGACCTGTTCGTTGACGTTGGCCGTGCCGACAAACTTGATCGTAATGGTGCCCGCCTTGAAGGTCGGGGACTGCTGTTGCGGCTGTTCAGACGGAGACGGTTGACCGGGCGCTTGAGCCCAGACCGGAGTTCCACCCGCTGCCACCAACAAGAGAACTGCAAAAAATAAGGACGTGACCCTACGCACAGGGTTACTGATGGAAGTTTTCAAAGCGGGTAATGTCTCGAAGGAATGTAAGCTTTAGTTCTCCTACCGGGCCGTTTCGGGACTTGGCAACGATTAACTCGGCCGAGTCGGCGGCTACTTGGAATTTTTCGTCGGCGTCGCGGGGCCGGGCCAGCATGAGGACGACGTCGGCGTCTTGCTCGATCGAGCCGGATTCGCGCAAGTCGGCCAATTTCGGCGTGCGGTTCTCCTTTTCGGACGAGCGGTTGAGCTGGGATAATACAAGGACCGGCACATTGAGTTCCTTCGCGAGCGATTTTAGTCCGCGCGAAGCTTCGGCGACCTGTTGTTCGCGGGGCATCTTGCTGTCAGTCGGGCTGAGCAACTGGAGGTAGTCGACGACGATAAACCCGAGCGGGGTGCGCGAATGGATGCGGCGGGCCTTGGCGCGCAGCTGCATGATCGAAAGCGCGCTCGAATCGTCGATGAAGATCGGCGCCTTGGAAAATTCGTCGGCGGTCTGGACCAAACGGTTTTGCTCGTCGCCGTTCTTGGAGAGCAGGCCGTCGCGGAGGAGCTTCATGTTCACCCGCGCGCGGGAGCAGAGCATGCGCAGCGCGAGCTGGGCAGCGCTCATTTCGAGGGAGAAGATGAGGCTGGCCACCCCCTGCCCTCTCAGCGGCATGGAAGCCCCTTCGGCGAAGTTGAGGGCCAGAGAGGTTTTGCCCATCGAAGGACGGGCCGCCAAGATGATCATTTCCTGGCGCTGAAAGCCCCACATCAGCGCATCGAGGTCCTTGAATCCGGATGAGATGCCGGTGAGCTCGCCCTTCTTCATCATCATTTTGGTGATGACGTTCATCGCCTCGCGCGTCGGCTCGCGCATCTGCTTGGCGCTCTCGCTCACCCGATTCTGCGTGACGGTGAATATCCGGGATTCGATCTGGTCGACAAACTCGTCGATGCCGCCGGAGAAGCCGTAGCAATCCTCGACGGCCCCGGTGGCCGAGCGGATAATCTCGCGGAGGAGGGCCTGCTCGCGGACCTTTTCGATAAAGTAACTGGCCTGGGCGGTCGTCGGAATGCGACTGCTCACCTGCGCGAGGAACGCGTAGCCGCCGACGGTATCGAGCTGACGCGAGGTTTTCAGCTCCTCGGCGACGACCGAAACCTCAATCGGTTTCTGGGTGTTGTAGAGGTTGACGAGCACCTCGTAGATCACCCCGTGCTTCGGATCGTAGAACGACTCCGGCCGGATCCGTGCCTCCAGGCAGCGGGAGAGCACGTCAGCGCCATCCAACAGGCAGCAGGACAGCAGGTACTCCTCCGCTTCGAGGCTGTGCGGCAAGGAGCGCCCGACGGCGCCGGAGGGCGCCTCGGATCGGCGGAATTTTTGGGGAGCGTCTTCGACCATACCGGGCGAGAGAGTCAGATGAGTCGGAGGCTGGGCGGCAACAGGAGGTTGCTACCAATTTTCCACACACTGTTCGCAAAAAGCACAAAGGCCGCATCCGGCGACGGACACGGCCTTCGAAATTGCGAAGACAGCAGCGGGATTACTTCCGATCAGGGCGGTCGTAACGCCGGCCCTCAGGCTTGGGCGCTTCGGCGACGACGGCGGGCTCGATCGGGTTCTCCGACACGACGTCGAAGTTGACCTCGACGGAGACGTCGGCGTGGAGCTTCACCTTGACGGTGTGCTTGCCGAGGGTCTTCACCGGGACATGGAGGTGGATCTTTTTCTTGTCGATCGCGATGCCGGCGGCGGTGAGTTTTTCGTGGATGTCTGTGGCGGTGATCGCGCCGAACATCTTGCCGCCCTCGCCCGTCTTCACGGCGAACGCCAGGCTCGTCTTCTCGAGCTTCTTGCCGAGTTCCTGCGCGCCCGTGAGCTCGTCCTGCTCACGGCCGGCGCGGCGCTTCTTGAGCGCCTCGACGTGCTTCTTGTTGGCGGCGTTCAACGTCACCGCGATCTTGCGCGGGAGGAGATAATTGCGGGCGTAGCCGGCGCGGACTTTGACTTGATCGCCTTCGCCGCCGAGACCTTCGACGGGTTTGACGAGGAGAATTTCTGTAGAGGCCATGATGTTTTCTGGTTAAATGCTGCGCCGGGGCGCGGGTGGTGGTTTGCGGGTGTCACGACGGCCCTTGCCGCCGACGGCGCCATTGCTGGGGCCGCTCCAATGGATCTGTCTGAAATTAAAAAGGAACGTCTTCGTCGAGGTTTTCCTGGGCGGCGGGCTTGGGGGCCGCGCTGCGGGCCGGCGGCGAGTGACGCTCGGGCGACGCAGTCTGATCGATGCCGGGCTCGGAGGAACCGCCGGTGCCGGGGGCGCCGCGGTTCTCGCCGAGGAACTGAAACTGCTCGAGCACGACCTTCATGCGGCTACGTTTTTCCTTGGTCGTCTTGTCCTCCCACTGGTCGAGGCGGAGACGGCCTTCGACGTAGAGCGGGCGTCCCTTGGTCATGTACTTGGCAATGGTCTCGCCCTGTTTGCCCCAGGCCTCGACATCGACGTAAATGACTTCCTCACGCGTCTCGCCGGACTCCATCTTGAACTGGCGATTGATCGCGAGCGAGAATTGGCAGATCGGCGTGCCCTTGGGCGTGACGCGCAACTCGGGGTCGCGGGTCAGATTGCCCATGAGCAAGACCTTGTTGAGGGACGGCATGACGAGGGGCGGCGCGAACGCCGGTTCAGGCCGACTGAATGAAGGTCCGATAGACGCTGCTGTTCAGCCGGAGACGCTCGACGAGTTGCGCGGGCGCGGCGGCCGGAGCGGCAAAGTTGACGTGGACGTAGGTCGCGCCGGTGAGGCGCTTGTCCGTCACGCGAATGAAATCCTTCTTGCCGATGTTTTCGACAGCGGTGACGTCGCCCTGCACGTCGGCGATGACTTTCTTCACGCCGTCGATGATTTGGTCGACGGTCTCTTCCTTGCCGCGATTGTCGAGGATGAAGGTCGCGCGGTAGTTACGTTTGGTGGCGTTCATTTTGGGTCTCTGCGATTGAGCTGGTTCATGGCCGCCTCGGTGCCGCGGGAGAGCAGCAGTTCGAGGCCTTGCACGTGAGTGTCGAGTTTTTGAGTTAAAAGAGTCTGTTGATCTGAAGTGAATTTTCCGAGGACGAAGTCCGTGAGTTCCATCTGGGCGGGCTCTTTGGGGCCGATGCCGAGCCGGTAACGGGCAAACCCGTTGCCGAAATGCTCGAGGAGGCTAGCCACACCGTTGTGGCCGCCAGCGCTGCCCGTCACCGAAACCTTGACGAGGCCGAGGTCGATCGTGAGGTCGTCGTAGACGGCCGCGATATCGGTGGGCGGGATCTTGAAGAAACGGGCAAAGGCTCCGACGGCGACGCCGCTGGCGTTCATGAACGTCAGGGGCTTGATGAGCCAGCGGGTGCGGCCGGGGGTGTCCCAGCGCGCGACCTCCGCCTCAAACTGCCCCACCTGTTTCCAGGCGAGACCGTGTTTTTTGGCGAAAGCGTCGAGCACCACCCAGCCAAGGTTGTGGCGGGAGGCTTCGTATTCGCGGCCCGGATTGCCAAGACCGGCAACGAGCGAGATGGACATGACTCAAAGAACATTCGCCAGAACCCCGCTGCGGTGAAGCAGCGGGGCGGCGGGGAAAAGAAACAAGAATTACTTCTTGGCGGGAGCAGCCGGTTTGGCCCCGGCGGCAGGAGCAGCGGCCTTGGCACCAGCCGCGGGCGCGGCGGCTTTCGCCCCGGCGGCGGGAGCGGCAGCCCCGGCGGCAGCGCCCTCGGCGGGAGCAGCACCGGCAGCAGGCGCAGCGGCGCCCGCTGCGGGGGCCGCAGCGGCGGCCTCCTGCACGATTTCGGCGACAGGCTCGACGCACGAAACGATCGGCTGACCCTTGAGGTCCATGAACTCGACGCCGGCGATGGCCTTGAGGCCGGAAATCTTGATCGTCTCACCGACCTTGAGCTCGGTCACGTCAACCACCACCGCCTCGGGAAGATCCTTCGGCAAGCAGCGGACGCGGACCTGCTGGGTGTTGATCTCGAGCACGCCGCTCTGGTTCTTGACGCCGAACGATTCGCCGCTGACGCGGATGGCCACACGGATCTCGAATTTTTCGTCCGCCTTGACCTCCTGGAAATCGATGTGGAGGTATTTGTCGGTGATCGGATCGCGCTGGACTTCCTGCAGGAAGGAAAGGGCTTTCTCGGCCTTGTCGGCCCGGGCGAGTTCGATGAGAACAGCGCGGCCGGCGACCGATTTCAGGAGGCGGATAAACTCCGGACCCTCGACGGAGAGCGACTCCGGGCTGGTGTGCTTCCCATAGAGAATCGCGGGGACGCGATTGACTTTGCGGAGGCGGCGGGAAGCGCTACGACCAGTCTGTGCGCGCGCGGTGACGTTTAGTTTGAACTGTAGGCTCATGTGATTTCGTTCCCCCTGTCACCCCGGAATTGAGGGCAGGCGTAGTGGAAAAGAGCCTGAGGTCATACGATCGGTCGCCCTGAATGCAACCAAAACTTTGCCCCGCCGGAAAATGAGCCCGGGACGAACGGGCGGCGATCACGGCCGGCCCTCCCCTGCCCGTCCGGCGCAGCGCGGTCGCGCCCGTTGGGTCCGATCCGATTGGGTCTATTCGGGAGCGCAGTTGCGGAGGCAACAGTCGACGTTCGCGGGGGGGGATTCGATCCGGGCGCTCGACTCGAGGTGGACATTGAGGAGGACGGAGACCGGAGTCCCGCCAAAAGACAGGAGCTCACGCCAGCCTTCGAGCTTGCACGCGAGCTCACGGTGCGCGTCGAAATTCAGTTCCCTCGACAGCCAGCGCACGCGATTCACGGCGCTTCTTACCGGGGGAAGTGACCGAGGACACAGCGCTGGAGGTTCTTGATCAGCTCAACGGTGCGCTCGCGACCCGCCCCGGCGTCGACCGGGGTCCTCAACGCGGTGACCTGCCGGAAAAACTCCTGGTGCTCCGCATCGACTTTAGGGTGACCGGTTTCGAACCGGGAATGCCCGGGTAGCATGATGCACTGGGTGGGGCTAGAGATTGGGGCACCACGGGAAATCGGATGGCCCTTGGACATCTTAAGTAAAAATCCGTGGAACGTGCCGCGCGCTTCTTACGGCTGGGCGGTCGCACCTTGCGGAGTTTGGGTGATCACCCCGACGCCGGCGCGTAACGATCATTCCATTCCGGGCCTCTGCGCAGAGCCTGCGCGGTCTCCTGCCGCAATGTTTCGTCATGCCGGCGAATAGGTGACGGCGTAACGCCGACGCGACTGCTATTGAGGGCGTTCCCATTCGTCGGCGACCACCCTGCCATGCGATCACAGCGGGGGCCGTGGCCGCGCTCCGCCCGAGCGGCTTCGTCCGGCCGCGCGCCGGGCCGACGGAGAAAATTTTCCGCGCAAAACCTGTGAAGTTTTGTCTGCGCGTGCGGTTGTGAGACCGGCCCGCCGATTCTTCAGGAAATTAATCAAAGCATACGATTCCGGACAGGCCGGTGCCGCCACCACCCAGTCGTCCCGCTCCGTTGTGGAGGTCAGCGGTGACGAATGCAGGCCGCTCCGGCCCGTGGTCACAAAATTGGTCAACCGACCTGAAGGAAGCGGCGTTCCCGCTCCCCCACCGGACCGGGCGCCGGGCACCGGCACACACCTCGCGGACGTGAACGGGCCGATCTGTGATGGATGACGCCGACGGAATCGGGCAATGGCCGGACTTTGGCGCAAGGCAATCGCGCCACCCCCGGGGCCTGGGGTCTTGACCCCCTATCGATTCCCGGGCGTTCGCGTAGGATCGCGCCATGCTCCCCCTTCACCCCGTTGCCTTGGTCGCTCATGATTTTCGTGGACTTTCCGAACCGAGCTGTGGCCGACGCGTCTGTGCGTTCTGCGAGCCGCCAAGGGACATGGGCCCGGCGCCGGGCCTCGCATTCGGCGATGTCACGCACGGCATTTGCGCGGCGTGCGCGACCGCTCACTTCGGGTGTCCCGAGACGTTCACCGGCCACAGCGACGCGTAGCAGCGGCGCGAATCCAGCCCTCGTTGCGACCACCCGAGCGCGTGAGCCAGTCCGCCCAACGGGACCGCGGGCATCGCTCGGGTCAACGTGGTCGCGAGGTCTCCGGCCCAACCCGCGACATCCTCGATCTGCGCCAAAAAAGGAGAAGCCCAACAACGTTTCAGTTGTTGGGCCTCATTGGCTGCCCGGGTAGGGATCGAACCTACGACCAAGTGATTAACAGTCACCTGCTCTGCCACTGAGCTACCAGGCAACGTGGCCTCGGGTGACCTGCGCCACCGGAGAGAGGGAATGAAAACAAAGCGGTGAGCACGCTTGTCAATGCTCGTTTTGGCGTTTCCCCGTTAATTCCGGTCTTTCGGCCCCGGAGCCGGCGCTAGTGCCCCGTCGCTGGGTTTTCCGCCCCATTTCCTCCCTTAATGTTTCCCCCCGACCCGATGAGGTCGGCGAACTCCGCCAACGATCGCGCGGCGTGCAGGCCGTCGGGCATCACCGAACCCCCGCTTTCGTTCCGTTTCGCAATTTGGTCGCGCGGCCGCGCCTGCTTTTCGCCCACCACGCCCCACCGAGAGGGTCCCCGTCGCCGTTTCGCCGCGCAGGAATCCGGAAAACGTCTGGCCGTTCTTGACGGGATCATCGTGGTCTGGTCGCCCCCGGGCAACAGCTGCGAAGGATCGAGCGCCGACTCGTTCGGACACGCGCGGTCCTCCTTCGTCGCAATCGTCGCGAAGTCGGGATCGAGCTGACCGCCAACACGGTACCCGCAATAACAGGCCGTGCCGGACGCGGCGGCGTCAAAAAACCTTGCGGCCCTCGCTCGTGACTCCGGCGTGCCCAGCGGCGAATTTCGCATCGGCAGCGGGTGTGCTGGCCGGCGAATCATCCTCGCACAGCGATCCCTTGAGCGCCCGATCATCCTTGCCGGAGGCCCGCTGCAACGGGGCGAGTGCCGGGCCCGAGCACGGCGTGGCGCGGTGGCGCTCCTCAATGGTCGCCAGCGTTTGCCCCCGGATCGCCTCGATCGTCCGGCGGGAGGGATCGCGGAGAACGGTCTGCCGTCCAGCGATGCCTGCGAGAAAAACGGCGAGGGCGGTCGGGGCGGGCATCTTCGCCAAGGCGAAGGTGATGTCCTTGGAAATTCTTCGCGACGTAAAGTTCGAGGAGTTTCGAGATGAGGACGCTCATCCTTCAACAATCCGGCGGAGAAATGGCCGCTTGGCGCACGCCGAGACGCGAATCAGCGAGGAGCGGACGAATCGCAGCGAGGGCCGACCGCCCCCCGATGGCGGCGAGGGCGCTGCCGGCGGCCGCGCGGACTTTGGCGTCGGGGTGTCGGCGACGCTTCGCAGCGACGGGCGCGGGGCGGGCGGATTTCGTGGCGCCGAGGGCTTCGAGGGTTCGGGTGAGTATGACAGGCAGACTGGAGGTTTCGGCGAATCGGATGAACGTCGTGCCCGATGCGGGGTCGGCGATCTGGCCAGCGAGCGCGCCAGCGGCCGGCAGCGGCGCGGGATTTTCGGCGGCGCTTCGAGGATGGTCGCGACAGGCGAACCGGCAGATCGGCCCTTGATTTTGCCCGCGTCCGGAGGATCAATTTCCGCAGCTCGGCCTCGGTCTTGCGGATAAATTTCGCGCACAAATCGGGCACGACCGCGGTGTGCCTGGCGGTGTCGACTGCGCCGACGGTGGCGAGCACGGGCGCGGTGCCCGCCAGTCGTCCGACTTCAGCCGCGGGCCGCAAGGAGCACGGGGTGCATGCCCCGTCCTGTTCCGTCCCGCGCCACCGGCGTGTTGGCGCGCGGCGCGCGGCGCGCGGGCGGGCTTCCGGGGCTTCCACTCGGAACCGGCGAACCCCACGAGGGCGGCGGACTACGCGAGGAGATCCCGCGCGGCGGCGTGCGCCGGGTCGCGGCGCAGAACCGTCGCGAGCAACCGACGGGCGGCGGCGCGCTCACCCAGACCCAGCCGCGCCTGGGCTTCCATGAACAGCGCCGTCGTCCGTTGGGTCGCGGCGAGATCCTCCTCGAAAAGCAGCATCGTCGGCAGGGAGGTGGCGAAGTAGTCGATTTTGGCCGGTGCACGGCCGAGTGCGCGCGCCTGGTCGAGCAAAGCGCGGAAGCGTTGCTTCGCGTCGGCCCGCCGGCCCAGACGCCCGAGCGCGAGGGCCGACCAGTAGGTCATTTCGGAAAACGCCCGCACACGCATCCCTTGAAAATCGCCGTCACAAGCAGCGGCGGCGGACCAGTGCGTGCGCGCCGCGGCCGTGTCTCCGGCGGCGGCAGCGGACTCGCCGAGCCAAAAATGAAGCTCGCTCGCGTTGGCCAACCGGTGTCGCGCCTCGCCGAGATTTTCCGGCGCGGTGAGCGCAAGCTCGAACGCGCGGCGCGCCGCGGGGACGTCACCGCGGGCGAGCGCCGCCCGACCGAGCAGGAGGTGAGTGCGCGCGTGCTGCGCGAGCGCCTGACCTTCGCCGCCTTCCCAAGGCTGGAAGCGGCGCGTCGACACGATGCGGAGGGCCTCCGCGGGCCGACCCGTCTGGTTGTAGAGCGCACAGAGTTCGACCGCGAGGTCGTCGCGCGTGCGGAGGAGGGCGGGAAATTTCCCGAGGGCACGCAGCCGGCGGGCGGGCGAAATCCCGCGGCGTTTCCAGAGCTGATCGCGCTCGAAGAGCACGCGGGCATCGCGCGGGCCGGCCCGCAGCGCGGCCTCGTAGGCGCGCAGGGCGACGGCGGGGCGGCGCAGGATGTTGCAGGCGCCGATCCCGAGGTTGCGCCACGCCACGGCATTGGCGGGCTCGAGGCGGACGGCGCGTTGCCACAGCGCGATGGCCTCGCGGTGACGGCGGCGGTCGTAGAGCAAGTTCCCGAGGTAAAACGGGGCGCGCGCGTCGCGCGGGCGCGCGGCCATCGCATAGCGCAGAATGGCGATCTCCTCGAGGCGCGCGGGGAAACAATGGTCCGCCACGGCCTTCGCCCCGGCCTTCAAATGGCGGCGGGCCTGGGCCTCGTCACCAAGCCGGTGGCAGGTCCAAGCGCGATAGTAGTGGAGCAGCGGAAGTGCACCGCGTGCGGTGGAGCCGGTGGGATCGTCGGCGAGGAGTGCCCGGGCTTCCTCGAGAAATCCGGCGCGGAGGTGGTCGAGGGCGAGGTCGAGACGGACTTGCACATCGCATGTGAGCGCGTCGCTGCGTAGGTGGCGCGCCCACCAATCGAGTGGGTCGAGGGCGAGCGTCGCCGCGACCTGCGCGACGGCTTCGGCCCCGCGACCAAGCCGACGCAGCACGAGGACGCGGAGGTTGCGGGCGCTGAGATGGTCGGTGTTGAGGCGAAGGCTGCGGTCGAGGTGATCGAGTGCGACGGACCACCGGGCGCGCCGGCAATCGAGTTCCGCGAGCGCGTGGTAGGCGGCGGATTGCCACGCCTGATTCCAGGTGGATTTGTAGAAGGCGTCATAGGCCTCGGTGTCGCGACCGAGGTGACGGAGACAAACCCCCAGTTGATAATACGCATCCCCGTCGGCGGGGTTGGGGTTGCGGAGCGTGAGGCGCGCGACGCACGCCCGGAGATGGCGTTCGGCATCCGGGAATTCACCGCGGCGCAGATGCCAGCGACCGAGGGCGAGGTGGCAACGCGCGTCGCCGGCATCGCGCCGAAGGGCCTCGCGCCAGTAAAGTGTCGGACAGCGCGTGGCGTGGCGGTATTGTTCCAGGTGCAGCCCAGTCACGTAGAGTTCGTCCGCACTGGCGATCGCGGCGGGCGCGGGCGGCTCGGTGGCCGCCGGCGGCACCGGCGCAGGGACCGCCGCGCGGGGCGTGTAGCGGAGAAGTTCCCGGCCGTCGGCCGTCGTCACCGTGAGCGTCAGCGTTGAAACGGCCCGGGCGCGCGCAAGGGCGATGGTTTCAACGCACGGCGCTGCCGGCGACAGATCGCGGGTAAACGCCGCGAGCGTCTTTCCGCGGGCGGTAAGCGTGAGACGGGCGGCCGGATACACCGCGGTCACGACCACGCCGACGCGGACGTGTGTGCGCCCCTTCACGCGGCTGGCCGCGAGCGACGCCGCCGCGTCGAGGTTCGCATGGTGGGCCGGACCGATGGCGCGGAGAGGAAACCAATGCTGACTCCAGGCTTTGGTTTCGCCGGGCTGGAGGTAGGAGAAGTCTGGCTGGTTGTCGGTGTAGACGCCGGCCATCAGCTCGATGTAGGGCGCGTGTTCCCCTTGGGCGTCGGCGTCGGTGAGGTTGCGGTCCCAGGCGTAGCCGAACTCGTCGTTGCCCCAGGTCCATTGTTTCTTGCCGGGGGAAATGTGGTGGTTCGCCACGTGAACGAGGCCGGCCTGCGCGGCGTGGTCGTAACCGCCGAAAAAATCCTCGCGCGTGCCCATGCACATATAGGACGTGGGGACGGGAATGTTCGCATACCAGGAAAGATCGTTGGCGGCGCACCCGGCGGGAGGAAGATAGCGGCGGGGCCGCTCGGCGGGAGGCACCCCGTCGAGCGCACGAGCCCCGTAGTCGACCCCGTAGTAGCGACCGGTCGCCAGCGGGAACGGGCTCATCGCCCGCTTGGCGTGGTCGGCGACGTAGGTGGCATCGGGCGGGAAAAAAGATTGGTAATGCCCGTGGACGCGTGTCGCGACATTCGCCCACCAGAGAAACGTCTGCACATCGGCCGTGCGGTTGTAGGCACGGACCTTGACCTCGAGCAACGCGCGGCCGGGGTGGAGGCAGACCCCGTGCATGCCCTTCATGCGGGCAACGGGATCGTGTTCCGAAAGCCATACGGTCACCGCGCCGTCGGTGTGGTGCTCGATCGCGACATCGGCCGGCATGAACGTCGAAGGCCGATGGTGCTGCGGCCAGTTGAACTCGATCCCTCCGCTCACCCACGGTCCGGCCAGGCCGACTAGGGCGGGTTTGATGACCGGCTGGTAATAGACGAAATCGTAACCGTTGGTCTTGTCCGTGGCCCGATGGATGCGTCCGCCGAGTTCGGGGAGAATCATCACGGCCAGAAATTCGTTCTCGATATAAACGGCCTCCCACGCCCGCGGCGTGGCGCGCTCCGCAATGCGGTCGGTGAACGGCAAAGGGTAGACGCGTCCGCTGGAGCCCTGATAGACGCGTTTCTCCAGAAACATCGGGTTGCGGTCGGGCGCGAGCGGCTCGTAGGTCGGCAACACGACGGATTCGCGACGAACAGTGACGGAGGCGGATTGCATGCGGCGGTGCCGGCAGCGAGGCAGAGCCGGCGCGGCGGCACAAACGCGAAACCGCGCCGATCGCCGACGGAGCGAGAAAGGTGCGCAACGCCCGCACGAGGGAAACGTCTGGCCGCCGCAATGCCGCCCAAGAATTTGTCACCCGCCAATTGACGAACCCGAGTAATCATCCGAAAAACCGTTCGACTTGTCGCCGTTCCTGCGGCCCCACCGACCTCCGCCATGCCCCTCCCCTCGATCATCCGCCCGACGACGCTCCTTGGCTGCGTGGCCGGGTTGCTCGTCGCCCCCGTGCTCCGCGGCGCCGCGGGCACCGGCAGCCCGCCGCGCGGCACCGCGGCCTTCATTGAAAAACACTGCGCCGGGTGTCACGACGACGTGGAAAAGAAAGGCGGGCTGGATCTGACGGCGCTGACGTTTGCGCCCGGTGAGCTGAAAAACTTCAACACCTGGGTGAAGGTCTTCGACCGCGTGGCCGACGGCGAGATGCCGCCGAAGAAGAAGCAACGCCCGGAGGCGGCCGAGTTGACGGCGTTCACCGAGGGGCTTGCGCCAGCGCTCATGAGCGTCGAGCAGGCCCGCGTCGCCGCCGAGGGTCGCGCCACGCAGCGCCGGCTCAACCGCTACGAATACGAAAACGCCCTGCGCGACCTGCTCCACGCGCCGTGGCTTCAGGTGAAGGATTCGCTGCCCGAGGACGGCGAAGCGTTTCGCTTCAACAAAGTCGGCGATGCCCTCGACATGTCGCACGTGCAGATGAACCGCTACCTCGCCGCCGCCGACTACGCGCTGCGCCAGGTCGTCGCCCCGCAGGTCGAGCGCCCGCCATCCAACGTCACGCGCTACTACGCACGGGAGCAGCGGAGTTTCATGGGGCCGATGAAGTTCTCGGTCTTCAACTCGTCGCCCGAGCGCGCCTCGTTTCCGATGCTGGGCGACCAACCCCAGCCGGACGTGCGCGCCGGCAAGGCTCCGGCGACCGTCGGCGCGGCCGACCCCCAGAAACGCGACCTCGAAGCGGTCGGCGTGGTGGCGAGCAACTACGAGCCCATCGAGCCGAAATTCACCCAGTTCAAAGCCCCGCTGGCGGGCCGCTACAAAATCCGCTTCAACACGTTTTCCGTCTGGGTCGGCCCCGGCAAAGCCACGCCCGACAGGAACGGAAAAATCCCCGCCCCCGCCAATGTGAAGTGGTGGATCCCCGACCTCGACGACGTCACCACCGGCCGCCGCTCGGAACCGGTCACGATCTACTCCGAATTGCCGCCGCGGCTCCTTCGCCACCTCGGCAACTTCGACGCCCAGCCCACTCCCGCCGTCAACGAACTCGACGTCTGGCTCCTCGAGGGCGAGACGATTCGCCCCGACCCATCGCGCCTCTTCCGCTCGCGCCCCGGCGCGTCCCGTTGGCAAAATCCGCTCGCCGAAAAAGACGGCCAACCGGGCGTCGCGTTCCGCTGGCTCGAAGTCGAAGGCCCGCTCGTCGACGCCTGGCCTTCGGCCGGGCATCGCTTGCTCTTCGGCGATTTGCCGCTGAAAAAAATCGCGAAACCCGCTGCGGGCGCCGCCCCGGTCGAGGTCACGTCGGCCGATCCCGCGCGGGATGCCGCGCGGCTGATGAAGGGATTCATCGAGCAGGCCTACCGGCGCCCCGTCGCACCGGGCGAAGTGCAGCGGTTTCTCCCCGTGGTCGCGGGCGTGCTGCACTCCGGGGGCGCGTTCGCCGACGCCCTGATCACCGGCTACACGGCGGTCCTGTGCTCGCCGGAGTTCGTCTGCCTTGAGGAAAAACCCGGCCAACTCGATGACTACGCCGTCGCCGCGCGCCTCGCCTTCTTCCTCACCAACTCCGCCCCCGACCCCGCGCTCCGCGCCCTCGCCGCCCAACAAAAACTCCGGCAGCCCGCCGTCCTCCGCGCGCAAACCGAGCGGCTGCTCAACGGCCCGAAGTCGCCCCAGTTCGTCGCCGCGTTTCTCGACTACTGGCTCGACCTGCGGAAGACGATGGGGACCGCGCCGGACTCCGCCCTCTACGACGACTACTATCTCGACGACCTGCTCACCGAATCGGCGCTCGCGGAAACGCAGGCGTTTTTCGGCGAACTCGTCCGCGCCGATCTGCCCGCCCGCCACCTGGTCGCGTCCGACTTCGTGATGGTCAATGAACGGCTCGCGCACCACTACGGCCTGCCCGCCGTCGAAGGCGTGGCGCTCCGCCGCGTGCCCGTCCCCGCCGACAGCCCGCGCGGCGGCCTCATGACCCAGGCAAGCGTCCTCAAGGTCACCGCCAACGGCACGACGACCTCGCCGGTGATCCGCGGCGCGTGGGTCCTTGAGCGCATCCTCGGGCAGCCGCCCGCCCCGCCCCCGCCAAGCGTGCCTGCCGTGGAGCCCGACATTCGCGGCACCACCACCATTCGCCAGCAACTCGCCAAACACCGCGACGTGGAAAGCTGCGCCGCGTGCCACAACAAGATCGACCCACCCGGTTTCGCCCTGGAGAGCTTCGATGTCATGGGCGGGTGGCGCGAGCGTTACCGCGCGACGGGCGACGGTGCGCCGCCGGCCAAGGGCTTCGGGCACGGCGGCCAAAAATTCGTCTTCCACCACGCCCTCCCGGTCGACCCAAGCGGGGCGATGGCCGACGGCCGGACGTTTGCCGACATCCGCGAGTTCAAGCGGCTCCTCCTCGCCGATGAAGCCCAGCTCGCCCGTAATCTCGCGAAGCAACTCACCGTTTACGCCACCGGCGCCCCCGTGCGTTTCAGCGACCGCGCCCAAATCGAAAAAATCCTCCAACGCGCGAGCGCCAACCACTACGGCGTGCGCACGCTCATCCACGAGCTGATCCAGAGCGACCTCTTCCTCAAAAAATGAACTCCCCCTCGCCGCATCCCTCCGTCCACGTCGCCACGCAACGCGCCGTGTCCCGCCGGCAATTTCTCCGCGGCGCCGGCATCGTGATGTCGTTGCCCTTCCTCGATTCCATGCTGCCCGCCTTCGCCAGGGCCGCGACCGGCGGCGGCCCGACCGGCCCGAACGCCAAGCCGCGCCGGATGTTAGGCATCTGCAACAATCTCGGCCTGCTCACCGATCAGTTTTTCCCCACGAACGCGGGCCGGGACTACACGTTGTCGCCCTATCTCGCAGGCCTCGCGGCCCACCGCCAGGACTTCAGCGTCTTCAGCGGCGTCTCGCATCCGAACGTCGACGGCGGCCATCCGGCGGACATCTGTTTCCTCACCGCCGCACCGCATCCCGGCAGCGGCTCGTTTCGGAACACGATCTCACTCGACCAGCATATCGCCGAGCAGATCGGCGTCCACACGCGGTTCCCGTCTCTCACGCTCGGCGTGAACACCCGCTCGCGCAGTCTCTCGTGGACCGGCACCGGCGTCGCCATCCCACCCGAGGACAAAGCCGCCGACGTGTTCAAGCAGCTGTTTATCCAGGGCTCGCCCGCCCAGGTCGCCGCCCAGATCCGGAAACTCGATACCGGCCGCAGCATCCTCGACACGGTCGCCGGCCAGGCGAAGGAACTGCAGCGCAGCGTCACCGCGCGCGATCGCGACCGCCTCGACCAATATTTCACCAGCGTCCGCGACCTCGAGCACCGCCTGCAGGCCTCGCGCGGCTGGGAGAGCAAACCGAAGCCCGTCGTCGCGGCCCCCGTGCCGATCGATCCGGCGAATCCCGCGGCCTACATGGAAAAAGTGAAAGTCATGTATGATCTGGCGCGGCTCGCCTTCGAGACCGATTCGACCCGCTCAATCACGCTCATGCTCGACAGCGTCAGCACCCCCGTCCTCGACCTCGATGACGCGAACATCACGGATGGCTACCATAACCTCTCGCACCACGGAAAATCGGAGGCGAAACGTTCCCAGCTCCAGAAGATCGACCAGTGGCACATGAAGCTGCTCGCGAAACTGTTTTCCGATCTGAAGGCCGTCCGCGAGGGCGAAGACACGCTGCTCGACCGCACGATGGTCCTTTACGGGTCCAACTTCGGCGACGCCAACGCCCACACCTGTTTCAACATGCCGACGCTCCTCGCCGGCGGCGGCTTCCGGCACGGCCAGCACCTCGCCTTCGACCGGCAGCGCAATTACCCGCTGCCGAACCTTTACGTCTCGATGCTCCAGCGCATGGGCATCGAATCCGACCGGTTCGCCTCGTCGACCGGCACGATGAAAGGCCTGGAACTCGCATGAGCGGAAAATCGCCATTCCGCAGGCCCGCCCTCGCCGCGCTGATCCTCTGCGCTGCGGCCGGCTCCGATCTGACCGCCGCGCCCGCCTTCGACGCGGCCGCGTTCACCGACAAATACTGTGCCAGCTGTCACGACGACGTGGAGAAGAAAGGCGGCCTCGACCTGACCTCGCTCGCGTTCAAGGCCGGGGACCGCGTGAATATTTCCCAGTGGGTCAAAGTCCACGACCGCCTCCAAGCCGGCGAGATGCCGCCGGCGGAAAAGCACAAGCGGCCCGAACCCGCCGAGCTGAACGCCTTCATGCAAAGTTTGGCGGCCACGCTCACGTCGGCCGAGAAAGACGCCGTCGCCCGCGAGGGCCGCGCGACGCAGCGCCGCCTCAACGGCTACGAATACGAAAACGCCCTGCGCGACCTCCTCGCGGCGCCGTGGCTGCAGGTCAAAGCGCAGTTTCCCGACGACGGCGAAGCCGCCCGCTTCAACAAAATCGGGGACGCGCTCGACGTCTCCCACGTCCACCTGACGCGCTACATGGGCGCGGCCGACTATGCGATGCGCGAGGCGATGAGCGTGCAGTTCGACCGCCCGCCGACCACGACCAAACGTTACTACGCCCGCGACCAACGCACCCTCACGAGCAAGTTTACCGGCAATATTTTCAACTCCTCGCCGGACCGGATGACGTATCCGGTCGTCGGGCTCGCGACCGCCCAGCCCGACGTGCGCTGGCTCCGCGCTCCGCTTTCCGACCCGAAGACCCGCGAGGAAGAAGCCGTCGCGTGGGTCTCGAGCAACTACGTGACCGGATTCACCTACCGCTGGGACGGGTTCCGCGCGCCCTCGGCCGGCCGATATCGGGTCAGGTTCAGCGGCTACACCCTCTGGGTGCCCCCGGGCGGCATTTCCATGCGCTTCAAGGGCGAGTCCGACAAAGTCGGCACGCCCTCGGCGCCGAACAAGCGCGTCGGCGACTACGATCACCCCCAGCCCGGCCGCCAGAACGAGCCCATCACCGTTTACACGCGCAACGGCCTGCTGAACCGGCGCGTCGGCTCGTTCGACCTCACCCCCGCGCCCGCCGTCCACGACCTCGGCGAGGTGTGGCTGAACGCCAACGAAACCCTCGTGCCCGACGCTTCCCGCCTCTACCGCTCGCGGCCCAATCCCAACGGCGGTTTCGTGAATCCGCTGATGACGCCCGACGGCGCACCCAGCGTGGCGTTTCGCTGGATGGAGGTCGAAGGTCCGCTCTACGACGAACACTCCACCGCCGGTTACCGGCTCCTGTTCGGCGATCTCCCGCTCACGAAGGTGAAGAACGGCGCGCCCGGCGTGGCCCTGGCCGTGGTCGATCGCCAAGAGAATTACGAGGAAGGCCGCAACGCCGGCCGCCGCGTCCCCGCGCTCCGCGAGGTCACGGTCGAGGTGAGCTCGCAAAACCCGTCGCAGGACGCCGCGCGTCTCATGCGCGCCTTCGTCCAACGCGTCTACCGCCGCCCGATCGCGGACAGCGAGGTGCAACGGTTTCTCGCCCTCGTCGACGAGCGCCGCGCCGCGGGGCTCAGCTTCGCGGAATCCATGCTGGCGGGTTACACCGCCGTGCTCGCGTCGCCCGGCTTCGTGTTTCTCGACGAGAAACCGGGGCGCCTCGACGACCACGCGCTCGCCACCCGCCTCGCGCTTTTCCTCTGGAATTCCCCGCCGGACGAGGCGCTGCGCACCCGGGCGGCGGCCGGAAAACTCCACGAGCCCGCCGTGCTCCGCGCCGAGACGGAGCGCCTGCTCGCCGATCCGAAGGCGCACCGCTTTCAGGAAGCGTTCCTCGATTACTGGATTGATCTTCGAAAAATGGAGGAGTCCACGCCGTCGACCACGCTCTACAACGATTATTATCTCGACGATGCACTCGCGGAGGCCGCGCTGTTGGAGACGCGCCTTTTCTTCGACGAGATGCTGCGCCGCGACCTGCCCGCCCGCACCGTCGTCGATTCCGACTTTACCTATCTCAACGAACGCCTCGCCGTCCACTACGACGTCCCGGGGGTCAAAGGGGTCGCGATGCGCCGCGTGACGCTTCCGGCCGAAAGTCCGCGCGGCGGCATCATGACGCAGGCGAGTGTGCTGAAGATCACGGCCAACGGCACGACCACGTCTCCGGTCCTCCGCGGAAAATGGATTGTCGAGCGCATCCTCGGCCTCGACATTCCGCCCCCGCCGCCCGTGGCCGCCGTCGAGCCCGACATCCGCGGGGCCGTGACGATTCGGGAGCAGCTCGCCAAGCACCGCGAAGATGCGAGCTGCGCCGCATGCCATCGCAAGATGGACCCGCCCGGTTTTGCGCTCGAGAGCTTCGATGTGCTGGGCGCGTGGCGCGACCGGTATCGCGGGGCCGACGAAGCCAAACCCGCGCTGAAAGGCCTCGGTAAGAACGGGCATCCCTTCGGCTTTCATTTCGGGCTCCCGGTGGACGCGACCGGCGAGTTGCCCGACGGACGGCCGTTTCAGGACATCCGTGATTTCAAGCGGCTCGTGCGCGAGGACGACGCGATGCTCGCGCGCAACCTCGCCCGGCAACTGCTGATTTTCGCGACCGGCGCGCCGGTGCGGTTCGGCGACCGGGCCGAAATCGAAAACATCCTCCAACGTTCGAAGGCGCATCGCTACGGTCTGCGCACCCTCGTGCATGAAGTTGTGCAAAGCCCGCTTTTCCTGAACAAGTAACCGGCACGAACCGCCTGCCGCCCCCACGCGCCCATGAAAAACCCACCCACGTCCCCTGCCCCCGCACCCCGCTCCGGCCTCGGTTCCTTTGTGTCCACCCGCCCCACCCTCTCGCGGCGGCAGTTTCTCCGGGGCACGGGCATCGTGCTTTCGCTCCCGCTGCTCGACTCCGTGCTGCCGACCTTCGCGCGGGCCGCTGCGTCGGACGCCGCGAAGAAGCCGCGCCGCATGCTCGCCGTCTGCAACAATCTCGGCCTCCTCCCCGATCAGTTTTTCCCCACGCAGACGGGCCGCGGCTACGCGCTCTCGCCCTACCTCCAGCATCTCGCGCAGCATCGCGACGATTTCACGGTGTTCAGCGGCGTGTCGCACCCCGACGTGGATGCGGGCCATCCCGCCGACGTGTGCTTCCTCACCGCGGCGCCGCACCCGGGCAGCGGCGGTTTCCGCAATACGATCTCCCTCGACCAATACATCGCGGAACGCATCGGCCACCAAACGCGGTTCCCGTCGCTCACGCTCGGCGTCAATGTCCAGCAGGGCCAGCGCAGCCTCTCGTGGACGGCTTCGGGCGCTCTCATTCCGTGCGAAGAAAAACCGTCCGAAGTTTTTCGCCGGATGTTCGTGCAGGGTTCGCCGGCCGAAGTCGCGGCGCAACTGCGCAAGCTTGAGCGCGGCCAGAGCATCCTCGATGCCGTGGGGAGCCAGGCGAAAGATCTGCAACGTGGCGTCACCGCGCGCGACCGCGACCGGCTCGACCAGTATTTCACCAGCGTGCGCGACCTCGAACAACGCATGCAGATGTCCCGCGCCTGGGAACACACGCCCCGTCCCGTCGTCCACGTCCCCGAGCCGCTCGATCCCGCCAGCCCGAAGGCCTACATGGAAAAGGTGAAGCTCATGTATGACATGGCCCGCCTCGCGTTCGAAACCGACTCGACCCGCTCCATCTCTCTCCTGCTGGACAGCGTGAGTTCGCCCGCGATCGAATTTGGCGAGCACAAGCTGAGCGACGGTTACCACAACCTGTCCCACCACGGAAAGTCCGAGGCGAAGCTCAGCCAGTTAAAGACCGTCGACGAGTGGCACATGAAGCTCCTCGCGGAATTGTTCACCGAACTGAAGTCGATCCAGGAAGACGGCGAACCGCTCCTCGACCGCACGATGATTCTCTACGGTTCCAATCTCGGCAACGCCAACACTCACGTGACAACGAACCTGCCGACGCTCTTTGCCGGCGGCGGCTTCCGGCACGGTCAGCACCTCGGCTTCGACAAAGAACACAATTACCCGCTGCCCAACCTCTTCGTCTCGATGCTCCAGCGCATGGGGATCGAGACCGACCGGTTTGCCTCGGCCACGGGCACGATGCGCGGGCTGGAATTGGCGTGAGATGCGGCGGTCAGGCCGCGGGCGCTCCACCGCGCCCCGGCCGATGGCGGTGCGGTCGATTGAGCACCGACCGCGAGGCATCGGCGCATCCGGGCGAGAGCCCGGCCGGCCGGCCTCACCACAAAGCACGAGCTCGTCGCATCGAGATATTCCCGCGAGGGCATCTCGGGCACCCCGCGCCAGACGGCGGCATCGTTCGACCACGGGCCGATCACCTCACCGTCGAACGACACGGACCACGGCGCTGCGCGGTGCGGCTTGCGGTCGAACACCCGCCGCAAGCATTCGGCATGACCTTCCGCGCCGGCGAAATAAAGACAGCGGCGCTCGAAACCGTTCGGCCCTTCACGGGCCGCGCTGCGCAATTTGCCCTCACCGACGACGAACTCGTTGCGCCCCGGCTCGACCGCGGCGCGCCTATGGCCCGACCACCGGGAGATCAGCGCCCAGCGCGCGAACACCGCGTGATGGCGCGCTGCCGGACGTGCGGCTTGAAGAAGCCACGGAACGCCGCCATGGCGTTGGGGGAGGTCGCGACATCGAAGCCGGGCGTCGCGGCGGCGGGGACTTGCGACGTCTGATAGAGCGCCCAGCGCTCGAGGGCCGCGGAGATCCCCCTGTGTCGCGCGACCGGCGCGGACCGGTTTGAACCGGTGCCATCCGCCTTGCCGTAAACGCGCAACGACCGCTTGCCGCGGATGAGGCCTGGCGCGAGGTAGGCGTTCGCCTGTTGCTCCTGCCGACCCAACTCATCGAGCGTCCCGAAGAAGACCCGCTATATCGGGCCTCCTTCCTTCGTGGGAATCCCACGGTCGTTGATCGCAGCGAGGCTGAACAGGGGAGACGTGGGCGCGTGCGCGATCAGGTCTCGTCAAAATTTCCCGACGTAGGGAAGGTCGGGCATGCCGAATGGGGAGCCGGAGATCGACGGGACGGCCGACCGCGCGAGGGAGTCGAATTTTTCAGCGGCCCCGAGCGGCACGGGCGACGGGGAACATGATCGGGACCACGGCGAGGAAAAGGGCGGTCCATTCCTTCATGGCGTCCTCAGTCGCTCCGACCCTTTCTCACGATTCTATCTCGTCGCCGACCGTTCTCACG
>JBIKOK010000102.1:0-22688 GCA_044358025.1 Opitutaceae bacterium
GGCAATGGCTACACTTGGACGCGCTACACGGAACCCCGCCAATACGTCACCACGGCGACCGTCGCGTTCTGAGAGCGCCGCTCGTGGCAGCCCGGGGCGTGGGCCGCGGGACCTTCCTTCCGCTCGAAAAAAACGCCCCTCCCCCCGCCGATCCCCGCCGACCGCGCAACCCCATGTCGTCATCCGCTTCACCCAGGTCTGGGCACCCGCCCCAGGAGTGTCCGGCGCGGGCCGCTCGGCAAGGGCATCGGCCCCCCCGGGCACCTGGGCCCCGCCGAGGACTTGAATTCCCGGGCCGGGCACCGGGCGGAAATCGCCCGCATCCCGCATCAGCCATGAAGCTCCTCGCCCTCCTCTGCCTCCTCGGCGCTTCCGCCCTGGCCGCGCCGCTGAACATCCTGCTCTTCACCGCGGACGACATGAACTTCGATTCCAGCGGCGTCTATGGCGGCCCCATCAAAGGCCTGACGCCGCACATCGACCAACTCGCCGCGTAGCTCCCCCAACAACCTCGCCTATGTCATGAAAACCCCATCGTTCCTTCTGACAGCGTGTGCCGTGATTTTGCTCGCCCTTGTGCCTTGCGCGCAGGCGCAGACGACGACCGGCTCCATCTCCGGCCGCGTGCAGAGCGAGGTCACCGGCCAATACCTCCTCAACGTCCGCGTGACCGTCAAGGGCACCGACCTCACCGCGTTCACCGACAGCTACGGCATCTTCCGGCTCGCCGGGGTCCCCAGCGGCACGGTGACGCTGGACACATTCTATTCCGGGCTCGATTCGCAGCAGATCGCACTGACGCTCGCGCCGGGCCAGGCCGTCGTGCGCGACATCAGCCTCACCAGCCGGGCGACCGCCGGTGACAAGTCCGGCGTCGTGAAACTCGATCCGTTCGTGCTCGCGGCTTCCAAACTCACCGAAGGCGAGGCGCTCGCGACCAACGAGCAGCGCTTCGCGCCGAACATCAAGAACGTCGTCTCCACCGACGCCTTCGGCGACGTGCCCGAGGGCAACATCGCCGAGTTCATGCGCTTTTTGCCGGGCGTACCGTCGGCTACGAGGACGAGATGCCGACCGCGGTCTCGATCCGCGGCTTCGGCGGCGCCATGACCAACGTGATGACGGACGGCGCCACCATGGCCAATTCCGCGCGCATCGGTTCGTCCCGCGAATTCGACTTCATCCAGGTCTCGATCAACAACGTCTCGCGCATCGAGGTCACCAAGGTGCCCACGCCCGCCAATCCCGCCAGCGGCCTCTCGGGCAACGTGAACATGGTCAGCAAAAACTCGTTCGAGCGCAGCCGCGCCCAACTCAACTACCGCCTGACCTTCTCGGGCCATGGCGACAATCTGAAGTCCTCCCCGCAGCCGTTCCCCTTCGACACCCGCGAGCGGCCGGTAAAGCTCGGCTTCGACTTCGATTACACTCTCCCGGTCACCAAGAACTTCGGCCTCGTGCTGACCGCACTGCAGTCGTTCACCATGACCGACCAGGACAGCTCGAACACGACGTGGAACGCCACCGCCGCCGGCACCGGCGCCACCCCGTCGCGGCCGTATCTCCAGACCCACACCCTCCTCGAGGCGCCCAAGTGGCGCGACCGCAACTCGGCCGGCCTGAAGCTCGACTGGCGCGTCTCCCCCAACTCCGTCCTCACGCTCGGTATGCAGGCCAACTATTACCGCTACGTGAACGGCAACCTCCAGCGCACCACCAGCGTCGGCACCAATGCGGCGCCCTCGATCGCCGCCGGCGTGCCGCTCACCTTCGGCGAGACCTTCGCGCGCAGCGCGACCGGGCGCGGCACCGCCGGCTTCGGTTCGAACTTTCTCCATGACTACGCCAAGACTCTCAGCGCCAACACGCGCTACCGTTACCAAAGCGCCGAGTGGCTGATCGACGCCGGCGCCAACGCCTCGAAGTCCATCACCTGGCGGCGCACCATCGCGAAGGGCCATTTCAACAGCTTCGGCAGCGGCCTGCTCGCGACCACCGGCGTACGCGTGAATTTCGAGGACATCCGCCCCGAGGGCCCGGGCATCACCCGCGTGTTTGACGCCAACAACCGCGAAATCGACCTCTTCGACCTGCGCAACTTCCGGCTCAACACCGCCAGCTCCGGCACGTATCGCAACTACGCCGACGACACGGCCGGGCTCGACCTCAACGTGAAGCGCAGCCTGAGCCTGTTCAAAGTGCCCGTCACCCTGCAGGGCGGCGGCCTCCTCGGCATCCAGGACCGCGACCACCGGCGGGAGTCGCTCGGCTACACCTACAATCCGGCCAATCCCGCCGACCCCACGCTCGCGCCGTTCGCCATGCAGGTTTATCGCGGCCACCCCAACCACTGGGCCCAGCAGCCCATTCCCTGGGCTTCGCCCAACCGCATGGTCGAGGCGTGGGGCGGCAACCCGGGACTCTTCACCCAATCGGCCGCGCAGCTAGTGGCCTCGGAGCAGGCCCGCATCAACGGTTCGGAGACGTTCAAGGAAATCACCACGGGCATCTATCTTCAGGGTGACGCGCGGCTCCTCAACAACCGGCTGTTCGCGCTCGCCGGTGTGCGCTTCGAGCGCATCCACACCAAGGCGCAGGGACCGCTCTTCGAGCCCGGCAACGCCTTTGTCCGCACCGCGTCCGGCGCCTTCGCCCGCAACGCCGCGGGCGGCCGCATCCGCCGCCCGGAAGCGGGCGCCGCCGGTTCGATGGACGAGCTGCGCCTGGTCCGCACCGAGCTGGGCCAGGGCATCAACGGCGGCTACCAAGACTACTATCCCAGCGTCCATCTCACCTACAACGCCACGGCCAACCTCCTGTTCCGCGCCGCCTATGCGCTGACCTACGGCAAGCCCGACTACGGCAACCTCATTCCCAACACGACGGTCACCGAAAACGACGTCGCCGAGGGCGCGGATCCCTCCGTCCTCCGCGGCACGCTCAACGTCAGCAATCCGGCGCTCCAGCCGTGGCAGGCGGACAACTTCGACCTCTCCGCCGAATACTACACCGACACCGGCGGCGTGTTGAGTGTCGGCGTGTTTCGCAAGGACATCGCCGGCTTCTTCGAAAACCGCGTGACGCTGGCCACCGCGGCGGACCTGGAGGCACTCGGGATCGACCCGGAATACGTCGGCTGGATGCTCACCACCACGGTCAACGGCGGCGATGCGCGCGTGGACGGAATCGAGTTCAACCTCCGCCAGTCCCTCCAGTCGCTGGGCAAATGGGGCCGGCATTTCTCCGTCTTCGCCAACGCCACGAAGCTGAAGCTCAAGGGCAGTCGCACCGCCGCGTTCGGAAGTTTCATCCCCGAAAACGTCAACTGGGGCTGCACCTTCACGCGAAATCCCGTCACCGTCATGCTCAAGTGGAACGCCCGCGGAGAACAGTCATTTGGCAGCGTTCCCGCCATGGGACCGGATGCGACCAACGCTCAGGAGAAGCGGACCACGATGGACGTGAACGCCACCTACCAGTTCAACCGCCGGCTGTCGCTGTTCCTCAATGGCCGCAACATTCTCGACGTAAATAATCTTCAGCTCCGCTACGGTTCGCAGACGCCCGGCTATGCCAAGATTGGCATCTCCTCCAAGTTTGGCGTGGCGTGGACGGCCGGGTTGAAGGGCACGTTCTGATCACTGCCAACCCGCCATCACTCCTCGTCTGATGAAAACCCTCCGCCCACTTTTCGGCCTGTGGCTCTGCACGCTCGGCATCGCCCTGGGCGCTGCGCCGAAGCCGAACATAGTGGTCATTATGGCCGATGACCTCGGCTGGCGGGATCTGCATTGCTACGGCAACGAACAGATCGACACACCGTTCCTCGACCGGTTGGCCGCGGAGGGCATGCGGTTCACGGATGCCTATGCCGCAGCTCCCGTCTGCTCGCCCACCCGCGCCGCGATGATGACCGGGCTGGCCCCGGCGCGATTGCGGCTCACCAATCATGCCCCGGGCAATCCGGACGGGTTCTCGCTGCCCGGCTCCGATCTGCAGGAGCCCGAAACCGCCCGCCACCTCGCGCTTTCCTCCACGACCATCGCCGAGCGCTTGTCCGCGGCCGGCTACGCCACCGGTCATGTGGGCAAGTGGCATCTTTCGTATGTCAACCCGCGCGGCACCGAGAAGCTCGACCAGCGCGAGTTCTATCCCGAGAAGCAGGGCTTCGACGTGAATATCGGCGGCAACTCGAGCGGCGGCCCGCCGAGCTATTTTTCCCCGTATCGCAACCCCACGCTCAAGGATGGCGAAGCGGGGGAATACTTGCCGCAGCGGCTGGCCGACGAGGCGATGAACTTTGTCCGCCGCAACCGGGATCGTCCGTTCTTTCTGAATTGGTGGCCTTACTCCGTTCACTACCCGATGCAGGCGCCCGCCGAGCTGATCGCGAAATACCGGCAGCGCACGGGGGTGAAAGATCCGGTTTACGCGGCGATGATCGAGGGCATGGACGCCGCCATCGGGCGCTTCCTCAGGCAGCTCGATGAGGCGGGGCTGCGCGACAACACGCTGATCCTCTTCAAGTCGGACAATGGCGGATACAACGGCGACAACCGGCCGCTGCGCGGCCTCAAGGGCATGCTCTATGAGGGCGGCATCCGCGTGCCGTGGATCGTCCGCTGGCCGGGAAGGGTGCCGGCCGGATCCATCTGCTCCACCCCCGTCATCAGCACGGACTGCCACCCCACGCTGCTCGAAGCCGCCGGCCTGCAGCCGGTGCCTGGCAGTACCTTGGATGGGCGCAGTCTGATCCCCTTGTTCGAGCAAAAACCCGGCTTCGACCGCGACGCCCTCTTCTTCCACTACCCCAACTACGCCTTCCACAGGAAAAACCGTCTCGGCAGCGCGATTCGTGAAGGGGATTTCAAACTCATCACCTACTACGACAACGGTGATCTCGAACTCTATCGGCTCTCCAGCGACCTCGGCGAGGAAGACAACCTGTCGCGTCAACACCCGGAAATTGTCCGGCGGCTCAAGGACAAGCTTGATGCGTGGCTGCGGCAAACCGACGCTCGGCTGCCGGTTCGCCAAGCGGCGAAGTAAACTCCGACACCGCCCACCCGATTCATGAAATTCCCCTGCATTGCGCTCCTCCTTCTCCTCGGGGGAGTGTGCACGACACGCTCGGCCACACCGGGCAACCCAAGCCAAACGGTCCGCCCTCGGCTCCAGATCATCAACGGGAGCGCGCAGTCCGCGGACATCTTCTGGCTCAAGAGCGACACCGAGCGCGTGCCGAACGGCTCTGTCGCGCCGGGTGCGAACACGGTCATCACGACCACGCTCGGCCACCGCTTCGCCATCGTTGGCCGCGACGACCAGGCCGAGCGCGTCGTCACCAGCCAGGTGCCGGTGCAGGGGTTTCGTTTTGATCCGCCGGACAAGGACGGCGTGCCGGCATTCTACACGCAACGGGTGAGCGCGGGCGGTTTTCCGATCGTGGCATCGGCCCAGGTGAACCCCTACGCGCTCAAGGAAGCCGCCTATCTCGTGGACTTGATGCTGGCCAAACGCCCCGACGTGCGCGCGGCGATGATCCAAAGCGGCGCGCGCCTCTCCATTCTCGCGTGGAACGAGTTCACCTGCGACCAGCCGGAGTGGAAATGGATGGCGGCGGCTCCTGTGCCGGATTTTCCCGGGATTCCCGCCCGCGATTACCGCGATGCGCGCGCGCGCGGCATGGGCGGAAGTTTGACCGACCCGTTCTGTTCCTGCGCCGAGGAAAACCTGCTCGCCTACGCCGGCGATCCTTACGCGAAGGAGAACATCCTCATCCATGAGTTCGCGCACAACATGCACCTGCGCGGCTTGTCGAACGTGGACCCGACGTTCGACGCACGCGTCAAGGCCGCCTACGACGCCGCGATGAAGGCCGGGTGGTGGAAGGGCAAATACGCGAGCGTGAACCATCACGAGTATTTTGCCGAAGGCGTGCAGTCGTGGTTTGATGACAACCGCGAGAACGACCACGACCACAATCACGTCAACACGCGCGCCGAGCTCCTCGCCTACGATCCCGGCCTCGCCGCTTTGTGCCGTGAGGTTTTTGGCGACACCGAGCTGAAATACACCAAGCCCACCACGCGCCTCACCGGACACCTGGCGGGCTATGACCCGGCGAAGGTGCCGGCGTTCGTGTGGCCCGAGCGGCTGGCGAAGCTGAAAGCCCAGATCCGACAGCAGGCGCAGGCCCGCAGCGATGCGGCGAACGCCACCCCGCAGCCCATGGAGCAGCCGGCCCCGGCGAAGCCCATGGGCGCCGTCCGCTTCGATCCCGTCGAACGCGACATCGAAGGCTGGAAGGTTCACGTCGAACCGGCGTTGCTGGACGGCGAGCATCGCGAGGAAGGCGAGAAGGCGCTGGCGATGCTCGCGAACCATTTGCAGCGCATCAAAATCCTCATCCCCGCGGGGCCGTTGGAGAAAATGCAGAAGCTGGAAATCTGGATCGAGCACAGCCACCCGACGCTCAAGTCCAAGCAATACCATCCGAGCCGCGACTGGCTGGTGGCGAACCGCCATGACCCGCGCCTCGCGCGCAAGGTGCACATCCCGCAGGCGCGCGACCTGCTCTCGCGCGAGCAGATGCTCAAGCACCCCGCCGTGGTTCTCCACGAGCTGGCCCACGCGTATCACGACCAGATCCTGAGTTTCGACCGCCCGGAAATCATCGCGGCCTACGAGAAGGCAAAGGCGGCGGGCCATTACGAAAGCGTCCTCGCGCACACGGGCAAAACGGTGAAGCACTACGGCCTGACCACGCGCCAGGAGTATTTCGCTGAGGGCACGGAGGCGTTTTTCTACCGGAACGATTTTTACCCCTTCGTCCGCGCCGAGCTCAAGGCGCACGATCCCGCGCTCCACGACTTGCTCATGAAGATCTGGGAGCCGGCCCAGTGACCGGGCGAACATGAAGCCGCTCCTTGCCATCATCCTCGCCGCGCTGCCGTTCGCCACGGGCGCCGCCGGCGTGGCGCCGCCGGTCATCGGCGGGTTGACGCGGCCCGAGAAAACTACGCCCAGAATCTCCGGCGCGGTGCTGATCAGCGAACTCAGTTGTGCGGCGTGTCACGCCACCACGCGCGGCGACCTGGCGGCGAAGCCCGGCCCGGACCTCTCCGCCGTCGGCGCGCGGGCGCACGGCGCCCATCTGCGCGAATTCATCGCCAACCCCGCCGCCACCAAGCCCGGCACCACGATGCCCGATGTGCTCGGCCATTTGCCTGCGGCCGAACGCACCGCCACGGCGGACGCACTCGCGCATTACCTCGCCACGCTCGGCGGCGCGTCGCCGACCTTCACGCCGCCCGCGGCCCCGGCCGTCGAACGAGGGCGGAAGCTGTATCACTCGGTCGGTTGCGTCGCGTGCCACTCGCCGGAGACGCCGCTCGCGGACTCGGTGCCGCTCGGGCCGGTGGCGGCGAAGTATTCCCTCGCCAGCCTCGCGAAATTTCTCGAAGACCCGCTGGCGGTTCGGCCCGGCGGCCGGATGCCGGACGCGAAGCTCGACCACTTCGAGGCGGTGGATATCGCGAGCTACCTCCTGCGCGACCAGGCGGCGCCTCCGCCCGCCTTCCGCCCCGACCCGCACCTTGCCGCGCGCGGCAAGATGCTGTTCACCCAACACCGCTGCGACGCGTGTCACACGGTCGACGGCCCGCGCACTCGGCCGACCCTCGCGGCGTTGGACCAAGTCCGCCCCGGGCACGGTTGCCTGTCAGCCCAGCCCGGCGCGTGGCCGCAGTATTCCCTATCGGACGCGCAACGCACGGCGGTGCGCGCCGCGCTCGCTGCGCCGGCGGAACCGTTGAGTGTCGCCGAGAACGTCGAACTTTCACTCACCCGCCTGAACTGCCTCGCTTGCCACCAGCGCGACGAACTCGGCGGTGTGCCCGCGATTCGCAACGCCCACTTCACCGGTAAGGACGAAAACCTCGGCGACCAAGGCCGCCTGCCACCGTCGCTTACCGGCGTCGGCGCGAAGCTCAAACGCGACTGGCTCCGCGAGGTGGTCGTGAACGGCGCGTCGGCGCGGCCGTATCTCAACACGCGGATGCCGAAGTTTGGCGCGGCCAACGCCGAGCCGCTCGCCCACTGGCTCAAGCAGCTCGACACCTTGCCACCGGCCGGGTTCACGCGCGTCGCCAAGGGCGACAAGCCGCACGAGGTCGGACGCGAACTCGCCGGCAGCAAGGCCCTCAACTGCATCGCCTGCCATACGTTCCGCGAGAAGAGCGCCGCGCCCATCCGCGCGCTGGACTTGACGACCATGACCGAGCGCCTGGAGGAAACCTGGTTTCACCATTTCCTCGCCAATCCGCAGCGGTTCTCGCCGCTCACGATCATGCCGGGCTTTTGGCCCGACGGGAAATCGCCTTTGCCCGATGTGCTCGGCGGCGACTCCGGCAAACAGCGCGACGTGCTCTGGCAATATCTTGAGCGCGGTCCCGAGGCGCGTGAGCCGCAGGGCTTGGTGCTGGAGCCACTCGTCATCCCGGTGACGGATGAGGCGGTCATCGTCCGGCGCGCGTTCCCCGGCATCGGCAAGCGCGGCATCGGCGTGGGTTATCCGGGTGGCATCAACCTTTCCTTCGACGCGGGCCAGATGCGGCTTGGCTCAATCTGGAGCGGCGGGTTCATCGAGGCCTCCGGCCTCTGGCGCGGCCAGGGCGCGGGTCAGGCGCGCATCCTCGGCAAGGACACCACCACTTTCCCGCCCGGCCCCGCGTTTGCAGTGCTCGGCTCTCCCGACGCCGCCTGGCCCGCTCCCGATGCCACGCCGCGCCCATCGCCGCATTCGTTCACGGGCTACTCGCTCGACGCCCAGCAACGCCCCACACTCCGCTATTCCGTGGATGGCTTTTCCGTGGAGGATTTCCTCATCGAACGCCGCGACCCAGGCGGGAGAGTGTTTATCGAACGGACCCTGAAGTTCCCCGCCGCGCCTCCGGCGGCCATGCACTTCCGGGTGGCAACAGACAAAATCATCGAGCCACGCGGGGCCCAAGAGTTTGAAGTCGGCAAGAACCTGCGCGTGCGTCTGCCCTCCGAACCAATCGTCCGCAATGCCGGTGAATGGAAGGAACTCCTGCTGCCCGTGCGCGGGGAACTGCGCATCGAATACCACCTCACCGCGACACCATGAACTTCCGCTTGATCATCTCGATGGGCATGCTCCCGTTCGCCGCCGCAGCCGCGGAGAATTTCGGCGATTCCTGGGGCACGGCGGAACGGGAGGCGGCTTACTACCGCATCGTCAACCTCCCGCTGCCCGCGGGCGTGTATCTGGAGGCGGGGAGTTTCGTTTCGCTGCCGGATGGACGGCTCGCGGTGGGCACGCGGCGCGGGGAAATTCTCCTGGTGAGCGGCATGATGGACGAACACCCGCGTCCGACCGTGCAACGTTTCGCCAGCGGGCTGGATGAAGTGCTGGGCCTCGCGCATCGCGACGGCGCGTTCTACGCCACGCACGCCACGGAAGTCACCCGCATCACGGACGCGAACGGCGATGGCCGCGCGGATCGCTTTGACACGGTGAGCGACCAGTGGGGTTTCGGGCACTATCACGAGTTCGCGCTCGGCTCGAAGTTCGACGCGGCGGGGAACCTCTACGTCGCGCTCGGGTTGTCGGAATCGTACAACTCGAAAGCGTTGTTCCGCGGTTGGGCGTTGAAGATTACTCCGGACGGGAAGACCGTCCCGTTGTGCAGCGGCCTGCGCAGCCCGCTCGGCGTGGGCGAGAACGAGCACGGCGAAATGTTTTACGTCGAGAGCCAGGGGCCGTGGAACGGCGCGTGTTCGCTGAAGCATCTCAAGCCCGGCGGCTTCATGGGACACCCCGTCAGTTTCAACTGGTATCCGTTCGCGCCAAACATGGGACCGGAGCCGGTGAAGCCCAACACGCCCTCGCGCATGGAAGTGGAGCGCAAGCGCGTGAAGGAACTCGTGCCGTACGCCGTGGTGTTCCCCTACAAGAAAATGGGCCGCTCGATTTCCGCGTTCGAGGTGAACCGCTCGGGCGGAAAGTTTGGGCCCTTTGAGAACCAGATGTTCGTCGGCGACTACACCTTGAGCATCGTGATGCGCGTGACGACCGAGCTGGTCAACGGCGTGTGGCAGGGCGCGTGCTACCCGTTCCGCGAGGGATTGGGCACGGGCATTCTCGCGGTGCATTTCACGCCGCGCGGACAACTCATCGCCGGCGGCACGAACCGCGGCTGGCCCGTACGCGGCATGAAGGACAACCTGCTCCAGCGCCTCGACTGGACCGGCAAGATGCCGTTCGAGATTCTCGACATCCGGGCGCAGTCCGACGGGTTCATCATGCGTTTCACGCAGCCCGTGGACGCCGCGCTCGCCTCGCGCCCGGAGTGCTACGCGCTCCAGACCTACACGCACATTTACCAGCAAGGCTACGGCAGCCCCGAGGTGGATCACACGCGCCCGACCGTGACCACCGCCGAGGTTGCGCCCGATGGCATGAGCGCGCGTCTGCGGGTGAACGGGCTGGTGCAGGGCCACGTCCACGACTTCCACCTGCCGGCGCTGAAATCCCGCGACGGCGAGCCGCTGCTGCACGACCGCGCCTACTACACATTGAACGAGATTCCTAAGCCCTGATCCGCGCCAGTCCGAAACACTGACCATGAAAATCAAACGCATCCTCGCCTACCGCGTTGACCTTCCGCTGCACGAGACCACCTACAAGTGGAGCGGCGGCAAATCCGTCACCGTGTTCGACAGCACCATCGTGCGCGTCGAGACCGACACGGGACTCTTCGGCCACGGCGAAGTTTGTCCGCTCGGGCCATTTTATCTCCCGGCGTATGCCGAGGGCGTGCGCGCCGGTTTGCGCGAACTCGGCCCCCACCTCATCGGCGAAGACCCGCGCCAGCTGGCGAAACTCACTCGCACGATGGACGCCGCGCTCAAGGGGCATCCCTACGTGAAGAGCGGCCTCGACATCGCGTGCTGGGACATTCTCGGTCAGGCGACCGGCATGCCCGTGTGCGAGTTGCTCGGCGGCCGTTACGGCGAAGACGTGCATCTCTACCGCGCCATCTCGCAGGAGTCGCCGGAGCAAATGGCCGCGAAGGTCGCAGGCTATCGCGCGGAGGGTTACCGCCGCTTCCAGCTCAAGGTCGGCGGCGATCCGGACACGGACATCGCGCGCATCTTCGCCGTCGCCGCGAAGCTCCAGCCCGGCGACCGACTCGTGGCCGACGCGAACACCGGTTGGGTGCAGCACGAGGCCGTGCGCGTAGCCAAGGCCGTGCGCGACGTGGATGTCTACATCGAGCAACCTTGCCTCACCTACGAGGAATGCCTCGCCGTGCGCCGCCAGATTCCGCACCCGTTCGTGCTGGATGAAACCATCGACGACCTCGGCATTTTGCTCCGCGCCAAGGCCGATCTCGCGATGGACGTGGTGAATCTCAAGATCAGCAAGCTCGGCGGCCTCACGAAGATCAAACAGGCCCGTGACCTCTGCGTGAGTATGGGCATCGGCATGACGCTGGAGGATTCGTGGGGCGGCGACATCGCCACCGCCGCCATTGCGCACCTCGCGCACAGCACGCCCCCGGAATTCCTCTTCAGCACCACCGACTTCAACAGCTACGGGCCGGTGAGCATCGCCGATGGTGCGCCGCAGCGCGTGAACGGTCGCATGGCCGCCTCCACGTCACCCGGTCTGGGCATCACCCCGAAAATGAATGTGCTCGGGAAGCCGGTTGTCGTCGTGCCATGAAAACATTTCCGCTCATGATTGTCGCTCTCTTTGCCGGACTTGCGTCCGCGGGCGCGGCTCAGAAACCCAACATCCTGCTCATCCTCGCTGACGACCTCGGTTACGGCGATGTGCGCTGCTACAACGACCAGTCGAAGGTCGCCACGCCGCATCTCGACCGGCTCGCGCGCGAAGGGATGCGCTTCACCGACGCGCACAGTCCCGCCACGGTCTGCACGCCGACGCGCTACAGTTTGATGACTGGCCAAATGGCGTTTCGTGTGCCGAATGGCGGCACGGTGTTCCAAGGCGCCGGCGGACCCTCCTTGATCGCTCCGGGTCGCCTGACGCTGCCGGCGATGCTGAAGCAGCAAGGCTACGCCACCGCTGCGGTCGGCAAATGGCATGTGGGCCTGACGTTTCGCGACCAGGCGGGCGAACCGATTCACTCGGGAAAACTGGACGCAGTGCAGCGCATCGACTTCAGTCGCCGCGTCGAAGGCGGGCCGGCGGACCACGGGTTTGAGAAATTCTTCGGCACCGCGTGCTGCCCCACAACCGATTGGATTTACGCCTTCATCGAGGGTGACCGCGTGCCCGTGCCGCCCGCCGGTCCGTTGGACAAATCGAAGCTGCCGAAACACCCCTACGCGAACGACTGCCGCCCCGGTTTCATCGCCCCTAATTTTCCCATGGAGGAAGTGGACCTCGTCTTCCTGCAAAAGAGCCGCGAGTTTTTGGAGCAGCACGTCCGCGCAACGCCGGGCAAGCCCTTCTTCCTCTACCACGCGGCGCAGGCCGTGCATCTGCCCTCGTTCGCCGCACCGCAGTTCAAAGGAAAGTCCGGCGCCGGACCGCACGGCGACTTTATCCACCAGCTCGATTGGGTCGTGGGTGAGCTGATGACCACGCTGGAAAAACTCGGCGTCGCCGACAACACGCTCGTCATTTTCACCAGCGACAACGGTCCGGAAGTCGACAGCGTCATCCACATGCGCGCCGATCACGGCCACGACGGCGCGCGACCGTGGCGCGGCATCAAACGTGACAGTTGGGAGGGCGGCCACCGCGTGCCCTTCCTCGTCCGCTGGCCCGCCCGGGTGAAACCCGGCACCACCAGCGCTCAACTCACCAGCCTCACCGACGTGATGGCGACCATCGCGGCCATCAGCGATGCCAAGCTCCCCGAGAACGCCGCCGAAGACAGTTTCAACCTGCTGCCCGCCCTGCGCGGCGAAGCCACCGCGCCCATCCGCCCCTACCTGCTCACCCAAGCCTTCGCCGGCGCGCGCACGCTCTCCATCCGGCGCGGACCATGGAAATATCTCGACCACCCCGGATCCGGCGGAAACCGCTACGAAAACCATCCCCGCCTGAAACCTTTCATGCTCCCCGACACCGCGCCGGACGCCCCCGGTCATCTCTACAACCTCGACACCGACCCTGGTGAAACGCGGAACCTCTACGCCGAGCGCCCGGAACTCGTGAAGGAACTCAAGGCCCTCCTCGAACAATCCAAAGCCAGCGGCCGGAGTGCGCCGAAGTTCTAGTATGACCCTGTCATTTCATCTGCCGAAAAACGGTCTTTTTCAGAGGCGTTGTCACGTATTACGTGACAAACGGTTTTGCACGTTTTGAAGAGGAACGTAACGGGGTAATAGTAGCCCGGATATTTCACACTCAAATTGATCAAAATTTTGGCACAGAGGGCACGGAGCCAAGCCCACAGAGCACACAGAGCAGACAAGCTGTTTGGCTCCGTGTCCTCGGTTTGGGCCTCTGTGCGCTCTGTGAAAAATAATTTCTTCAGGAAAGTGGGATTGATGCAGGCTAGTCACACCATGAAACCCCTCTACCCATTCGCCGCGCGGCCCTTTATCTGCAGCCACGCCTCGGCGGCGGACAAAATGAACTCCGCGCCCTGAACGCTGATGGTCACAACTCAACCCATGATTCGCGCCTTTTTGATGCTGCTGGTTTGCACGCCAGTCCTCGCCCATCCCGTGCCGGAAAGCCCGCAGTGGCTCGTCTATCCCGGTGGTGATGGCCCGGGCCAGGGCCGGCACATCGTGTTGATTGCCGCCGACCAGGAGTATCGCAGCGAACAGTCCATGCCGATGCTGGCGAAGATTCTGAGCAGGCACCATGGCTTCGATTGCACCGTGCTCTTCGGCGTGAACGCGAAGGGCGAGGTGGACCCCACCCTTCCCGTTTACCCGGAGAAAGGGAAGGAAGCCGAGTTCAAGCCACACCACATCCCCGGCCTGGAGCATCTCGCCTCGGCGGACTTGGTGGTCTTCTTCACCCGGTTGCTCACGCTCCCGATGGCGGAGCAACAGCAGATCGTGAATTATGTGGACTCCGGCCGGCCGTTCATCGCTCTGCGCACCGCCAACCACGGGTTCCGCGGACCGCTGCCCTACAAGCTCAACGGCAAACAAGTGCGCTGGGGCGAGGACGTGCTGGGCGGCAGCTTCTTGGGGCATCACGGACGGTGGCAGGCCGACTCCACCCGCGGCATTTTCGTCGCCGAGCAACGGCAGCATCCCGTGCTCAGCGGCGTCAGCGAAATCTGGGGAAACTCCGACGTGTATCGAACCTACAAGGAAGGCACCGCCCTCCCGGCCGACTGCACCGCGCTCGTCTGGGGACAGCCGCTGATGGGCCGCAATCACGATGACGCACCGAATCCCAAGTTGGAGCCGCTGCCCGTCGCGTGGGTCAAACCCTGGCAGACGAGCACCGGCAAGCATGCCCGCGTGTTTCACTCCACCATGGGCAGCGGCACCGACCTCCAGAGCGCCGGCCTGCGCCGCCTCATCATCAATGCCGCCTACTGGTGTCTGGCGATGGAGTCCGCCATCACCGCCACCCGTAGCGTGGACATCGTCGGCGACTACCAGCCGCTGTCCAGCGGATTCAACTACGTCAAACTCGGCGTGAAGCCGCAACCGGTCTCAGCCTACCAATGAACACCCGCCGGGCTGAACCCCTCGCGCTCGTTGCCGCGACCTGATCTCACCACCGCACGCCATCCAACCATGAAACTGTCGCTTAAACTTCTGCTCTCCGTCTTTGCGCTCTCTGCGCTCGCTTGCGGCACGACCGTCGCGGCGGACAAGAAGCCCGTAAAAGTCTTCATCCTCGCGGGGCAGTCGAACATGGAGGGCCACGGCTTCGTCGCCGCCGATCCTCAGCGCAACGGCGGCCGCGGGTCGCTCGAGTTCCTCGTGAAAAATCCCGCGACCGCGCCCCGCTTCGCGCCGCTCGCCACGCCCGACGGCCGGTGGCGCACGCGCGACGACGTGTGGATTACTTATCTCCAGCGCGAGGGGCCGCTCACCGTGGGCTACGGCGCGCTCCCGGAGCCCACGCGCCCGGCCAAGATCGGGCCCGAACTCGGTTTCGGCTGGGTGATGGGCAACGCACTCGACGAGCCCGTGCTCCTCATCAAATGCGCGTGGGGCGGCAAAAGCCTCGCGGTCGACTTTCGTCCGCCCAGCGCGGGCCGCCCGCCGTATTCGCTCGGCGCGAAAGCCGACGCCGCCGTCGCACAGGACCCGGCGATTGTCGGCCGTTATTTTCGCGAAACCCTCGCCCTTGTGAAGGCCGCCCTCGCTCGCGTCCCCGCGCTCGTGCCGGGCAGCGACGGACGCTATGTGCTCGCGGGCTTCGGCTGGCACCAGGGTTGGAACGACCGCGTCAACGACAAGTTCACCGCCGAATACGAAACCAATTTCGCCCACTTCATCCGCGACATGCGCGCCGCCCTCGGTGTGCCTGCCCTGCCCTTCGTCGTCGCCGAGACCGGCATGACCGGTGCCAGCGAGTCGCACCCGCGCGCCCTGGCCCTGATGAAAGCGCAGGCGGCCGTCGCGGAGCGCGCGGAATTCCGCGACACCGTCGCCTTCGTGGGCACCAAGGCCTTCTGGCGGCCCGTCGAGGATTCACCCAACAATCATGGCTACCACTGGAATTCCAGCGCCGAAACCTACTACCTCATCGGCGAAGCCATGGGCGAGGCCATGCAGCGACTGCCCGGCGTGAAGTAGCCGCGCCCCCGGCCCCACACCGCCGGACAAGGTCAGCGAACGTGGTCAGGCTTCGTCGTTTGTGCCCGACCGCCGGAGGAACCCGTTGCGAGGGCGCGTCGTGGCGCGACCGATGCGACGGGAGTCCGATTCCCCTATCGCTCACGTCCTGAACCGGGGGTGGGGCAACGACCGGGCGACATCTTTCGGCCCGACAAGGCCAACGCGGCCTTCCTCGAGTGCCAGGAGAAGCCTGCACCAAGACCGAGGCTGAAAAAGGGGGCAAGCTGGGCGCTTGGCCATTGGGTCAAGCTGGGCTTGAAACAGCCCGGGACTCGCGCGGCTGGCATTCACGAGCCCGCATCAATCACACTTTTCCGAAGAAATCCTTTTGTCACAGAGCGCACCGAGGTCCGAACCGAGGTCACGGAGCCAAGCACCTTGTCCGCTGCTCTGTGGGCTGGGCTCCGTGCCCTCGGTGAAAGGGATTTGGTCAAGTTGGGTGTAAAACATACGGGCTAGGAAGCTCCGGCCGCGCCAGTGCAAAGGGCAACGTTCGCCCCCCGCGGCTCGCTCCGGGTCGGCTTTGCGACGGTGGCGGTGCGCCCGGTTTCGCGCCGGCCGCGGGAAAACAATCGCGTCCACCGCCAATTCCCCATTCTCGTTCGCCATGCGCTGCTTTCCCCTCGCCGCCCTTCCCTGTCTTGTCGCCGCAGCGTTCGCCGCGAACGCCCCCGCCCCCGGCGGCCCGACGATCTCGATCGAGGAGTTTGAACCGAAGTCCACGCTCCGCGTGCCCGAGCACACGCTCACGCGCGCCAAGTTTCCCTTCATCGAAGTCCACTCCCACCACCGCGAGGTGACGCCGGCGCGCCTCGACCCACTCTTGAAGGAAATGGACGGCCTCAACATGGGCCTCATGATCAACTCGCCCGTCGGCGGCGGGCAGGGCAAGTGGGTGGCCGACGCCGCCGCGACGATCAAGGCCCATACGCCCGCGCGCTTCCGCGTGATGACCAACATGGACCAGTCGAAGCTCGATGATCCCGGCTACGGCGCGCGCGCCGCCGCCCAGCTCGAAACCGACATTAAGGCCGGCGCCATCGGCCTCAAGGTCTGGAAGGGCTTCGGCATGACCCTGCAGGACAGCAACGGTCGCATCAAGGTGGACGACCCGCGCTTCGATCCCGTGTGGGCGATGGCGGGCAAGCACAAGATTCCCGTCCTCATCCGCACCGCCGATCCGTGGGGACTCTTCCAGCCGATGGACAAAAACAACGAGCGCTGGCTCGAGTTGAAGCTCCAGGCGCGCCGCAACCAGTCCGCGCAGGCTGACTACACGTGGGAGCAGCTCATCGCGGAGCAGCACAACCTCTTCGCCCGCCACCCGCAGACGCTCTTCATCGCCGCCCACCTCGGCTGGCTCGGTCACGATCTCGGCAAACTCGGCGCCCTGCTCGACCGCCTGCCCAATGTTTACGTCGAGATCGGCGCCATCACGAGCGAACTCGGCCGCCAGCCGCGCGCCGCCCACCGTTTCTTCGTGAAATACCAGGACCGCGTCCTCTTCGGGAAGGACCGCTACGACGTGGCCGAATACCACGTGTATTTCCGCCTGCTCGAAACCGACGACGAATATTTCGACCCGATCCGGAAATACCACGGCATCTGGAAACTCTACGGCCTCGCCCTGCCCGACGACGTGCTGAAAAAACTCTACTACAAAAACGCGCTGCGGATCTTCCCCGGGCTGCCCTCGGGGGCGTTTCCGGAGTAGACATTGCGCCGGGGCGCGCTGCGCGGCCGGCGATTTGCCCAAAGGCATTGGTCGCGGTGACGCACGGCCGTCTTCGTGCAGCGTCTTGCCGGCGCACATCGCGGCGAGGTCGAGCAGCATGCGCTGGCCGACGTGGTGCCGCTGTTTTTGGGGCCTCCCCGTTGGCCGCGGCAATCGGACGTTTAACGTCCGCAGCCGGCTCGGCAGCGTCGGACTCACGACCGCACCTCAGATCATCCTAAAAAGCGCAAAAAGAGGAACCGCTAATCGACGCTAATCGACGCTAAGGAAAGCGTTTTAAATAGAATCCAACTCGACCGGTGATTCACCTGATCGGCGAATCTAAAATTCACGTCCGGAACAATTCTTCCTCATGCATTAGCGGGAATTAGCGAAGATTAGCGGTTAACCAACCGCCGAATTTAGGATCATGCGTGAGATCGAGACTCTGCCGCCCGAGGAACAGGCAAAGGTCGTGCAGTTTGCCGATCGACTCGATGCCGGGCGAAAACTGAGCGGCGGCGAGGTGTCGGCGCTCGCCCAGCGCATGGTCGATTCCCGCGATCCCGCGGAAGCCGCACTCCTGCGTGCATCGATCGCCCAGGGCTTCTCCGGTGCGACACCGCATGCCTAACATCCGGCGCCAAAATCTCCCGCCGGCCCTCCTCCAGCATTTGCTCGACCGCATTCAGCAGCGCGAGATCTTCGCGAGCCAGCTCGGCCTGCTCGCCCTCTGGCTCGACCAGAGAGCCCTGAGGTGCCGACGGGCCAATGGTTCAAGCGGTTTCCGGGCATGACGGTCTGCGGCGAGGGAGAACTCGTGCGGACTTTTCTCACGGTTGCGCAGAGTCCGATTGGCGACGAGATCATGTAGTTGTCTGCTTATTGCCTTGGGTAGGGGCGCGGCTCGTCCGCGCCTTGGCCGGAGGGCGCGCACGAGGCGCGCCCCTACGTTCACAGCGGCGCAGCCAGTTCCTGCGCGAGCTTTTCGGCGTCGGCGGGCGTGATCGTGAAGCCGGGAGCGATCGAGCGGGCGGGGTCGGTCGAGAGGAACCATTTGGCCCACGTGGCGTAGGGGGCGGTGTCAGGGAGCGCGGCGATTTCGCGGCGGAGGTCGTCGAAGCGGTCGAACTCGTCCAGCGCGCTCACGATTTTCGCCGACTCGTTCAGACGCCGGCCGGCGCAGACGGTGGCGAGTCGCAGCAGCCACGCCGGCGCACGGTCGCCGGGGCCCGTCGGCGGCGAGCTCCACAGGCGCGTGGCCCGGTCGTTGCCCGACGAATAGTAGGTCATGAGGAAGCGGCCGTCGCCGCTGAAATCCAGATTGGGATTCGTGCCCACGGCGTGCTTGAGCGAATCATGGAGCGGCAGGCCGGTGCGCACGTCCCACACGCGGACGGCACCGGCGGCGGTCGAGGTGACGACACGCGTGTTGTCGGCGCTGAATTGGACGCGGTTCACCGTGGCGGCGTGGCCGAGCGGCGCACCCACGGGTTCGTGAGTCGCGGCGTCGCGCACTTGCGCCGTGCCGTCGGCCGAGCCGGTGGCGTAGTAGCGGCCGTCGGGCGAGAAATCGATGCGCTCAAGTCCGTAGCTGTGCGCTTGAATCGACTGCTGCGGCTTGCCTGAAACTCCATCCCAAATCTGCAGCGTGCCCCAGGCGTTGCCAGTCAGCAGCCGCGTGCCGTCGCGGTTGAAGCGCGCCGCCAGAAACGTGGCACTGCCCTCCGGTTCGATCTTGAACAGGAGCTTGCCATCGCGAATCCCGAAAACGCGCAGCGCCCCGTCCGCAGCCAGTTCGCGCACCGCGAACCGCTGGTCGTCGGGACTGAAATCGGTGCTGTCGGTTCGGGTCGTCAGCGGCACCTCCCCGGAGGCGATCTCCGAGATTTTCTTGCCGGCACGAAGATCCCAGAGCGCGACGGACGACTGTGATGAACCGGCGAAGTTCTGACCGCCGATAGCCGCCACGTTTCCGGTTGAGCTGAGCAAGGGAGCTGGGGTTGCGGCGCCGGGAAAGGTCTCAGCGAAGGCAGCTTCACGGGGCGGACCGCTTTCGCCCCACGTCCAAATGGTCCTTCCCGCCGCGGCGGTGCGGGCGATCCAGACCTGGCCGGGGCGCACAGTGGAACCGAAATTCCACTGGGAAGTTCCGGTGATTCTCTGCGGCAGCGCAAAACCGCCATCGACCTGCCGCCCCGAAGCGACATCGAACATCGTGACCGCAGTGCCGGAAAAATACAGCGCTCGCGCCGGCGCCTTTTCCGCAAAGTTGACGGAGAAGGCGGCCCCCGTCGGGCGCGGCAGCGCCAGCGGTGCGGCCGGGCTGCGGGTAACTTCGAGCCGATAGGCCGCGCCGGTTGCCGAAAAGACGAGCACGGTCCGGCCGTCGCGGGAGAGGGCGGCGGCACCGCGGCGGTCGAGCTTGAGAGAGGGCTCGGCGAAGAGCGTGCCCGTCCGCAAATCCCAGAGCCGTATCTGGCCATCGATCGAGTTGGTGGCGTAAATGGCGCCGTCGTCGCTGACTCCGATGCTCGTGAAGGTGGCGCTGTGGGGCAGCGCGGGAAACGCGAGCTGGCCGGTCTTCACATCGTAGACGCGGGCGGCACGCTCGCCGGACAAGTTCATCACGACCCGATTTCCGTCCGGCGTGAGAAAAATTTCGTTCGAGGAACTGGTGGTGGAAAACGTGATGGCCAGCCCGATGGGCTCGAGGGTGCGGGCGTCGCAACGACCGCCGCCGGAGTTCGGTTGTTATCGTCCTTGTTCGTTCCCGTTCCGATCCAACGCAGCATGAGCACACGGGTGCCGTCGGCGCTGAAGTTCTTCGCCCCGTCGGCGTGATTCGGATCTTCAAGCTGGCGTGCGATCAGCACCTTTCCATCGGGAACTGACAGAAGCACCGAGGTGGATTTGACCTTCTTCGAATCGCCACCCGAAGCCCGGGCACCGGCAAACTCCCAGAAAGGAATCGCGAGCCGGCTGCTGTCGGCGCTGAACGGATTGAAGGTCGCGAAGTCGGTCGGCATCGTGTGGTTGAAGTGCTCGCCGTGGAAGCGCTCCTCACCCGTGGCGGTGTCGAACACGGCAGTCGTCGCGCGAAAAGTCATCAACCAGCGTCCGTCCGGGCTGAGCGCGAAATACGTCCGCCAGGTGCCCAACTGGAAACCGGGAGTTTGATATGACTCCACGAGGTTTGGTGGCGTGATGGTCTTGCCCCGCGGTCGGCCGGTGGCGGTGTCGCAGACCTGCACGGTGCCGTCGGCGAACGCGACGGCAAACACGTCCGAATTTTTCGCGGCGACGCGGACGCCCTGCGGCTGGATCTTTTGATCGAACGAAAACTCACGGGCGACCTTCCACTCCGCGAGGTCGATGACGCGCACGCGGTTGTCTTCGCACTGGACCAAGGCGGAACGGCCGTCGGCCAAGATCAGCGCCTGGGTCGCAGGCGACGGCAACGTGAGCGAGGAGCCGACGGGCAGGAGGAAATTACGCGCGGCGAGCGTAGAGACGATGCGGGTGGCGGCGACGCTGTTGCCCTGATCGCGGCGGGCGGCTGCGGCGAGGTAAGCGAGACCGTCGCCGGTCTGGCCCTCGTCGAGCAGGCGCGAACCGGTGGCGAGCTCCGCTTCGCCCGCGAGTGCGGCGGCGCGGCGCTGGGCGCGGAGGCCGAAGACCGCGCCAATGCTGAGCGCGATCACGGCCAACGTGAGACCGCCAATGAGAAAACGCTGGCGCCGCGTCTGACGGGCGGCGGCGGCGAGATCGAGACGCCGCTGTTTTTCCGCCGCTTCAAGGGCGAGACGTTGCTGGCGGGTGTCGCGACTCGCGCGGATGACTTCGGCGAGCACGTCGTGCGTGAGCTCCACGCGCTGGATGCCGGCGCGATCCTCGATGCGGAGAAGCCGGCGCGAGACCAGTGTGTCGATGAGCGGCTGCGTGACGTCAGGGAATTCGAGCGCGGACTCCAGCGCGAGGTTGTCGCGGAAGCCGGACTTCGTGAGCAGGCGATCTTCGACGAACGAACGCATGCCCGCCGGGAGATCGTTCACGCTGCGTTCGTAGAAATCGGTGAGGATCTCGCGGCGATTGCCGGAGACGAGATCGGCGGTGATCTGCGCCTGACCGAGGCTGCGCCGGCGCTCGTTGAGCTCGCGGCAGACCACGGACAGCAGGGCGGGCTCGACGTTGAGTTCGGCCAGCCGCTCGATCGAGCCGCCGCGCGCACCGGCGACAAACTCGACGATCTTGCACGCGACCTCGTCGGTCACGAGCGCGGCGCCCGGCTTGACGACGGCCTGGAGCGCCTGCGTGCCGGTCATCCGCGCGAGCCGCATCCGGTTCGCCATCATCGCCGGCATGATCGTCTTGAGGCCCTCGAGCTCCGGCAGAAAATCTTCGCGCAGCGTGATGACGACGCGGTAATCGGCGCGGCTGAAATCGAACGCCTCCAGTTCATCGGCCGAGCCCTCGAGGCGCGCGACGAGTTGTTCGGAAGGCCGGTTCTCGACCAACTCCGCGAGCTCGCTCATGAACGCGACTGCGCGATCGCGGCGTCCGCCCGCGGCGGCGCCGAGCGTGAAAAGTTCCTCGAACTGATCGAAGACGAGAACGGGAATGATCGCGCGCCCGCCGGAGCCGATCAGCCGATCGTCGCGATGGTGAAACAATTCCCAGAGCGTCTCGCCGGGTTTGGCCGTGCCCGGCTTGGTCCACGTGCCGACCTTGGCCGTCTCGGAGAGTAGCAGCGTTTTTATCTGATCCGTGGGCGACGGCGCCGACTCGGCGTGATCGAGGCGAATGTAGATCGGGCAGAATCCGTTCGCGCGCAGCCGCGGAAAAACGCCGGCCTGGAGCAACGAGGATTTGCCGAGCCCGGACTGGCCGAAGAGCACGACGAGCGCGCGCAACCGGGCGAGCTGCGTGAGGTCGTCGATCTCGTCGTCGCGGCCATGAAAATACGCGCCCTGATCCTCGGTAAACGTCGCGAGCCCCGGCCACGGATTGTCCGCGTCGATGGCGGAGGAGGAAATAGGGGTAGAATCAGACATCGGAGTTTTGACCGCGGATTGCACGGATATCACGGATGACCGAACGTAGCGCGGTGCTTCAGCCCGCGCTTAGAGCGTCCCAGCGCGGGCTG